>NZ_JBJGZF010000006.1:0-253037 GCF_054050375.1 Geodermatophilus sp. SYSU D00879
CGGCCCGGGGGGGGCCGCGCCCGGGCCCCGCGGCGCGCGGCCGCCCCCCCCCCCGGGGGCCCCCCCCCCCCCGCTCCGGGCGCTTGCCCCTGCATGTCGGCCCCCCGCGTGTCCCGCCGGGTCAGGCCGGAGGCCGCTCCGGCACGGTCTCCGCCGGGCGCGGCGCCGGCGTCCCGCCCGGCCGCGGACCGCCCGGCCCGGGCTGCGGCTGAGCCTGCGGCTGCCGGCCCAGCAGGCCGAGCGCCACCGCCGGGTACACCAGCACCGACAGGAGGCCGGCGCAGACCAGCGCCGCCCCGGTCACCGGGTCCAGCCGGCCGGTGGCCTCCCCGATCTGCACCGCGGTCACCAGGAACGGCAGCGAGGTCGCCTGCAGCAGCCCGACGGCGGCCGCGCCCCGCCGGCCCAGCGCCGGGACGTGCAGCAGCGCCGGCAGGCCGCGCACGAGGAGCAGGACGGCGAGGAACACCGGGACGCGCAGCAGCGCGCCCGGCTCCTCGACCAGTCCCCGCAGGTCCAGCCGCACCCCGCTGGCCACGAAGAACACCGGGATCAGGAAGCCGAACCCGATCGCCTCCAGCTTGAGGCGGAAGTGCGGGTGCGTGGCCGAGTCGCGGTCCAGGACGCCGACCAGGGCGCCGGCCAGGAACGCGCCGAGCAGCAGCTCCAGCCCCAGCCGCTCGGCGAGGACCACGAACGCGAGGAGCAGCACGACCACCAGCCGCACGCGGATCTCCGCCGTCGTGTCCTGCAGCCGGACGAGCACGTCACCCAGGCGCATCGACATCCCGACCCGGCCCAGCACGACGGCCAGGACCGCGACCAGCACGCCGAGGCCCGCGAGGACGGCCGCCGTCGTCCCCGCGCCCCCGCCGGAGGCCGAGAACAGCAGCGTGAGCAGGACGATGGCGGAGAAGTCGGCCACCGACGCGCCGGCGATCGTGGTCTGCCCCACCGGGGAGGCCACCTGCCCGGCGTCCTTGAGCACCGGGACCACCAGCCCCAGCGCGGTGGCGGTCAGCGCGACGGCGAGGAACAGCGGGCTCGCGGTCCAGCCCAGCGCGTCGGCGCCCAGCCCCACGAGCACGGCCAGCCCGAGGCTGACCGCGTAGCCCAGCCCCGCCGTCCCCAGGGACCGCCCGCGCAGCCCGCGCAGGTCGATCTCCAGGCCGGCCAGCAGCAGCAGGAAGGCCAGCCCGACCAGGGCAAGCACCTGCACCGGCAGGTCCACCTCGACCCAGCCCAGCACCGAGGGACCGAGCACCACCCCGGCGACGATCTCCAGGACCACCGACGGGACGCGCAGCCGCGGCGCCCAGCCCAGCGCCAGCGGCACCGCCGCGGCGACCACCGCGACCACCAGCAGGTTCGTGAACGAGACCTCGGGCACGGCACACCCCTCAGAACCCCGCCGCCTCGAGGGCGTGCAGCCACACCTCGGCGACCGTCGGGAAGGCGGGGACGGCGTGCGCGAGGTCGGCCAGCGGCACCCGGGCGGCGACCGCGACCGTCGCCGAGTGCAGCAGCTCCTGCACGCCGCTGCCGGTGATGGTCACGCCGACGAGGACGCCGGCCGCCTCGTCCACGACCAGCCGCGTCGTCCCGCCGAGCCCCTCGCCGGAGACGTAGGACCCGGGCACCTCGCCGGTGCCCACGTCGACCACGCGGACGGCGAGGCCGCGCTCCCGCGCCTGGGCCGCGGTGAGCCCGACCGCGCACACCTGCGGATCGGTGAAGGTCACCCGGGGGACGGCGTCGCGGCTGGCGCGGTCCCGGGCGTCCCGGCCGGTGACCACGTCCGCGGCGATCCGCGCGTGGTACTTGCCCATGTGCGTGAACGGGGCCAGCCCGGTGCAGTCGCCGACCGCGTACAGCCACTCCCCCGCGACGCCGACGGCGCGCAGCCGGTCGTCCACCGGGACCGGCCGTCCCGGCGTCAGCCCCACGGTCTCCAGCCCGACGTCGCCGGTGCGGGGCCGCCGGCCCACGGCGACCAGCACCTCGTCGGCGGTCACCTCGTCGCCGGTGTGCAGGGCGGCCCGCACCGGCCCGTCGGACCCCTCGCGGCGGATGCCGGTCAGCAGGGTGCCCAGCCGCACGGCGACCCCCTCCCGCTCCAGGGCCTCCCGCACCTGCTCGCCGGCGAAGGGCTCCTCCCGCGGCAGCAGGCGGTCCATCCCCTCGACGACGGTCACCTCGGCCGCGCCCAGCCGCCGGAACGCCTGCGCCATCTCCAGCCCGACGGCGCCGCCGCCGAGGACGAGCAGCCGCCGGGGCACCTCCTTCGCCGACGTCGCCGACCGGTTGTCCCAGGGCCGCACGTCGGCCAGCCCGGGCACCGGGGGCAGCACCGGCACCGACCCGGTCGCGAGCACGACCGCCCGCCGCGCGGTCACGACCGGCCCGCCCGCCACCCGCACGCAGCGGGGCCCGGCGAGCCGGCCGGTCCCGCGCAGCAGGCGGATCGCGTGGTCGGCCAGCCACTCCTCCTGCCCGTGGTCGTCCCACGACGCCGTCATGTAGTCCCGGCGGGCGAATGCCGCGGCGGCGTCGACCGGGACGTCGAGCACGGCGCCGGCGCCCGGCACCCGCGCCGCCGCGGCCCGCACGTCCCCCGGGCGCAGCAGCGTCTTGCTGGGGATGCACCCCCAGTAGGAGCACTCGCCGCCGACCAGCTCGCTCTCGACCAGGGCGGTCTCCAGGCCGCGGTCGGCGCAGCGGCCCGCCGCCACCTCCCCCGCCGGGCCCCCACCCACGACGACGACGTCCACCTCGAGCACCTCGGACACACCGGACTCGGACACGGCGACCTCCTCGCTCTCGCCGTCCCCGTCCCCACCCCCCGGCCGGGCGTTACGCGTAACGGCACCGGCGGCGGCGCGACTGCACAGGCACGACCGCTCGACCCCGGGAGACCGCCATGAGCTCCACCCCCATCGCCGACCTCGCCTTCCTCTCCGACCGGCACTCGTGCGCGCTGGTCGACCGCGGCGGCACCGTGGAGTGGCTGTGCTTCCCGCGCTTCGACGGCCCGGCGGTGTTCGCCCACCTGCTCGACGACGACGCCGGCCACTGGTCGGTGCACCCGGACGGCGAGTTCACGGCCACCCGCCGGTACGCCGGCCGCTCGCTGGCGCTGGAGACGACGTTCCGCACCGCGGACGGCGAGCTCGTGCTCACCGACGCGCTCGGGCTCGGGCCGGACAACGGCGGGCACCGCATCGGCATCGACGCCCCGCACGTGCTGGTGCGCCGGCTGGCCTGCACCGCCGGCGAGGTGGAGGTGCTCGTCGACTACCGGCCGCGGCCGGAGTACGGGCTCATCGTGCCGCTGCTGTCCCACCTCGACGGCGGGGTCGCCGCGCGCGGCGGGGCGGACTGGCTGGTGCTGACCCTCCCGGTGCCGGCGGAGCTCGACGAGGGCCGGGCCCGGGCGCGGCTGCGGCTGCGCGCCGGCGACGTCGTCCACCTGGCGCTGCAGCGCAGCACCCTCGGCGACCCCGTGCCCGCGCACGTGTGGTCCCAGCCGGAGCTGGCCGGGCTGCTCGACCGCACGCTGGAGGCCTGGGAGTCCTGGTGCGCCCTGCACCAGTCCTACGACGGCCCCTGGGCGGACCTGGTCCACCTCTCCGGGCGGGTGCTGCAGGGGCTGTCGTACCAGCCCAGCGGCGCGGTCGTCGCCGCCGCGACGACGTCGCTGCCCGAGGGCGTGGGCGGCGAGCGGAACTGGGACTACCGCTACTCGTGGGTGCGCGACGCCAGCTTCACGATGGAGGCGCTGTGGGTGGCGGCCTGCCCCGACGAGGCCGAGGACTTCTTCGCGTTCATGACCACCGCCGGCGCCGGGGGCATCGGCCCGGACGTGTCGCTGCAGATCATGTTCGGCGTCGCCGGGGAGCACGACCTCAGCGAGCGGACGCTGGGCCACCTGCGCGGGTGGCGGGACAGCCGCCCGGTGCGGGTCGGCAACGGCGCGTGGGACCAGCGCCAGGTCGACGTCTACGGCGAGCTGCTCGGCGCGGCCGCGCGGCTGCGCGACCAGCTGGCCGGCCTCGACGAGGAGACCCGCTGGTTCCTCGCCTCCTGCGCCGACACCGCCGCGGTCCGCTGGCGGGACCCCGACCAGGGCATCTGGGAGGTCCGCGGCGAGCCGCGGCACTTCCTGTACTCGAAGGTCATGTGCTGGGTGGCGCTGCACCGGGCCATCGAGCTGGCCCCCAGGCTCGGCTGCGAGGACCGGGTCGACGAGTGGGCGAAGACGTGCGAGGAGATCCGCGACACCGTGCTGCAGCAGGGGTGGAACGAGGAGGCCGGCGCCTTCACCCAGTCCTTCGGGTCCACCGCGCTGGACGCCTCGAACCTGGTGCTGCCGATCGTCGGCTTCCTGCCCGCCGACGACCCGCGGATGCTCGCGACGATCGACGCGATCGCCGACCGGCTCACCGACGACCGGGGCCTGGTCTACCGCTACCGCACCGAGGAGGGGGTCGACGGGCTGGCCGGCGAGGAGGGCACCTTCCTGCTGTGCACCTTCTGGCTGGCCGAGGCCCTCGCGCTGGCCGGGCAGGTGGAGCGGGCCCGCGCGGTGTTCGAGCGGGCGGCCGGCTTCGTCAGCGACCTGGGCCTGCTGGCCGAGGAGGTCGACCCGGCCACCGGCGAGCTGCTCGGGAACGTGCCGCAGGCGTTCAGCCACATCGGCCTGGTCAACGCCGCGTGGGCGATCGACCAGGCCGAGCGGGCCCGGAGGTGAGCGTCCCGGCGGGACCTCCTCCCCTGACGCCCCCGCTCCCGGCTCCGGAGGATGGCCGCAGCGGTTCCCCGTCCCCGGTCGTCGCGGCGCGAGGAGCAGGTCCATGCCACAGGAGTCGGGCTCCTCGGCGGTCGCCGCCGCCGTCCGGGAGGGCGGGAGCGAGGCCCAGGCCGAGCTGCTCGGGCGGCTGCGCGCCGGGGACCGCGGCGCCTTCGGGGACCTGGTGGACGCCTGGTCGGGCGCGCTGCTGCGCGTGGCCCTGCTGCACGTGTCGACGCGCGCCTCCGCCGAGGAGGTCGTGCAGGACACGTGGCTGGCCGTGATCCGGCAGCTGGACCGGTTCGAGGGCCGGTCCTCGCTGCGCACCTGGGTGTTCCGGATCCTCGAGAACCAGGCCCGCTCGCGGGGCGCCCGGGAGGTCCGCGTGCTGCCGTGGTCCTCCGCCTTCCCCGACGAGGACGGCCCGGACGCCGGCCCCACCGTCGACCCGGCCCGCTTCCGCGGCAGCGCGGACCGGTGGCCCCGGCACTGGACCGACGCCGGCGTGCCGCGCCCCTGGCACCCCCCGCCGGAGGAGGCCGTCGAGGCCGGCGAGGTCCGCCGGGAGCTGCGCACGGCGCTGGCCGAGCTGCCCGAGCGGCAGCGCACCGTGGTCGAGCTGCGCGACGTCCACGGCCTGACGTCGGAGGAGGTCTGCGAGCGGCTGGGCATCAGCGCCGGCAACCAGCGGATCCTGCTGCACCGGGGCCGCGCGCGGCTGCGCGCCCGGCTCGAGGACGTGTACCGCGGTGCCCCGGGGGAAGGAGAGGGCCGTGGCTGAGCTGCCGGCGCCCCGCCCCTCCGCCGACGACGTCCTGGAGGTCGCCTGCCAGGAGTTCGTCGAGCTGGTCACCGAGCACCTCGAGGGCGCGCTGCCCGAGCCGGTCGACCGGGCGGTCCGCGCGCACCTGGAGCTGTGCGACCCGTGCGTCGTCTACCTCGAGCAGGTCCGCGGCACCGCCGCCGCGCTGCGGGCGCTGCCGGTGCCGACGCTGCCCGACGCGGCCCGCGAGCGGCTGCTCGACGTCTTCGGCGCCCTCCACGGCGACCCCGCCGGGGAGGGCGCGCCCGCCTCCTGACCGGCCGCGGCCTCAGCCGGCCGGCCCGCCCGCAGCGACCTCGCCGAGGGCGTCTGCGAGCCGGTCGCGCGCCTCGGCGGCGACCGGCGCCAGCGCGGCCCGGCCGGTCACCTCGACCATCACGTCGGGGTCCATCGCCGCGACCCGGGTGACGCCGTCCTCGCCGACCCGGACGACGACGTTGCACGGCAGCAGCAGCCCGACGTCGGGCTCCGCCGGACGACGGCGTCCTCGGGGTCCTCGACGCGCGGGTCGGGGACGACCTCCCAGGACCGCTTGCCGGGACCGTGGTAGACGAGCGCCTGCACGACTCTCCTCCCGCTGCCGGAGCGTCCAGCGCGGCGGCCGGCGCCCGGAGTGCCGAACGTCCCGCCCGGCAGGGGCGCACCGCCCCTCGCGCCCGGCCGGCCGGCCCCGGACGCTCGACGGGACGGGACCCGCACCGGTGCCGAGGAGGCCGCCATGACGTCCGCGAGCACGACGTCCGCGAGCCGGGACCGGGCACGCCGCTGGGCGGAGCTGACACCGCGGGAGCGGGGCGTGCTCCTCGGCCTCGGCGCGGTGCAGGTGTCCCTGGCGGTCGCCGCGTGGACCGACCTGGCGCGCCGCCGTCCCGACCAGGTGAACGGCCGCCGGGCGGTGTGGGCGGCGGTCATCGCCGTCAACTGGGTGGGTCCCGCGGCCTGGTTCGTGTGGGGCCGCCGCTGAGCGGCCCTCCTCGGCAGCGACCTCCGGCCCGCCCGCCGGGGCCCTCCGCCCGTGACCGCCGGACGCCGGCGCCGCGCAGCATCGGCAGCGACCGGAACCCGAGGAGGACGTCCCGATGAGCCGTGCACTGGTGGTCTACGAGTCCCTGTTCGGCGACGCCGCCGCGATCGCCCGCGCGGTCGCCGCGGGCCTGGCGGAGTCGATGCCGGCCGACGTCGTGGCCGCGGCCGACGCGCCGGCCGAGATCGACCCCGACGTCACCCTGCTCGTCGTCGGCGGCCCCAACCACGCCTTCGGCATGCCGCGGCCCTCCACCCGGCGCAGCGCGGTGGACCAGTACGGCGCCGCGGTGCCCGATCCCGGCACCGGCCTGCACGAGTGGCTGGAGTCCGCACACGCGCCCGAGGGGGTGTTCGCGGCGGCGTTCGACACCCGCGGCAGCGGCCACTCCGTCATCACGCGGATGGACCACGCGTCCCGCACCGAGGAGAAGCTCCTCGGCCGGCTGGGCGCCCGCGTCGTCGCGCCGGCCGAGCACTTCTCCGTCGTCGGCACGAAGGGGCCGCTCGTCGAGGGCGAGGAGGAGCGGGCCCGGGCGTGGGGCCGCGACCTCGGCGCGCGGACGACCTCCGCCGCGGCCGGCCGGTAGTCCCGGCCGTGGCCCCGAGGACGCTCCCGTGAGGCCCACGACCGCGCCGGGGAGGCCGCCGGAGGACACCGAGCCGCGGCTGACCCCGCTGATGGCCGTGCTCGAGGACGTGGCGACCGCCGTCGTCCGCGGCCGGGCGGGCCTGCCGGGACGGTCCGCCGGCGTGGTCCTGCACCCCGACCGGCTCGAGGTCGACGGGCCGTGCGGGACTGCTGCGCCGGCCTCCCTGCTCGCCGCCGGCGGCCTGGTGCTCGACCTCCGCGCGGCGCTGGCGGCCGCGGGCCGGGCCGCCGCCGTCGACCGCCTGCCCTCGGGGCCCGGCGGCCCGCTGGCCGTCCTGCACCCCGCGCCCGGCCTGCCGGACCCCGGCCTCGCCGCCCTCCCCCCGGTCGCGCCGGCCGGGGAGCCCGGCGGGGACGACGTCCCCGCCGGCGTGGTCGCGCGCCTCGCGGCCGCGGCCGCCGCGGAGGGTGCGCCGGTCGTGTCGGTCGGGAGGCGGCCGCCGGTCCTCGTCCTCGACTGGTGCACCGACGACGCCGCCGCGTGGCTCCGGACGGGGGAGGCGCTGCAGCGCGTGGCCCGCACCGCCGTGGCCCTCGGCTGCACCGCGGTCCCCTCCCCGCCCGCCGGCGGGCGGGCGCGGATCGCCGTCCGGCTGGGCCGCCGGCAGGGGCACCCGGCTCCCCCGGAGGAGCCGTCGTGAGCGCCATGAGGGAGCGCGTCCTCGGCACCGCGCCCGCGGCCGCGGCGCACACCCCCGCGGCGCGCTGACCCGCCCGCCGTGACCTCTCCGCCTCGACGGGGGGGAGCGACAGCGCGGCACGGGGCGCACCAGGCCGCCCAGACGTCGACGAGCACCGGCAGTCGGCTGTCCTCGACGACGGCGGCGAAGTCCGTGTCGTCGGCGGCCGCCAGCCAGGGCAGGTCGGCGCCGCACGCGGCGCAGGGCGCCCGTCCCCGGGCGGTGGGGGGCACCCGGTTGCGCCGTCCGCGGCGCGGGCACCCGACGACGCCCGGCCTCCGCCGTCCGCTCCCGTGCCGTCCTCCTCCCGCTCCATGGGTGGACCGTCGGGCCCGGCGCGGCGGTGCCCCGCCCACCGGCGGGGCACCGCGCGCGGTCAGGGCTGCGGGTTGCGGGTCGGCGACGGCTCCGGCTCGACACCGCGCGGGCGGGGCAGGACCGGGGGACCCGCGGCCGGGACGGGGCCGGACGGCGGCAGCGGCCGGGCCCGGTTCGCCCCCAGCGCGACGAGCAGCACGCCGCCGGCGAGCAGCAGCGCCCCCACCGCCAGCAGCGACACGGACACCCAGGTCAGCCCGGGCAGGGTCGCGCCGACCCGGACGTCGGCCTCGATGCCGGCGCCGCCGTCGGTCCGCATGAGCACGACGGTCCAGTCGCCCTCGTCCGGCCGCCAGTCCAGCGTCACCGTCCCGGTGCCGACGGCCGAGGCGGTCCAGATGCCGGCCTCCTCCGGCGCGACCGGCGGCGGCCCGCCGGCCTCCTCGTCCACGGCCCACGCCCACTCGTCCCCGGACCACCAGCCGCCCTCGGCCGGCTCGACCTCCGCGCGGCCGACGCCGCCGAGGTACCGGTCGACGTCGGCGGTGCGGGCCAGGCCCAGGAACAGCTCGTCGTCGGGTCCGGTGGCGGTGGCCTGCACCCGCGCGGTGCCCAGCAGCTCGTCGACCACCCAGTCGGTCCCGTCGCCCTGCAGCAGGAGCCCCTGGCTGACGGCGGCGTGGCCGGCGGTGTCGACCCCGGCGGCCTCGGAGGTCACGAAGCCGCCGTCGCGCTGCGTCGTGTCGGCCCACAGCAGGCTGCCGCCCGCGGCGAGCAGGCCGGTCGCGACCGTGACGAGCAGCGCCCCGGCGACCACGGCCGTGACCGGCCCGGCGGTCCAGCGGCTGGTCGCCGGCGCGGCCACCGGTGCCGCCGTCACGACCGCGGGAGCCGGCTGCCCCGCGGGGACCGGCGGCGCCGCCGCGGCAGGTGCCGCGAGGGCGGCCGGGTCCGGGCCGCCCATGTCGAACCGGAAGGGCGGATAGGCGTCGGTCAGCAGCAGCACGTAGCCCGACACCCGCAGGGCCCAGCGGTCCATGCCGAGGACGAAGTCGTACAACGGGTGGGGATAACGGCCGGTGAACAGGAGGACGACGCCGGCCACGAGGACCAGCAGCGCGACCAGGCCGCCGGCCGCCCACCCCTCGCTCCAGACGCCCTCGCCGTCCCAGTCACCCGTGCCGAACCAGAGGCCGCCGCCGACGAACACCGCCAGCACGAGGTAGTGCGGCAGCGCCAGCAGCCACTTGACCAGCACCAGGCCGCGGGACAGCCGCTCCGGGTACGCGACGTCCAGCCGCGCGGGGTACCCGGGCACGTCGGCCAGGGTGAACGGCGGGTACCGGTCGGTGCCGAGCGCGGAGTAGCCGTAGTGCTGGACCCGCCAGGTCCACCGCAGCACGCCCACGGTGAAGTCGAACAGCGGCCGCGGGTAGTGCGCGGTCACCAGCACGGCGAAGAACGCGACGACGGTGACGACGGCCACCGCGGTCCACAGGAACGCCAGCACCACGACGTGCGGCACCAGCAGCAGCCACTTGACCAGCCAGAGCCCGCGGGACAGCCGTGGGTCCAGGGCACCGTCGACCCGCACCGGGTAGGCGGGGGGCGGCGGTGCCGCCACCGGGGACACGTGCTCGCTCACGGCGCACCTCCTCCGGCCACCGCGGCGACCCGGGGTCGTCTCCCCGGCGCAGGCGGCCGGCCCGAGCCTCGGCGCCCGCACCGCCGCGGCGACACGGGCGAAGGCGGGTCCCCCCGGGGACGTTGGTCGCTGGTCCCGGGGACCGCGGGCCCCGGACGGCGGCGCCCGGGCGGACGACGCTCGGGGGGACGCACCCTCCCGAGGAGTCCCCCCATGGCCCGCCGCACCACCCCACCGGACCTGCAGCCCACCCGGATCCGGCGGCGCGCACCGCTGGAGGCGGCCGCGGACGCCGCGGTGCGCGCCCCCTCCGTGCACAACACGCAGCCCTGGCGGATCGCGCTGCACCCCGACCGGCTGGAGCTGTTCGCCGACCGCACCCGGCAGCTGGTGGTGCTGGACCCCGTCGGCCGGGCCCTGGCGCAGAGCGTGGGCGCGGCGCTGTTCAACGCCCGCGTCGCGCTGGCCGCGGCGGGCCGCGCCGTCCGCGTCGACCGGCTGCCCGACCCCGCCGACGCGGGGTTGATGGCCGTCCTCCGCCCGGTCGACGGACCCCCGGACCCGGCGCTGGCCGCCCTCGCGCCCGCCGTGCGCCGGCGGCGGACCAACCGGCGGCGGTTCGGCGCCGACCGCGTCCCCGAGGACCTGCTGCGGATCCTGGTCGCCGCGGCGGCCGCGGAGGAGACGGTGCTGGTCCCGGTCACCCGCGAGGAGCACGTGCGGCTGCTCGCCCGGCTCACCCAGCAGGCCGACCGCGTGCAGAACGCCGACCCGGCCTACCGGGCCGAGCTGCGCCGCTGGACCACCCGCGAGCCCGGCGCCGGGGACGGCGTGCCGGTGAGCGTGGTCCCGCACGTCGACGGGCTCCAGCACGACGACCTGCCCGTCCGCGACTTCGACACCACCGGCGCCGGGCTGCTGCCGGCCCACACCGGCTCGGGCACCGACCAGACCCTCGTGCTGCTCGCGACGCACCGCGACGACCTGCTCGCGTGGCTGCGCTGCGGCGAGGCCCTCGAGCGGGTGCTGCTGGAGCTCACCGCCCGCGGCTGGGTGGCCGGGCCGCTCACCCAGGCCGTCGAGGTGCCGGTCACCCGCACCCAGCTGCGCTCGGCGCTCACCTGGGACGCGCACCCGCAGTCGGTGCTGCGCATCGGCCGGGCGCCGGCCACCTCGCCGACGCCCCGCCGTCCGCGCGGCACCGTCGTCGAGAACAGCGCCGCCCCCGCCCAGCGCCAGCTCCCCGGCTCCCCGTCGAGGAGCGGCCGGCCCGGACCGGGCACCCGCCCGGTCTCCGACGGCCGCGGGGGGACGACGTGGGTGTGACCTCCCGGCTCGCCCCGGTCGTGGCCGGGATCGCCCCCGACCGGTCCGCCCCGGCGGTGGCGGCGGCCGCCGCCGACCGGGCGCACCGCGAGCTGCGCCCCCTGCTGCTGGTGGCCGCGGTGGAGGGCGCGCGCGACCCCGGCCGCGCCCACGACGGGCCGTGGCACCGGGCGCTCGCGCGGCTGGACGCGCTGCGCCGGGACCTCACCGCCCGCGCGCCCGCCATCCCGGTGCGGACCGTCGTGCACACCGGGCCCGCCGCCGAGGTGCTGCGCGAGGCGTCCGCCGGGGCGGAGGTGCTGGTCCTCGGCACCGGGACCACGGCCGGCGCGCTCGGCCCGGTCGCGCGGGGCCTGCTCGGGTCCGCGGCCTGTCCCGTGCTCGCCGTCCCGCCGGGCGCCACCAGGGGCGACGAGGTCGTGGCCGGCGTGGGGGGCACGGCCGGGACGACGGCGGTGCTGGCCGCGGCGGCCCTCGAGGCCGGCACGCGGGGCTGCCCGCTGCACGTGGTGCACACGTGGCCCGGCGGCGCCGCCCTCAGCGGGGCGCCGGTCCCCGAGGCCGTCGCCGAGGCCGAGCGCCGGCTCGTCGAGACGCAGGCCGCCCGGGTGCACGAGGGCTGGCCCGCGGTGCCGGTCACGGTCGACGTCCGCGAGGGGGACCCCGCCCCGGCGCTGGTGCGCCTGTCCCGGGACGCCGGGCTGCTGGTCCTCGGGCGGGCGCGCGCCCCGGCCGGCCCCGCCCTCGCCGAGGCGGTCGCGGGCCACGCGCACTGCCCCGTCCTCGTCGTGCCGCCCCCTCCCCCGCCGCGCCCCGACGAGGCCCGCCGGCGCCGGGCCGCCGTCGCGCCGGCGAGGTGACCCGTGACCCCCGGGCCCGCCCCGTCGCCGGGGTACCTGCGCGCGCTGCTGCGGCGGGGCCTGCGCCCCGGCGCCCGCACGACCGACCGGGTGGAGCTGGTCTCCTGGCTCGCGAGCGTCCTGCTCGCCGTCGCGGTCGTGCCGGTGGCGCTGGCGGTGGGCAGCGTGGTCGCGTCCGACACCGGCGCGCTGGCCGAGCGCCAGGCCGCGCAGCGGCAGCAGGTCCCGGCGGTGGTCCTCGAGGACGCGGAGGTGCTGCCCGGCTCCCCGACGTCGCTGCGGGCGACCGCGCCGGCGCGGTGGGAGGCCCCGGACGGCGGCACCCGCGAGGACACCGTCCCGGTCGAGCCGGGCACCCCGGCCGGGGCGACGGTCCCGGTGTGGACCGGTCCCGACGGCGGGCGCGCCGGCCCGCCGATCGACGGCCGCGACGTCGCCGTGGTCAGCGTGACCAGCGGCGTGCTGACCCTGCTGCTGGGGCTGGCGACGGCGGCGGTCACCCACGCCGGCGTCTGCGCCTGGGCCGGCCGGTCGCGTGACCGCGCCTGGACCCGCGAGTGGGCCGAGGTCGAGCCGCTCTGGGCGCACCGGTTCCGGCTGCGCTGAACGACCCGCCGGGCGTCACGGACGGCCGATCAGGCGCCGCCACCACGGCCGCCGGGGCGCCGGCCGGGCCGGACGGGGCGCCGGCGCGTCCGCGGCCGGGGGCGCCGCCGGGTGGACCGGCTCCCCGTGCCCGCGCTCGTCGGCGTGCGCCCGGCTCAGGTAGTGCTGGACGGCCAGGGGGTCGGCGTGCGCACCGCGGGCGGCGACGTCGTGCCGCGCCTCCCACTGCGCGATGAGCTTCTCGTCCTCGGACATCTCCCGGCGCGGGCGCTCCTCGGGGATGGGGGTGCCGGTCACGGTCATCTCGGGGCCTCCTGCACGGTGCGGTCCGGCGGTGCGGTCCGTCTGTCCCCACGCTCGCCGGTGCGGGACCGGCGGGGCAGGGGGCGACGGTCCCGGGCAGCGGGACCTACGGCACCTCACACGTGCAGCACCGCGGCCCCGGCGAAGCGGCCGTGCGCGAGGTCGGCCAGGGCGCGCGGGGCGTCGTCGAGGGGGTAGGCGGTCGTGGTCGCGCGCACCCCCAGCCGGGCGGCGAGGACGAGGAACTCCTCGGCGTCGCGGCGGGTGTTGGCGGTGACGCTGCGCAGCCGGCGCTCCTGGAACAGCTCGCCGGCGTAGGACAGCGCGGGGACGTCGGACAGCCAGATGCCGGCGACGGCGAGCGTGCCGCCGCGGTCCAGGGCGCGCAGCGCGACCGGCACCAGCTCCCCGGCCGGCGCGAACAGCACCGCGCCGTCCAGCGGCTCCGGCGGCGGGTCGGCCGGGCCGCCGACGGAGTCCACCCCGAGCTCGCGCGCCAGCGCCCGGTTGGCGGCGCCGCGGGTGAGCACGTGCACCCGCGTGCCCTGCGCCAGCGCGACCTGCGCGGTGAGGTGGGCGCTGCCGCCGAAGCCGTAGACCCCCAGCCGGCCGCCGGGCGGGACCGCGGCGCAGCGCAGCGCGCGCCAGCCGATGATCCCGGCGCACAGCAGCGGCGCGGCCGCCTCGTCGTCGAGGGCCTCGGGCAGCCGGTGGGCGAAGCGCTCGTCGACCAGGCAGGCCTCGGCGTAGCCGCCGTCGAGGTCCCAGCCGGTGAACCGCGGGTCGGTGCACAGGTTCTCGTCGCCGCGGCGGCAGAACCGGCAGCTGCCGTCGGTGCGGCCGAGCCACGGGACGCCGACCCGGTCGCCGAGCGAAAAGCGGGCCGCCCCGGGCCCGAGCGCGTCGACGCGGCCGACCACCTCGTGCCCGGGGACGACGCCCGGCCGCCGCGGCGGGAGGTCGCCCTCGGCCAGGTGCAGGTCGGTGCGGCACACGCCGCAGCAGGTGACCGCGACCCGCACCTGCCCCGGGCCGGGGACCGGCGGCTCGCGCTCGACGAGGCGCAGCGGCCCCGCGTCGGCCGGCGCCGGCGTCCCGACCACCCAGGCCCGCACGCGCGCCGCCTCAGACCGTCGTCCCGGCCGGCGCCGGCCCGGGGTGCAGGACGAGGACGGGGCAGGGCGCGGCCACCACGCAGTGCAGCGCCGTGGAGCCGAGCAGCATCCCGCCCAGGCGGCTGCGGCTGCGGCTGCCGACGACGAGCAGCGCGGCGCCGTCCGCGGAGCGGACCAGCACCTCCGCGGGCGGCCCGGGCTCCACGGACACCCGCACACCCGGCCGCGCGCCGAGCTCCTCGCGCACGAGGGCCGCGGCGCGCGCGCCGGCGTCCCCGCCCGCCGGCGGCCCCTCGGGGACGAGGGCGGCCGCCCAGGGCTCGGGCGGGCGGCGGGCGACGACGACGTCGAGGTCGGCGTCCATCCGGCCGGCCTCGGCCGCGGCCCGCCACAGCACCTCGCGGGCCCCGTCGGTGTCGTCGAGCCCGACGACCACCCGCGGCCGGCCGGGGCCGGGCACGGCCGGGTGCACCACGACGACGGGGCACCGGGCGCGGGGCACGCAGCCGAGGGCGACCGAGCCGAGCAGCGTGCTGCGCGTGGCCCCGCGGCCCCGGCTGCCGACCACGAGCAGCCCGGCGTCGGCCGAGCGCGCGACCAGCTGCTCGACCGGGCGGCCGGGGAGCACGGTCGTGGTGACCGGGACCTGCGTGTGCTGCTCGTCGAGCAGGTCGCGCACGTGGGCCGCGACGTCGGAGCGCACCGGGTCCACGCGCGCGGGGTCGGGCAGGTCGGCGTCCCACGCGTCCCCGACCGGGAGCACGGTGAGCACCTTGAGGCCGGTGCCGGCCCGCTCCGCCGCGGCCAGGGCCCAGACGACGGCCGCGCGGCCGGCCGGCGACCCGTCGAAGCCCACGACCACCCGGCCGCCGGGCGCTCCCGCCATCAGGCCCGGGCCGGCTCGGCCGTGTCCACCGGGACCTCGGTGCGCCGGCCGGCGGGGTGGACGACCAGGACCGGGCAGGCGGCGTGCATCGCGCAGTGCAGGGCCACCGACCCGACCAGCAGCCCGCGCACCGCCCCGCGCCCGCGGCCGCCCACGACCAGCAGCGCGGCGTCGCGCGCGCGGTCGACCAGCACGTCGGAGGCGGCGCCCTCGACCACGTCGACGTCGACCCGCGGGACCGGCGCGTCCGCGGGCCGGCCGGCGAGCACGCCGTCGACGGCCTCGTCCACCCGCCTCCGCAGCTCGCCGCGGATCTCGTCCCGCGAGGGCACGACGACCGAGCTCAGGTCCACCCAGTAGTCGGTGAGCACGTACGTGGCCAGCACGTGCAGCTCCGCACCGGTCCGCGCGGCCTCCTCGACCGCCGCGGCCAGGGCCGCGCGCGCCGTCGCGGAGCCGTCGAAGCCGGCGACCACCCGCGGCGGGGCGGCCGGCTCGTCGGTCCGCGGGTGCACCACGAGCACCGGGCAGCGGGCGTGGGTGACCGTGTGCAGGGCGACCGAGCCGAGCAGCGCGCTGCGCACCGCACCCCGCCCGCGGTTGCCGACGACGACGAGCTGCGCGTCGGCCGACCGGCCCACCAGGGCGGCCGCGGGCGCGTCCGCGGTGACCTCCACGGTCACCGGCACCCCGGTCGCCTCGGGGACGCCGGCGCGGACCTCCGCGACCAGGTCGTCGGTCAGCTCCCGGGTCGCGCGCCGGACGTCGTCGACCGCGGGCACCAGGACCCCGTCGTGGCCGAACCAGTACAGGTCGGACGCGAAGCTGCTGACCACGACGAGCCCGGCGGAGCGCTCCGCGGCGGCGCGCAGCCCCGCGCGCAGGGCGGCACGGGCCGGGACCGACCCGTCCACTCCGACGACGACCGGCGCGACGACGACGGGCGCGCCGGCGCGGGACTGCTGCTGGGGGATGGCGTCCATCGGGGGTCCTCACGTCCGGGCCCGGGGCCGTCCCGGGCGGGCGCCCCGACGATGCGCCGGGCGGCGGCCGTCCGGCCCGGGGCGAGGGGCCCGGGGTCCCGGGACCTCCGTCCCTGCGCACGGCGGCTGCCGACCCTGGGGGCGGACGCGCCGGTCTCCCTAGCGTCCGGGGCACCGACCGCGAGGAGGAGCCGTGCAGACCAGGGACGTCATGACGCGCGACGTGGTCACGGTGGGCCCGCACACCGCGGTGCACTACGCCGCGGAGGTGATGGCCGCTCGGGGCTTCGCCGCCCTGCCGGTGGTCGACGACGAGGACCGTCTGGTGGGCATCGTCGCCGAGGCCGACCTGCTCCGGCACCGCCTCCCCCAGGACCCCCGCCTGCACCTGCGCCGCGACGAGGCGGACGGCGGTCCCCCGCCGGCCCTCGTGCACGACGTCATGACCCGGGACGTGCGGGCGGTCGACGTCACCGCGGACGTCGCCGACGTCGCCCGCTTGTTCGTCGACGCCGGCCTGCGCAGCGTGCCGGTGACCGACGGCGGCCGGCTCGTCGGCATCGTCAGCCGCCGCGACCTGCTGCACCTGCTGGCGCGCCCCGACGACGACGTCCGGCAGCAGCTGCTGCGCCTCGTCGAGGGCTACACCGGCGAGCTCGACGCCTGGGCCGTGGACGTGCGCGACGGCACCGCGACGATCCGGCGGCTGCGCGGCGGTCCGCAGGGCTCGGAGGAGGTCGAGCGCCGCGCGCTGACCGCGCTGGCCCGCACGGTCGGCGGGATCACCGACGTCCGCGTGCTGCCCGCCGGGGAGGCCGCGGCGGGCGCCGAGCCGGTCCGCCCCCTGTCGGTCCCGGCGCCGGGGAGCCGGCCGTGAGCCGGCCCCGGGTCCTGGTCGCCTACGCCAGCCGGCACGGGTCGACCCGCGAGCTCGCCGAGGCCCTGGCCCGCGACCTGGGCGAGGCTCCGGCCGGGCGCTCGGTGGGCCTCTACGCGGCGGCGCTGCCGGCCGAGTCGCGGCCCGACCCCGCCGCCTGGGACGCGGTGGTGCTGGGCAGCGCCGTCTACGCCGGCCGCTGGCTCCCGCCGGCCCAGGAGCTGGCCGTCCGCTGCGCGGGGGTGCTCCGCCGTCGGCCGGTGTGGCTGTTCTCCAGCGGGCCGATCGGCGACCCGCCGTACCCGCCGGACGAGCCGCAGGACGCCGCCGCGCTGGCCGCCCTGCTCGCCCCGCGCGGCCACCGGGTCCTGCCCGGCCGGCTGGACCGGTCCCTGCTCGGCTTCGGCGAGCGCGCGATGGTCACCGCGATGCGCGCCCCGGTCGGCGACTTCCGGGACTGGGACGCCGTCCGGTCGTGGGCGGGCGAGATCGCCGGCGCGGTCGCCGCGGGCCGCCCGGCCGTGGCCCCCCAGGGGCTGCCCGGTGCCTGACCCGCGGTGCCCCCCTCCCGGCGGGAGGGCCGTCCGGGCCGCGGCCCCGGGCCTCCCGGCCCCTCCTCCCGGGACCGTCGCCCCGGTGCGGTCCCGCCCCCGGCAGGGCAACCTGGGGAGTCGGCGCCCGTCCGGGCGCACGTGGGGCCGCGTGGCCCCCGGAGCACGTCGAACGGGGAACGCACGTGACCGGTAGGGGGACCATCCGCACCTCCCTGGACGACGGGGAGTGCCGCTCCCTGCTCGGGAGGGGCACGCACGGGCACCTCGCCTTCACCCGGGACGCCCTGCCGGCGATCGCACCGGTGCGCTACGCGCTGGACGGGGACCGCGTGGTCATCCCCGCGTCCCCGGACAGCGACCACCTGCCCCCGGCCCGGGGCGCCGTCGTCGTGCTCGGCGTGGACGGCTGCGACGGCGACGCCGAGTGGTCCGTGACCGTCGTCGGCCCGGCGCGGACCGTCACCGACGCCGCCACCGCGGCCGCCCTCGCCGCCCGGGACTGGCCCCGGCCGCTGCTCGTCGGGGACGGCCACCGGTTCGTGCTCCTGACCATCGGGGTCCTCCGCGGCTGGCGGACGGCACCCTCGGAGGCCCCGTTCCCCCCGGCGTCCCCGGACGGGGCCGCGTGACCCCGCCGGGGCGGGACGGGGAGCGAGCGCCGGGCGCGTACCACCGGCCGGGGTCCCGTGCCAGGCTGGGCCGGCGAGATCAGGCCTCGGTGAGGGGACCCGACATGACCGGTCCGGTGTCGCCGCGCGGGCCCGGGCCCGCTGGCGGGTCCGCGCTGGCCGGGATGCGGCTGACCGAGCTGATCGACGAGGTGCAGGACCGGCTCACCGCGGTGGCCCGCAGCCAGGAGCGCGTCCAGCACCTGCTCGACGCGTTCCTGTCGGTCTCCTCCGGCCTGGACCTGGAGACCACCCTGCGGCGCATCGTGGAGAGCGCCTGCGACCTGGTCGACGCCCGGTACGGGGCGCTCGGCGTGCTGGCGCCCGAGGGTGGGCTGGCCGCGTTCATCCACGTCGGCGTCGACGAGGCGACCGCCGCCGCGCTGGGCTCCCTGCCCGAGGGCAAGGGCGTGCTCGGGCAGCTGATCACCGAGCCGTACCCGCTGCGGATCGCCGACCTGAGCAAGCACCCGGCCTCGGTCGGCTTCCCGCCGGGCCACCCGGAGATGCACAGCTTCCTCGGGGTGCCCGTCCTCGTGCGCGGCACGGTGTTCGGGAACCTCTACATGACCGAGAAGCGGCAGGGCGAGTTCACCCCCGAGGACGAGGCGGTGCTGACCGCCCTCGCCGGCGCCGCGGGCGTCGCCGTCGACAACGCCCGGCTCTACGAGGAGGCCGAGGAGCGCCGCCGGTGGGCCACCGCCCTCTCCGACGTGCGGGCCAGCCTGCTCGACACCGGCTCCGGCGAGCGGACGCTCGCCCTCGTCGCCGAGCGGGTCCGCGAGCTCACCGGCGCCGCGGCGGCGTGGATCATGGCCGGCCCCGACGCCGTGGGCCGCTACCAGGTCCGCGTCCAGGTCGGCGACGGGCTGCGGGACCTCACCGGGACCCGGGTCGCCGTGGCCGACAGCCCGGTGCTGCAGGCCATGGGCGACGCCTGCGAGGTCGTCACCCTCGACATGACCGGCCTGGCCTACGACGGGCCCAACGCGCACGTCGACTGGGGCCCCTGCCTGGGCGTCCCGCTGCGCGGCACCGAGGCGGAGTCCGCGGTGGTCATCGCGGCCCGCCACGCGGGGTCGCCGGCCTTCGACGGCGCGCTGCCCGCGCTGGTCGGCTCGTTCGCCGACCAGGCCGCGGTCGCCCTCGACCTCGCCGCCCGGCAGCGCCTCGCCCGCCAGCTCGACGTCTACGAGGACCGCGACCGCATCGCCCGCGACCTGCACGACCACGTCATCCAGCGGGTCTTCGCCGCGGGGCTGAGCCTGCAGTCGGTCCTCCCGCGGGTCGCCGACCCGCAGGTGCAGCGCCGGATCCGGGACGTCGTCGGCCAGCTCGACGAGACCGTCCGCGACATCCGCACGAGCATCTTCGACCTGCACACCGTCGACCAGCCCGACGGCGGGGTGCGCCGGCAGGTGCTGGACACGGTGGCCGGCACCGCGGGCGACCTGGAGTCCACCGTGCGCACCTCCGGCGCGGTCGACACCCTGGTCACCGGCGACCTGGCCACCGACGTGGTGGCCGTCGTCCGGGAGGCGGTGAGCAACGCCGCCCGCCACGCCGGCGCCCGGCACGTGACCGTCACCCTCGACGTCGGCGACGGGCTGGTGCTCGAGGTGGTCGACGACGGCCGGGGCATCGACGCCCGCGCGGCGCGCAGCGGGCTGCGCAACCTGGAGCAGCGGGCGGCCGGCCGCGGCGGCGGCCTGGAGGTCGGGGCGGTCGCGGACGGCGGGACCCGGCTGCGGTGGTGGGCGCCGCTGTCCTGACCGGTCAGCCCTGGCGGGGGACCCCGCCGCGCAGCTCGGTCGCCAGGACCGCGGCCTGGGTGCGCCGCTCCAGCCCCAGCTTGGCCAGCAGGTGGGACACGTAGTTCTTGACCGTCTTCTCGGCGAGGAACATCCGCTCGCCGATCTGCCGGTTGGTGAGCCCCTCGCCGATGAGCTCGAGCACCGTGCGCTCCTGCTCGCTGAGCCGCGCCAGCGGCCCGGCCGGCTCCGCGGCCCGCCGCATCCGCTCGAGCACCGCGGTGGTGGCCGCGGGGTCGAGCAGCGAGCCGCCGGCGGCGACCGTGCGCACCGCGCTGACCAGGTCGGCGCCGAGGATCTGCTTGAGCAGGTAGCCCGACGCGCCGGCCATGATCGCCTCGAACAGCGCCTCGTCGTCGCTGTAGCTGGTCAGCATGATCACCCGCAGCTCCGGCATCCGGCTGCGGAGCTCGCGGCACACCGAGACGCCGTCGCCGTCGGGCAGCCGGACGTCGAGCACGGCGACGTCGGGCCTGAGCGCGGGCACGCGGGCCAGGGCCTCGGAGGCGTTCTTCGCCTCCCCGACGACCCGGATGCCGGGGTCGCTCTCCAGGACGTCGGCGACGCCGCGGCGCACCACCTCGTGGTCGTCGAGGAGGAAGACCCCGATCGGCGCCTGCTGCGTGTCCGTGTCCACCGGTGTCCCCTCGTCCCGCCCGTCGCTCTCGCCGTCCGAGGCTAGGGCCTCGGTCCCACCCGGTGCTCAGGGTCGGAGGTCCCGGCCTGCGGGTCCTCCGCCCGGCGGCGACCTCCGGCCCGCCGGGCGGGGACGTCCGGCCCTCACCGCCGCCCGGCCGGGGACGCGAGCGTCGGTGCATGGACGACACCCCCCTCCGGGTCCTGGTCGGATACGCCACCGCCGCCGGCTCCACGCGCGGTGTGGCCGAGCGGGTGGCCGCGCGGCTGACCGACGCCGGGTACGTCGTGGACCTGCGGCCGGCCGGTCCGGAGGTCGACCCGTCGGGGTACGACGCCGCGGTCGTCGGCAGCGCCGTGCACTCGATGCGCTGGCTGGCCGGTGCCCGCGACCTGCTCGCCCGGCTCGCCGCGGGCGACGGCACACCGCCGGTCTGGCTGTTCAGCGTCGCGGGCATCGACCCTCGCGGCCGCGTGACCCGGTGGCTCGCCCGGCAGGAGGCGGCCCGGCTCGAGCGGGACCTCCCCCACGGCCTCCGGCCCCGGTCGCACCGCCTGTTCGCCGGTGTGGTGCAGACCCGCGGCGTCCCGCTGTGGGGCCGGCTGTTCTACCGCGCGGTCGGCCAGCGCCCCGGTGACAACCGCGACTGGGCGGCGATCGACGGGTGGGCCCGCCAGGTGGCCCGCGACCTCGCCGGGACCCGCCGGCGCCTGCCGGCGCCCCACCCCCCGACCGTCCCCGCCGCCACCCAGGAGAAGCCGTGACCCCGTTCGTGCTCGACCGCACCACAGCCCGCGCGGCCCTCGCGCTGGCCAACCGCGCGCCGTCGCTGCACAACACCCAGCCCTGGCGCTGGCGGATCGGGCGCACGTCGGTCCACCTGTTCGCCGACCCGTCCCGCTGGCTGCCGGCCACCGACCCGCAGAGCCGGGACCTGCTCATCGGCTGCGGCGCCGCGCTGCACCACCTCCGCGTGGCGCTGCGGGCCGCCGGCCTGTCCTCGCGCGTGCACCGGCTCCCCGACCCCGCGCACCTCGCGCACCTCGCCGCGGTCGAGGTGTCCCCCGCCGAACCGCGCCCCGACGACCTCGTCCTCGCGCAGGCGGTCGGGCACCGGCGCAGCGACCGGCGCGTCTTCTCCACCTGGCCCGTCCCGGCCGAGCTGCTCGCCGACCTCGCGCGCGCCGCGGCCGAGGAGGGGGCCCGGCTGGCCGTCCTCGGCCCCCGCGCCCAGGCGCAGGTGGTGCGGCTGGTCGAGGAGGCGGCCGTGGAGCAGTCACTCACGCCGGGCCTGGCGCAGGAGGTCGCCGCCTGGACCGGGCGGTCCCGCGGCGCGGTGGAGGGCGTCCCGGCGGCCAACGTCCCGGTGCACGCCGGGGCGGGCGGACCGGAGGCGGTCGTCCCGGTGCGGGACTTCGCCGGCGGCGCGCTCGAGGAGAACCAGCTCGGCAGGGACGAGTCCGACGGCACCGTCCTCGCCGTCCTCACCACCCCCGGGGACGGTCCGGCCGACGAGCTGCGGGCGGGCGAGGCGCTCAGCGCGGTGCTGCTCACCGCGACCGCGATCGGCCTCGCCACCGACCCGGTGAGCCAGCCGCTCGAGGTCCCGGGCACCCGGGCGCGGCTGGCCGCGCTGTGCGCCGGCGTCTCCCCCGGCGCGCCCGGGATGCCGCAGGCCCTCGTGCGGCTGGGCTGGGCGCCGGTCAGCGCCGACCCGGTCCCCCTGACCGGCCGCCGCCCGGTCGACGAGACCATCGACCCGCTCGACGCCCCCTGGTCCTGACCGGGACCCCGCCGGGCAGGTCCGGCGCGCTCACCGCCGCTGCCTCCCCGCCCCCTCGTCCGTCGCCGCCCGCGGCAGCCGGGCCCCCGGCGTCCGCGAGACGAGCTCCACCAGCAGCGCCCCCAGGGCGCCGAGCGCCGCGCCGAGCAGGAGCGTGGTCGCGGTGAGGTCCAGCAGCAGCACGTCCTCGCGCAGCACCGGCACGGCCAGCACGACCACGACCACCGCGGCCATCCCGGCCACCAGGGCCACCCGACCGGGGGTGAGCGGCCGGGCGAGGACGAGCACCGTCCACAGCGCGACGACGAGCACCGTGAGCAGCGCCGAGGTCCGGGCCGCCGGCACCCCGCCGTCCGGCTGCAGCTGCCGGGTGAGCGCGTACGCGGCGTAGGTGACCCCGCCGGTGACGACGCCCGCCGGCACGGAGAAGGCGAGCACGCGGCGCAGGAAGCCCGGCCGGTAGCGGCGCCGGTCGGGGGCGAGGGCGAGCACGAGGCCGGGCGCGCCGATCGTCACCGCCGAGACCAGCGTCAGCTGCACCGGCGCCAGCGGGTAGGCGACCAGCGTCACCACCGTGACCAGCGACAGCACCAGGCTGTAGACGTTCTTGACCAGGAACAGGTTGGCCGCCCGCTCGATGTTGGCGATCACCCGGCGCCCCTCGGCGACGGCGTGCGGCAGGGCGGCGAACCGGCCGTCGAGCAGCACCAGCTGGGCGACCGCACGGGTGGCCGGGGAGCCGTTGCCCATCGCCACCCCGACGTCGGCGTCCTTGAGCGCCAGGGCGTCGTTGACGCCGTCGCCGGTCATGGCCACCACGTGCCCGCGCCGCTGCAGCGCCTGCACCACGGCCCGCTTCTGGTGCGGGGTCACCCGGCCGACGACGGACGCCGACTCGAGGACGTCGGCGAGCGCGTCGGGGTCCTCGGGCAGCGTGCGGGCGTCCACGGCGTCCCCCGCACCGGACACCCCGGGGAGGCCGACCGCGGCGGCGACCGCGCCGACGGTGCGCGGGTTGTCGCCGGAGAGCACCTTCAGCGCCACGCCCTGCTCGGCGAACCAGCGCAGCGTGTCGGGCGCGTCCTCGCGGAGCCGCTCGGCGAGCAGCACCAGCGTCACCGGGACCAGCCGGGCGGGCAGCCCCGGCACCCCGGCGCGGACGGTCCACGGCGCCGGCGTGCAGGCCAGCAGCAGCACCCGCCGTCCCTCGGCGGCCAGCGCGTCGGCGCGGTCCCGCGCCGCGGTCTGCGCCGGCCCCGCGGGGAGGGGCAGGACCAGCTCGGGCGCCCCGAGCACCCAGGTGGTGCCGGCCGCGGTGCGCACCGCCGACCACTTGCGGGCCGAGTCGAACGGCACGGCGTCGGCCGCCCGCTCGCCGGCGGTGTCCGGGAACGCCGCGGCCAGCGCCCGGGCGGTGGCGTTGCCGCCGTCCGCGGCGGCCAGCAGCGCGAGCGCGGGTGCGGCGGGCGGGCCGGGCGCCAGCTCCTCCAGCCGGTCCAAGCCGACGTCGCCGTACGTGAGGGTCCCGGTCTTGTCCAGGCACACGACGTCGACCCGGGCCAGCCCCTCGACGGCGGGCAGCTCCCGCACGAGGGTCCGCCGCCGGGCCAGGCCCGCGGCGCCGAGGAGGAAGGCCAGCGTGGTGAGCAGGACGAGGCCCTCCGGGATCATGCCGACCAGCGCGCCGACCGTGCCGGTGACGGCGTCGCGCCAGTCGGCGTTCTCGTCGGTCCGGAACTGGCTCCACAGCACCGCCGGGCCGACCACGAGCAGGCCGAGGGCGATCCAGCGCAGCAGCCGCGTCGTCCCCTCGACCAGCTCCGAGCGGGTCCGGGTGAACGCCCTCGCCTGGGCGGCCAGCCGGGCCGCGTAGGAGTCGTCGCCGACCGCGGTGGCCTGCGCGCGGCCGCTGCCGGCCACCACGATCGAGCCGGACAGCACCGGGTCGCCGGCCTCCTTGGGGACGGCGTCGGCCTCGCCGGTGAGCAGCGACTCGTCGACGGCGAGCCCGCGGGCCACCCGCACGACGGCGTCGACCGGGACCTGGTCACCGGCCCGCAGCACGAGCAGGTCGTCGAGGACCACGTCGGCCACCGGGACCTCGCGCTCGGCCCCGTCGCGGACCGGACGGGCACGCGGGGTCTGCAGCACGGCCAGCCGGTCGAGGGTCCGCTTGGCGCGCAGCTCCTGCACGATCCCGATCACCGAGTTGACCACCACGACCCCGCCGAACAGGGCGTTCTGCCAGCGCCCGGTCAGCAGCGTCAGCACCCACAGCGTGGCGAGCAGGCCGTTGAAGAACGTGAACACGTTGGCCCGGACGATCTGGCCCACGGTGCGGCTGGTCCGCGTCGTCACCGCGTTGACCCGGCCGGCCGCCACCCGCTCGGCCACCTGGGCGCCGGTCAGGCCGGTCGCCGCCGTGGGGCGGGCGGCCTCCGCCCGGGCGGCCGGGGCGGCGGTCACAGCAGGCCCCCCGCTCGCAGGTTGAGCGCGGCCAGCACCAGGGTGAGCACCGCCCCGCCGCCGGTCGCCAGCGCCAGCAGGACGCGCCGGGCACTCCACCGCTGCACCCGGATCCGCGGGTGCGACGGCAGCAGGTCGCGGAGGCGCCCCACCAGGTCCCGGCCGTCGGCGGCCAGCAGCCGCCGCAGCTGCGTGGGCAGGGTGAGCGACGAGGTCGCGGCCATCGCCTCGGCCAGTTCCGCGTCGGTGAACCGCAGGCGGGCGCGGGCGAGCACCCGCTCGGGACCCGCGACCAGCGCGCAGGTCAACAGCAGGTTCCCGAGGTCGGCGGCCTGCCGCCAGCGGCTGGGGCGCAGCTCGCCGAACGAGACGTCGACCAGCACCACCCGCGCCTCGTCCTGGACGAGGACGTTGGAGGGCTTCAGGTCCCGGTGCGCCGCGCCGGCCGACCACAGCAGCCGCACCTGGCGCAGCACGTCGTCGACGACGGCGTCGTCCGCCCGGGAGCGGCGGATCTCGACGGTGCGCGGCACGAGCTCGGTCACCAGCAGGTACTCGCGGCCGGGCAGCACCTCGACGACGCCCATCGGCGCCGGCACCCGGACGCCGCCGTCGCGGAGCAGCCGCAGCAGGTAGTCCTCGTGCTCGACCAGCCGGCGCACCGACGCGAACGGGGCCTCGTCCTCCAGCCGGCCGTACCGGAGCACGCGCAGCACCTTGTACCAGCGGTCCGACCGCAGGTGGGTCGCCGAGTAGAGCTTCCCGAACAGGGGCGTCCCCGCGGCGGTCACGAGCCGGCACGGGGTGGACCCGGCCGACCCGTCGAGCCGGAACGGCTCCACGGCGGTGACCTCCACCCCGAGCTGGTCGAGCACGGCGGCGCCGATCCGGGCGGCGCGGTCCCCGTCGAGCGCGAGGTGGGCGGCCACGCGGCGGTGCCAGGTCACGGGGAACGCGTCCTCGGGCGCGAGGACCGTGCACACCAGCGCCGCGGCCGAGGCGCCGACGAGCGCCGCGGGGACGGCGACGGAGGGACCGTCGAGGCCGAGGACGACGCGCGGCACGAGGGCGGTGGCCAGCAGGGCCGCGACGGCGAGCCGGCCCCACCGCCGCGCCCGGCCCGGCGGCGCCAGCACGTACAGCGTCGCCACCGACACCGTGGCGAGGACCAGGACCGGCCAGGCGGAGAGCTCGACGGCGTCGGGGGTGCCGATGACCTCGTCGCGGACGGCCCGGACCAGCACGCCCTCGCCGGCCGCGAGCTGCGCGACCGCGGCGACGACCGAGATCGTGGCCGCGTACACGAGCAGGTGCCGCCACCGCGCCGTCCACACCAGCACCGCGACCGCGGGCACCCACAGGACGCGGTAGCCGAGCACCGCGCCGATCCGGGCGAGCTCCGCGGAGCCGCGGTGGCGCTCGGGCGGGCCGGTCACGTCGGCGACGGCCCGGTCCAGCCCCAGGAGGCCGCCGGGCCGGTCGGCGAGGACCAGGAGCGCCGCGGAGACGACGAGGACCGCCGTCCACCCCCAGACCGCCGGCGGCACCTGACGCGGGAGCCGCTCCCGGCCCGAGGGCCGCCGGCGGCCGGGGCCGGCCGACCAGGACGGGCGCCGGGGCCGGACGTCCGGACCGGCGGCCGGTCCCGCCTGCCGGTGCCCCTCGAGCACAGGAGCCCCCCGTGCGGTCTCGATCACCGGTCCAGGCTCGCGTCCCAGGTCCCCGCTGCGCGTGGGCCCGGCGGCACGACCGGCAGGGCCGGAGGACCCTGCCCGAGCGCAGGGGTGGACGCTGGACTGGGCCCGTGACCACCGGCACCGCCCCCGTGGGGCAGCTGGGCCGCGGGGCCCGACCCGCCGCACGCGGGCGGGCGCGTCCGCAGCGCCTGACGACCGACCTGGTCCGCGTGGCCCTCGGGCTCGTGGTCCTGGGCACCGGCGTGCTGATCGCCCGGCAGGGACAGCTGTCCGCCCTCGAGCGGGACCTGTTCCGGCTGTTCAACGACCTCCCGGCCGGCATCATGCCGGCGGTCTGGGTGGTCATGCAGCTGGGCAACGTCCTCGCCGTCCCGGCGCTCGCGCTCGTCGCCGTCCTGCTCCGCCGCCTCCGCGCGGCGCGGGACCTCCTCGTCTCCGGGTTCGCCGCCTACCTCGCCGCCGACCTGGTGAAGTCGCTGGTCGGCCGGGAGCGGCCCGCGGGACTGCCGGTCGGCGCGGTCCTGCACGAGGGCACCGTGGGAGGCGCCGGCTTCGTGTCCGGCCACTCGGCGGTCGCCGCGGCCCTCGCCACCGCCGCCGCCCCGTACCTGACCCGGCGGGGACGCCGCGTCGCGTGGGCGCTGGCGTGGTCGGTCGCGCTCGCCCGCGTGTACGTGGGCGCCCACCTGCCCCTCGACGTCGTCGGGGGCGTGGCGCTGGGCTGGGCGATCGGCTCGCTCGTGCACTGGGTGTTCGGGGTGCCGCCGCGGGACGTGCCGCCCGGCCGGGTCGAGGCCGTGCTGCGGCGCTTCGGGCTGCCGGTCACCGAGGTGGCGCCGGCCGCGGTCCGGGCGCGCAGCTCGCAGCCGTTCACGGCGGTCGACGACGGCGGCCGGCGGCTGTACGTGAAGTACCTGGAGCCCGACCGGCACGAGCGCGACCGGCTGCACCGGATGTGGCGGGTGTTCGCCGTCGGCGACGTGAAGGACGCCGACGCGCTGGCCCCCCTGGGGCACCAGGCCGAGCACGAGGCGGTGGCCGCCCTGACCGTCGAGCGGCGGGGTGTGCGGGTCCCGTCGGTGCTGCTGGCCCGCGGCGGGTCCGGGGACGCCGTCGTCGTGCAGGAGTACGTCGAGGGCCGGCCGCTCGACGAGCTGGACCCGGCGGAGCGCACCCCCGGCCTGCTGCGCGAGGTGTGGAGCGAGGTCGCCCGGATGCACGCCGCGAACGTGGCGCACCGCGACCTGGTGGCCGCCAGCGTGCTGGTCGACCCGGCGGGCCGGCCGTGGCTGGTCGACTTCGGCAACGCCCGGACCGGCGCCACCGACGACGAGGAGGCCGTCGACGTCGCCGAGCTGCTGGCCTCGCTGGCCGCCGCGCCCGCGACTCCCTGCGACCCGGTCGCGCTGGTGGCCGCGGCGGTCGACGTCCTCGGGGAGCCGGCCGTCGCGGCGGCGCTGCCGTCGCTGACGCCGCTGGCGTTGTCGTCGGAGACCCGGGAGCGGCTGCGCGCCGAGCCGTCCCGTCTGGCCGCGCTGCGGGCCGCCGTCCACGCCCGGCTGGACCTGCCCGACCCGGACCGCCCGGTGTTCCCGCCCGCGGGGCCGGTGGCGCGGGTGCTCGTGACCCTCGGCTGCGCGGTCGCGTTCGCCGGGCCGGTGGTGGTCGCCGGGATCGGTGCCGCCGTCGACAGCGTCGGGGCGCAGGGGTGGCGGTGGCTGGGCGGGGCCGTGCTGCTGGCCGCCGCGGCGGCCCTGGCCCGCGCGACCGCCGTCGCCCGGGCCGCCGACCGGCGGGTGTCGGTGGGCCGGGCGCTCGTCGTCACGCTGGTCGCCCGGAACGTGGGGCTGGTGCACGGCCGCGACGGCGAGCGCCGCGCCCGCGCCCGACTGCTGGAGCGGGCGGGGCTGCTCCCGGCGACCGCGCACGCGGCGACGGTGCGGACCGCGGTCGCCGGCCTGGCCGGAGCGGCCGTGGCGGCGGCAGCGGTCGTCGCCCTGGCCGCCCTCGACGGCTCGATCCCGGACTGGCGGTCCCCGACCGCGGTCCTCCCGGCAGCCGCCGCGGGTCTGGCCGCCTGGGTGCTGGTGGGGGCGGGACAGCTGACGGCCCGCCGCGGCGGTGCCGAGCCGGACCCGCCCGCCGCCGCCCGCCGCCTGGTCCCGCGGCGGCAGCAGGCGGCCCTCCTGGGCTGGATCGCCCTCGCCGTCGCGTTCGAGGCCGCCGTCCTCTCGGCCGCGGTCGAGGCGGCCGGCGGCGGGGTGCCCGTGCTCGCCGTCGCCGGCGGCTACGCCGTCCTCCGCCTGGTGTGGATCGCGCTGCCCCCGTCCGCCCTGCCCGGCGCGCCCGAGGCGATGCTGCTGCTGGTGCTCGGCGCGATGGGGACGTCCGTGGCCGCCGCGTGCGCCGCCGTCCTCGTCACCCGGTCGCTGACCGTCTGGATCCCCTCCGCGGTCGGGGTCGCGGTGGACCGGCGCTCCCACCTGGCCACCGTCCCCGCGTCGGTCTGACCGGCCGGGTCGACTGCCCACGGCACGTCCGACAGGACGCCCGGTAACTGCTGTCCAGAGGGCCGACGGGCAGCGAGAGCCATCTGTCGCGGGCCGGAGTGCGTCGGTCGCGACCGACTCAGCTGTCTGCAGACGAAGACCGCATGACGCGCCTTCGACCTGCGGAAACCGTCGTACCCCCGCCGTAACGTGCGGGGTGTGGAGGAGGTCGCGGAGTACCGGTCGCCGGTCGAGCAGGCGTTGCTCGACGCGGTGATCGAGCTGCCCGCGCCGTTCCGGCGGCTGCCGGTGTCGCTGCTGTCGCGGGAGCAGAGGGCTGCCGAGTTGCAGCGGGTGGCTGCGCTCAAGGCGAGGACCGCTGCCTACGAGGCCGAGCTGGTCCTCGGCCTGGCCGACGACTCCCCCGATGACGACCCCGTCCCCGGCAGCCCGGGCGCCCGGTCGGGGTCGTGGAAGCCAGATCCCGAACTGCCGGGGGTGTCGGAGTTCTTCACCGCCGAGCTGGCGGTGGTGCTGAACGTCGGCCGGGGCACCGCCTCGCACCTGGCGCACCGGGCGTGGACGTACCGCTCGCACCTGCCGGCCACGTGGGCGGCGCTGGCCGCCGGCACCCTGGACGAGGCGCGCGCCAAGGCCCTGGTCGACGTGCTGGAACACACCACCGCGGCCACCGCCCGCCGTCTGGAGGCGCGGCTGCTGCCCGAGGCCACCGGCCTGACGGTGCGCAAGCTGCGGGAACGGGCGCTGGCGTTGCTGCAGGAGGCCGACGCCGACGCCATCGACGCCCGCCGCGAGCAGGCCGAACGGCACGCCGACGTGCGGCTGTACGACTGCCCGTTCGACGGCATGGCCACCCTGGCGGCGGATCTGCCCGCCGACGTCGCCGCCGCCTGCTTCGCGTTCGTCGACACACTCGCGCGGATGCTGAAGGCCGACGGCGATCCCCGCCCGGTCGGGCAGCTGCGCACGCTGGTCTACGCCGACCTGCTGCAGCGCCCGTGGGAGACCGACCGGCCGCCGGTGACCGCGCACCTGCAGGTCATCGCCACGCTCAGCGCGCTGACCGGCCGCTCGCCGGAGGCGGGTGCGGTGAACGGGCTGCCGATCACCGCCGCCCACCTGCGCGAGCTGCTCACCCAGCTCGACGCCCTGGGGCTGCGGGCGCCCGAGGGCGGCTCGGTGACCCTGGCCCTGGTCGACGACGACGGCACCCTGCGCGCCACCACCACCCTCGACCAGCTCCGCCGCCTTGCAGGACGCGGCTGCCCCGACCACCGCGACACCGACACCGACTGCGCGTGCGCGGTCCTCGACCGCCCGGAGCCGACCGACCGCTACGCGCCTTCCGCGCCGCAGCAGCGGTTCGTGCACAGCCGCGACCGGACCTGCCGCTTCCCCACCTGCGGCCAGCGAGTCGGCTGGGCGGATGTCGACCACGTGATCCCGCACGCACACGGCGGGGTGACCGACTGCGCCAACCTGTGCTGCCTGTGCCGCAGCCACCACCGCCTGAAGACCTTCGCCAAGGGTTGGCGCTTCCACATGAGCGCCGACGGCGTCCTCACCGTGACGACACCGTCGGGCATCGCCAGGACGACCCGGCCACCGGGCATGCGACCACCACCAGCAGAGCCCGACCCACCGCCCGAGGACGCCGAGATGCCGCCGGCCGACCCGGGTGACGACCCGCCCCCGTTCTGAGTCCCGGGATCAGTGCGGGCGTCGGCTCACCACTGGACGAGGTGAGCCGACGCCCGGGACGTCGTGCCCGCGCGCCCTGGCTGCGACCGGGGTCAGGTCGCGAGCCGTCCGGCGCCGTTGCCGGCCGCGTCCGCCTCGACCGGGCTCTCCTCGGCCGCGCCCGGCGTCGTCGGCAGTCCCGAGGTGCGACCGACCACGAACTCGTCGATCTCGAGCCGCGCCACGCGCACGGTGCGCAGGTCCGTGCGTGCCACGGCCACCCGTCCCGCGGCCAGGCGTCCCACGGTGAGCGAGCCGACCGCGAGGCCACCCACCGCCGCCGAGCCGAGGGCCACCGCGCCGACCGCCAGCGCCCGCACCGCCAGCGCCCGCACCGCCAGGGGGCCGATCACGCGCCCACGGGGCGCCCGCCCGCCGGTCCGGCGTCCGCGGGCCGCGTCGCGACCGGCCCGGCGTCCGCGGGCCGCCTGCCCGCCGACCACGCCTCCGCGGCGCACCCGCGTCACCTCTCGCGTCTGCATGGCTGCTCCCTCCGTCGGACGGATCCGCCCCGGACCCTGCACCCCCGGGCCGGGGAGGCGGAGGGGCGCAAGGCCCCGGGGACGGCGGGACCAAGGGCACGGGCGACGACGGTCAGACCGACGGCTCCGGCACCGCGCTCGTGACGGCGGGCTCCGCGACGGCCGCCCGCTGCTCGGCCGGTTCGGGGTGCACCACCATGACCGGGCAGGGCGCGTGCACCGCGGAGTGCAGGGCCACCGAGCCGAGGACCATCCCGGCGACCCGGCTGCGGCTGCGGCTCCCGACGACGAGCAGCGCGGCGCCGTCCGCGTGCTGCACCAGCGCCTCCCCCGGGGACCCCTGCACGACCCGGACGTCGGTGCCCGCCACCGACCCGAGCACGTCGGCGACGAACGCGGTGACACGGCCGCGGGCGTGCTCCTCGGTCTCGGAGGCCGGCGGCGCGGTGATCGCGTACAGGTCGCTCCAGTAGGCCGCCGGCTGGTAGGCGGCGACCACCTCGAGCCGCGCGCCGAGTCGCCCGGCCTCCTCCGCGGCGCGGGCGAGGGCGGCACGGGACGTCGCCGAGTCGTCCACCCCGACGACGACGCGCGGCGGGGGCTCGACCGCTCCCGGGTGCACGACGACGACCGGGCACGGCGCGTGAGCCGCACAGTGCAGGGCGACCGAGCCGAGCAGCGTGCTGCGGACGCCGCCCCGGCCGCGGCTGCCGAGCACGAGGAGGTCCGCGCCCTCCGCCAGGGCGACCAGGTGCTCGGCCGGCGCGCCGCCGGCCACCACGACGTCGGCCTGCACCTCGGCGGTCCCGGGGACGGCGGCCACGGCCGGGTCGCGGCGGACCTCCTCCACCAGCGCGCGGGCCCGCTCCTCGACGTCGGCGCGGATGGCGTCCAGCCGCCGGGAGTCGAGCAGGAACGGGTCGGTCCAGTAGAAGTCGACCGGGTAGGCGCTGGCCACCTCGAGCCGCGCCCCGGTGCGGGCGGCCACCGCCAGGCCCCAGCCGAGCGCGGTGCGCGCCCCCGGCGAGCCGTCCACGCCGACGACCACGCGGCCCGGCCTCGTCGCGTCGCTGGTCCCCTGCTGTGTCGTCACCGGTCCGCCTCCGCTCCCTGCCCGGTCACCCGCCGGGCCCGTTCCGACCCTGCGCCGTCCGCCCGCGGGAGTCCGCGGGCCGACGTCCCCGCGTCCGGGGACCTTCGTCCCGGCCGGGTCCACCGGCCCTGCCGCACGACGCCGACGGGCCCTGACCCCAGCGGCGGCCGCGGTCGACGCTGGCCGCGTGAGCGCGCTGCTGCCCCCTCGCCCGCGTCCCTCCCGGCCGACCGCCGCCGACCTGGCCCGGGAGGTGCGCGACGTCGTCACCGACCTGCCCCTCTTCGTCGCCGCTCCCCTGCTGCGCCCGTGGCACCGGCACTGGGGCGCCACCGCGGCGGAGGTGGCCGCGCCGATGCCCGGGGACGACCTGGAGCCCCGGGCGCAGTACCGCTGCACGCGGGCGATCACCGTCTCCGCGCCGCCGGAGGAGGTGTGGCCCTGGCTGGTGCAGGTCGGCTGCCTGCGCGCCGGCTGGTACGCCGACGACCTCCTCGACCACCTCGGCCACCCGAGCGCGCGGCAGGTCGTGCCGGAGCTGCAGGACCTGCACCGGGGCCTGTGGCTGCCGATGTCGCCGCGCCCCACCGAGCGGACGGCGTTCGTCGTCGAGTCGTTCGACGCACCGCGGGAGATGCTCTGGCGGACGCCGACGAGCACCTGGTCCTGGCGGCTGGTCCCGCTGGCGGGCGGCCGCACGCGCCTGGTGACCCGGTTGCGGACCCGCTACGACTGGCACCGGCCGGACACCGTCGTCGGCGTCCTGCTCATGGAGCTGGGCGACTTCCCGATGATGCGGCGGATGCTGCGCGGCATCCGCGACCGGGCCGAGGCCGGGCACCGCCGGGACGCCCGGTGAGGACCGGGCCGGCGCTGCGCCGCACCGCCACGCTGGCGGTGCCGGTGGCGGTGCCGTCGACGATGGCGGCCGTCTTCTCGGTCCTGCGCCGCCGGCTGCCGCCGCGCGCGGCCCACGCCGCCGGGTTCGCCGTGTACTGGCTCGGGTGGTGCGGCGCCTTCCCGCTCTGGGTGCTCGGCCCCCGTGGCGCCGTCCGTGCCCTGCGCAGCGGACGGCGTCCCGGACCGCTCGACGTCGCCCTCCTCGCGGTCCCCGTGGCCGGTGCGGTGAGCGCCGAGCTGTGGCCGCACCGGCACCTCGTCGACCGCGAGGTGGCGGCGGTCGTGGTCACGACCGCGACGGTCAACGCCGTGGGCGAGGAGCTGCTGTGGCGCGGGACGTTCCTCGGCGTCGTCCGGGACGACGTCGTCCGCGGTGCCCTGTGGCCGCCGGCCGGCTTCACCCTCTGGCACCTGGCACCCCAACTGGTCCACCCCTCGGCCCGGGGACGGCTGCCCTTCCTCGCCGCCGCCGGGGTGGTCGGCGCCGTCTCGACCGCCGTCGCGTGGCGGACCGGCGGCCCGCGCGGCGTCGTGCTGCCGCACCTGCTCACCGACGCCTGCGGCGTGCGCGCCGCCCGCGTCCGGCTCGGCCGCTGAGGCGCCCGGCGCTCAGGCCACGCCGCCACTGCCGGGTGGGCCGAAGGCAGCCGGCGGCACGTCCCACGGTCCCCTCAGGCGGCCGCAACGACGGCACACCTGCTGGTCGGGACCCTCGGAGCGCTCGTCCGGCGGGTGGCGGCGCGTCCAGTCGTGCAGGCCCACCAGGCACGTCAGGGGCTTGCGGCGGCCCCGGGGCGTCGTCACGGCGCCGCCGTCGCGCCCCCGGCGGGCAGCGCCGCGACGGGACGGCGGGCGCGGCGCTCGGCCCGGTCGCGGATGCCGTGCAGCATCCGCCGGGTCATCACCAGCGTGACCGGCTCCACCACCCGGCCGGCGAGCCGCGCGCCCACCCGGGGGTCGGCCGCCGTGCGGGACCGGGCCAGCAGCCGGCAGCCGCCCGCCGCCTCCCGCACGACGTGGAAGGACCACACGCCGTCCCAGGGGTGCTCCGGCGGCGCCTGGCGCAGCACGAGCGTCCGCGGCGGGTCGACCCGCGCGACCCGGAAGGCGTAGCCGTCCGGCAGCGGCCCCCACCCCTCGGGGACGACGACGACCCGGTCGCCGACGGCGAGGTGCTGCCACTCCTCGCGGACCTCGTCGGCGCTGTGGATGTCCAGGCCGATCGCGTTCTCCAGCCAGTCGTAGCTGTACATGCCGCCGCGTCCCTGGCCCATCTGGACCAGCCACGCCCAGACCTCCTCGGGAGGCGCGGCGACGTCGACCGCCAGGGTGGTCTGCTCGGCCGGCTCCGGGACGAGCTCGTCGCCGGGCAGGACGCCGGCCACCTCCTGCGGCGTGGCGCCCCAGTCCCGGCGGCGGTGCATGTACCGCAGCCCGGCGGCTCCGGCGCCGGCCAGCAGGAGGCCGCGCAGCACGGCCCTCACCTCCCCGGCGGGAGGTCGAGGTCGAGGTCGGCGAGGGCCATCTCGGCGTAGCGGTCGTCCCCCTCGGGCAGGTGCCAGACGGCCGAGGCGGCGGTCGGGGCGGGCCGGCCGCCCCGGACCGTCCACCCGGTCACGGGGGTGCTCCACGGCGTCCGCACCGGGCCGCCGGGCAGGTCGGCCCAGCGGTCGTCGGTCCAGAAGTCCAGGGGCCGGCCGGAGCCGTCGAGGGCCACCACCGCGCTGACGGTGCGCCCGGCGTCGGTCACCGAGAGGGCGAACCGGTCCTCGCCGCGGTCCTCCCACCCGGTGCGGGGGTGCAGCAGCATCGCCGGGGCCAGCAGGACGGCGTCGTTCAGCCAGGTGACGAGCTCCCCGGCGTCGAACGCCGGCCCCGACCCGTCGGCCACGGTCACCAGGCCGAGCGCCTTGCCGAGCATCCGCCCGTGGCCCGCGCGATAGGTGTCCCAGCCCCACATCGGCACGACACCGCCGACCAGCAGCCGCATCCGGTAGAGGCGGGCCACCTCGGCCGCTGTGTTGACCTGCCACGAGTCGGCGGCCATCCACGACCCCCCGGGCCGCAGCCGGAACCTGCCGGTGAAGTGGGCCCGCAGCGACCGGGTGCGCGGCCGGCCGACCACGCCCATCGCCTCCATGTACCGGACCGCGGCGGACGGCAGGCCGGCGAGGTCGTCCTCGGTCACCGGCGCGGGATCCACCGGCCCGGCGCGCAGGCCCGCGGCGGCGACCCGCCGGGTGAAGGCGGCCGGCGGCCGGGCCGTCGTCCGCGGCCGGTCAGACGTGGACGTGCTCATGCGGCACCTCGCTCGGGGGGACGGGACGGGCGGCGGGCACGGCGCGCAGCAGCCGGGTGAGCAGCCACGCCCCGACGGCGCCGAGGACGCCGAAGCCCGCGATCGGGCCGACGACCTGCGGCGGGGTGAAGGAGATCCCGGCCGCGGCCTGCAGGGCGGTGCTGAGCGCGATCGTGGGCAGCAGCAGCACGATCAGGACGAGCAGGGGGACGGCCAGCAGGTGACCCCGCGGGTCGCGGCGGCGGACCAGCAGGCCGGCCAGCGCCGCGGCCGGCGCGACGACGGCCAGGTCGAGCGCGGAGGTCACCGGCGTCGTGTAGACGTCGAGCAGCTCCGGCGGCCCCCCGGTCAGCAGGGCGGTCACCAGCGGCGTGGTCCAGACCACGGCGGTCACCGCGGCCGCGGCCAGCAGGAACCGCGACAGGGCGCGGTGCGGCACGCGGGGGTCCGCGGCCAGCGCGCGCAGGGCCGCCCGGTCGGTGCCCGCGAGGGCCGACAGGAAGCCGGCCAGGCCCGTCGCCACCAGCGTCACGTAGGCCAGGAACAGCGGGTTGTAGGCGACGCCCAGGGCGTAGTTGGCGTAGACGTAGAGCAGGTACCCGAGGGCGCCGGTGAGCAGGAGCGACCCCCGGGGCGACCTCCTCCGGTGCCCGGACCAGGCGGTGAGCACCAGCGGCACCCCGAACGCCAGCACGACGGCGTCGACGGCGGTGTTGCCGGCCGCGGTGAAGACGGTGTCGTGGGCGTACAGCCCGCTGCCCGCCAGCTCGGCGGGCTGCCCCCGCGGGGTGACCACCCGCACCGGTTCCCCGGTGGGCCGCCGGATCAGCCCGGTCGCGGCGGTCACGGCGGCGAGGGCCGCGACCAGCCCGGGCAGCCGGCGGAGTCTCGTCCTCACGGCGCGCTCCTCGTCGTCGCGGGGCCCGGTAGGAGGTCGACGCTAGGGAGGCGCGGACCGGGGTGGGTCGGAGCGAAGGGCACCCGGAGTCGGGACCTAGGTCCCCCGCGCCGTCGGCCGGCGGTCCCGAGGATCGGGGGGACCCGCGTCCCTCCGGAGAGGCTCCCCATGACCGCGCTCGACACCCCGGCCCCCGCCTCCGCGGAGGACCTGGCCCTCGACCTGCGCTGGTGGGCGGCGGCCAACCACCTGACCGCCGCGCAGATCTACCTGCGGGCCAACCCGCTGCTGCGCGAGCCGCTGCGGCCCGAGCACGTCAAGCCGCGGCTGCTGGGCCACTGGGGCACCAGCCCGGGCCTGACCATGCTGCACGCGCTGCTCAACCGCCTGATCCGGCGCACCGGGCAGCAGGTCCTGGTGGTCACCGGCCCCGGGCACGGCGGCCCGGCCGTGCTCGCCGGCGCCTACCTCGACGGCACCTACAGCGAGGTCCACCCCGAGGTGTCGCGGGACCTCGCCGGGCTCACCCGGCTGGTGCGGCAGTTCTCCACCCCCGGCGGGGTGAGCAGCCACGCCGGGCCGCACATCCCGGGCAGCATCCACGAGGGCGGGGAGCTGGGGTACGCGCTGCTGCACGCCGCCGGCGCCGCCTTCGACGACCCCGACCTGCTGGTGGCCTGCGTGGTCGGCGACGGCGAGGCCGAGACCGGGCCGCTGGCGGCGTCCTGGCGGCTGCCGGCCTTCCTCGACCCGCGCCGCGACGGCGCCGTGCTGCCGGTGCTGCACGTCAACGGCTGGAAGATCTCCGGGCCGACCGTCCTCGGCCGCTCCTCGGACGAGGACGTGTGCGGCTACCTGCGCAGCCAGGGCTGGGACCCGGTCGTCGTCGCCGGCGACGACCCGGCCCGCGTCTTCGCCGACCTCGACGCCGCCCTGGCCGACGCGCACGCCCGCATCCGGGCGGTCCAGGACGCCGCCCGCTCCGGGCAGGAGCAGGGGACGCCGCGCTGGCCGGCCGTCGTGCTGCGGACCCCCAAGGGCTGGACCGGGCCGCACGCGGTGGACGGCGTGCCGGTCGAGGGCACCTGGCGCTCCCACCAGGTGCCGCTGGCCGGCGTGCGCGAGAACCCCGAGCACCTCGCCCGGCTGGAGGCGTGGCTGCGCTCCTACCGCGCCGACGAGGACTTCGACGCCGACGGCCGGCTGGTGCCCGAGCTGGCGGCCCTGACCCCGCCCGGGGACCTGCGGATCTCCGCCTCGCCGCGCGCCGGCGGGCCGCGGTTCCGGGTCCGGCCGCTGCCGCTGCCCGACCTCGCCGACCACGCGCTGCCCGTCCCCTCCCCCGGCGTGCTGCACCACGAGACCACCCGCCCGCTCGGCACGTACCTGCGCGACCTGTTCGTCCGCACCGCCCGGGCCGACGGCGGCGGCGACTTCCGGCTGTTCTCGCCCGACGAGACGGTGAGCAACCGGCTGGGCGCCGTCCTCGAGGTCACCGAGCGCTGCACGCAGCTGCCGGTGCTGCCCGGCGACGAGGCGCTGGGCCCGCACGGGCGCGTGATGGAGGTGCTCAGCGAGCACCTGTGCGAGGGCTGGCTGGAGGGCTACACGCTCACCGGCCGGCACGGCCTGTTCGCGACCTACGAGGCGTTCGCGATGGTCAGCGCCTCGATGGTCGTGCAGCACGCGAAGTGGCTGCAGCAGTCGGCGCTGGAGCCGGGCCGCCCGCCCGTGCCCTCGCTCAACGTGCTGCTGACCAGCACGACGTGGCGCAACGACCACAACGGCTTCTCCCACCAGGGCCCCGGCCTCATCGACACCGTCGCGCCGCTGGCGCCCGAGGTCACCCGCATCTGGTTCCCGCCGGACGCCAACAGCACGCTGGTCGTCGCCGAGGAGTGCCTGACCAGCCGGAACCGGGTGAACCTGGTCGTCGTCGACAAGCAGCGGCACCTGCAGTACCTCGACCTGGAGCAGGCGCGGACGCTGGTCTCCGCCGGCGGCGCGGTGTGGGAGTGGGCCGGCACCGAGGAGCCCGACCGGGCCCGCACCGACCTGCCCGACGTCGTCCTCTGCGCCATCGGCGACGTGCCGACGCAGGAGGTCCTGGCCGCCGCCCAGCTGCTGCGCGACCACGTGCCGCACCTGCGGGTGCGCGTGGTGAACGTGGTGGACCTGCTCGGCCTGCTCCCGCCCGGCGAGCACCCCGCGGCCCTCACCTCCCAGCGGTTCGCCGACCTGTTCACCGACACCGTCGACGTCGTCGTCGCCTTCCACGGCCACCCGCGGGCGATCCACCCGCTGCTGCACGGCCGGCCCGACATCGACCGGTTCCACGTCCGCGGCTTCACCGAGCACGGCACGACGACGACGCCGTTCGACATGGTCGTGCTCAACCGCATGAGCCGCTACGACCTCGTGCTCGAGGCGCTGCGCCGCTCGCGCCGGGTGCCGGAGGGTGGCGACACGCTCGCCCGGCTGTGCCACGAGCAGCTGCGCCGGCACCGCGAGTACGTCGTCGACGCGCTCGAGGACCTGCCCGGGGTGCGCGACTGGACCTGGTCCCCGGGCCCGGGCTGACCGGGCGGACCCGGTGCCGCAGGTCCCGCGCCCGGGGGACCTGCGGCACCGGCGCCCCGGAGCCGCCCGGCCCATGGTGGGACCGACCGGACGACGGCCCGACGGGAGGACCCGTGACCTCGGTGCCCGAGCCGCCCACGGCGACGACGCCGGACGCGCACCCGCGGGCCGGCGCCGACGACCGTCCCGTCGTGGCCGGGGTCGACGGGTCGCGGGACGCGCTCGCCGCGGCCCGGCTGGCCGCGCGCGAGGCGCACGACCGCGGGACGACGCTGCTGCTGCTGCTCGCCGTCCCCGGCCCCGACGGCGGGACCCGGACGCCGGACCGGGTGCTCGACGCGATCGAGGTGCTGCGCACCGCGTGCGGCCTGGTGCTCGACGCCACCGCGGCGGAGCTGCGCCGCTGCTGCCCCGGGCTCACGGTCGCCCCCCGGCTCGTCGACGGCGACGCGGTCCAGGTCCTGCGCGACGCCGCGGCCGGCGCCCAGCTGCTGTGCCTGGGCACCTCCGGCTCGGGCAGCGCGCGCGACCTCCTGCTGGGCTCCACCACGGCCGCCGTCCTCCGCGCGGCCCCCTGCCCGGTCGCCGTCGTCCCGCTGCGCAGCCGCTGGTCCGGCGGCGGCCGCAGCGGTGTGGTGGCCGGCCTCGACGGCGGACCCGGGTCCGCGGCGGTGCTCGCCGAGGCACTGCACGCGGCGGGGCTGCGCGGCACCGGCGTGCTGGCCGTGCACGCGTGGGCGCGCGGGCCCGTGCTCCCCCTGTCCGCCGCCGACCGCCTGGTCCACGACGAGGCCGCGCAGCGCCGGGCCGAGGTCCTCCTCGACGACCTGCTGGCCCGCGCGGGCGCGGTCCGCGAGCGGTGGCCGGACGTGCCCGTGCGCAGGGTCGTGCGCCAGGGCCGGGCCGCGGAGACCCTGCTGGCCGCCGCGCTCCCCGCCGAGCTGCTGGTGGTCGGGCACCGCCGGCACGGGCTGCTGGGGCGGCCGCTGCGCTCGGTCACCTCCGCGGTGGTGCACTCCGCCGGCTGCCCGGTGCTGGTGGTGCCGCTGCCCCCGCCGCCGGCCGGGGCGGACGCCGTCGCCGGCTGAGCGGTCCCGGCCTCACTGGCCCCGCTGGACGGCGGCGACCAGCTCGGCGGCCACCTCGCGCAGCTTGCGGTTCCGGCGCTGCGACTGGCTCGCCAGCATCGCGAACGCCTCGTCGGGGGTGCAGCCGTGCCGGCCCATGAGCACGCCCTTCGCCTGCTCGATGACCGCCCGCGACTGCATCGCCCGGCGCAGGTGGCGGCTGAGCTCCTCGGCCCCGGCACGGGTCGCGGCGTGGACGACGGCGCCTGCGGCGAACCGCGCGAACGTGCGCGCCGTCTCGAGCGCCGCGTCGTCGAAGGCCCCGCCGTCGGTGCGGTACAGGTTGAGGGAGCCGACCACCCGGTGGTCGATCGGCATGCCGACCGACAGGACCCCCGTGACGCCGTGGCGGCGGGCCAGCGCCGCGAAGTCGCGGTAGCCCGCCTCGGTGGCGGTGTCCGGGATCGTGACCGTGGAGCCGCTCACGGCCGCGTCCGTGCAGGGACCGAAACCCGCGTCGTACTGCCGCTCGTCCAGCTCGGCCGCCACCGGCCCGGTCACGCCGACGGTGACCGCACCGGCCGAGCGCACCAGCGTCACCGACGCCTCCGCGGTCCCGGCGAGGCTCGCGACGGCCAGCTCCGCGACCCGGGTCAGCGTCGCCGTCATCGACGAGGGGTCCAGCTCGACGCGGCTGAGCTCCAGCAGGGCGTCCTGGAGGTCGAGCCGCTCGCGCGGGGCGTCGGCGGGCATCCCGGTCACTCCGTCCGTCGGAGGCGCCCCAGTCCACGCGCCCGGCGCTCGCGGCCGCAGTGCCGAACGTCCCGCGCGCCAGGGCCGGTCAGCCGCCGCGCGCCCGGCGCGGCGGGGCGCACGCTCGGCGCGTGCCCCTGACCGTCGTCCTCCAGCTCGTCGCGCTGCTCGGGGTCGCCGTCGCGGTCGTCGACGCGCTGCGCGGCTCCGACGGCGACCTCCTCCTGCTGCTGGGCGCCGTGGCGCTCGTGCAGCTGGCCGCGCTCGCGGCCCGCGCCCGCGGCCGCTCCGCGGTCGCGCTGCGGCCGGACCTCGCGGGCTGGCTGCACCAGCAGGCGGCGGCGACCGGTGAGCCGGTGGAGCGCCTGGCCGACCGGTGCGTCGCCGCCTACCGGGCGGGCCTGACCGGGACGCCGGCCGAGCGGTCGTGACCACCGCGACGGGCCGGGCGCCGGCTGCGACCGCCGTCCTCCGGCTCACCGCGGGCACGCCCGCCCCGCCCGGGCAGCTCGGCGGCAAGGGGGCGTCGCTGGACCGCCTCGTGCAGCGCGGCACCCCGGTCCCGCCCACCGCGGTGGTGACCGCGGACGCCTACCGCACCGTGGCCGCCGACCCGCGCCTGGCCGCGTTCCTCGACACCCTCCGCTCCGGGCCGCCGGTGCCGGCCGACGAGGTCGACGCCGCCTTCCGCGCCGTGCCGGTCCCGCCCGCGCTGGCCCGCGCCGTCGTCGCCGCCGCCCGTGAGGTCGCGGCCGGGCGTCCGCTGGCGGTGCGCTCGTCGGCGACGGTCGAGGACATGGCCGCGGCGTCCTTCGCCGGCCAGTACCGCTCGTCGCTCGACGTCGACCCGGAGGCGGTCCTCGACGCCGTCCGGCTCACCTGGGCCTCGCTGTGGCACCCCGCCCCGGTCGCCTACCGGCGGGCGTGGGGCATCCCCGACGAGGACGTCGCGATGCCCGCGGTGCTCATGCGGATGGTGCCCGCCCGCTCGGCCGGCGTCGTGTTCACCGTCGACCCCGGCGGCGCCGCCGACCGGGTGCGGGTGGAGGCGGTGCAGGGGCTCGGCGAGGCGCTGGTCTCCGGCGCGCGCACCCCGGAGGTGTTCCTGCTGCCGCGCGGCGGCGACCCGGACCCCGGGCTCCCCGTCGCGGTGCGCGAGGCGGCCGCGCTGGCCCTACGGGTGGAGCGGGACGAGGGCCGGCCGCAGGACGTCGAGTGGGCATGGGACGGCACCCGGACGTGGGTGGTCCAGGCCCGCCCGATCACCACCGGGCCCGCGCGCACCGACGACGGCTGCGACACCCCACCCGACGACGACGAGCTCACCACCGAGGGCATCGGCGAGACGCTGCCGGGCCTGCTGCCGCCGCTGGTGTGGGACGTCGCCTCGTTCCTCGTCGAGGAGGCGCTGCGCGAGGTCCTCGGCCGGCTGTGGGGGCTGCCGGCGGACCGGACCGGCCCGCACGAGCTGGTGCGCCGGGTGCGCGGCCGGGCCGCCCTCGACCTGGACCTGATGCGCGCCGCGGCCCGGGCGGTGCCCGGCGGCTCCGAGGCCGAGCTGGAGCGGCAGTACCTCGGCGCGCCGGTCTCCGGCGCCCCGGAGGGACGGCGGGCCCCGTGGTGGCGCACCGCCCGGCTGCAGCTGCGCGCCGGCACCGCCCGCCGCCGCGCGGCCGTGGAGGCCGGCGTCGTCCTGGGCGCCGCCGAGGAGGCCCTCGCCGACCCGCCCGCGCTCGAGGACCTCGACGACGGCGCGCTGCTCGCCTACCGCCGGCGGCTGGTCGACCTCGGCGCCCGCGCGACGACCGTCGAGCTCGCCGTCGCCTCCGCCGCCGTCGCCGCCTACGGCGAGCTGGAGGCCCGCCTCGCCGGGCACCTCGGCGAGCAGGCCGCGGCGGCCTGGGCCCAGCGGGTGACCGCGGGCGGGGCGACCCGCCGCGACCGCTCGCCGGCGGCGTCCCGGTCGGTGTTCGCCGGCCCGACCTGGGCGGAGACCGGGCAGGCGGCCGCACCCGCCCCGCCCTCGCGCCGGGAGGAGCACGACGCCGCCCGCGCCGAGCTCGAGGAGGAGCTGCGCAGCCGCCCGCGGTGGCGGCGGGTGCGCGTGCTCACCGGCCAGCTGGTCGACGTCCGCATGCACGTGCTGCGCCGGGAGGTCGGCGACGCCACCGCGGGGCTGGCCCGGCGCGAGGCCGTCAAGGCCGCCGTCCTCGCCGTCGGCGGCGAAGTCCGCCGGGTGCACCTGGAGGCCGGCCGCCGGCTGGCCGCCGCCGGCGCGCTGGCCCGCCCGGAGGACGTCGACCTGCTGCGCGACCGTGAGCTGGGCCCGGCCCTGGACGGCGCTCCCCCGCCGCCGGCCGAGCTGGCCCGCCGCCGCCGGTGGCTGGACCAGCGCGCCGCGGACCCGTCCCCGCCGCTGCGGTGGACCGGCGTGCCCGCGCCCGCCCCGGCCGCGGTGCCCCGCGGCGACCGGCTCTGCGGCTGGGCGGCCGGCCCGGGGCGGCACACCGGTCGGGCCCGCGTGCTCACCGAGCCGCGCCCGGAGCTGCTGGCCGAGGGCGAGGTGCTCGTGGCCGCCGCCACCGACGCCGGGTGGTCCCCGGTGTTCCTGCGCGCGGGCGCGATCGTCGTCGAGCGCGGCGGGCCGCTGTCGCACGCGGCGATCGTCGCCCGCGAGCTCGGGCTGCCGGCCGTGCTCAACCTGCCCGGCGCGGCGGCGGTGCTGGACGGGCGCACGGTCACCGTCGACGGCGACACCGGCACCGTGCTGCTGCACCCCGACGGGGAGCCGGCGTGACCCCCCGCCGGGTCCGCGAGGACTGGTGGGACGACGCCGACGTCGACCGCGCGCAGATCTTCGTCCCGGTGATCATGGGCGCCGGGCTGCTCGTCTCCGGCGTCACCCTGCTCCGGGACGCGCTGCACGGGCGGCACCGGCGCGGCCGCGACCGCGAGACCGAGCTGCACGCCCGCGCCGCCGCGGCCTTCGTCCGGACCGGGACCGCGCCGCACACCGCCCTCGCCGCCGGGCTGCGGCCGCGGGTGCACTACCTGCTCCTGACCCTCACCGCGGGCGGCCTCGCCGTCTACGGCGCCCGCGGCGCGACCAAGAACTACGCACCCGAGGTCGGGATGTTCGCCGGGACGGCGTGGCTGTACGCGCTGCTGCTGCTGCTCGTCGCCGGGCTGGGCGCGGTCGCCACCTGCGCGGCCGTCGCGCTGGTCACCTGGCCCGACCCGCCGGCCCGGCTCCGCCCGCTGCTGGCCGCCACGCCGCTGGGGCAGCGGCCCGGGGACCGCACCCGCCGCGGCGTGCTGCTGCTGGGCTGGGCCGCGGTGCTCACGGCCGCCGCCGCGGTGCAGTTCGTCTTCACCACCGCGGGGGCGCCGCAGCTGCTGGCCGAGATCGACGACGAGGTCGGCCGCCGCAGCGACGCCCTGCTGCCGTGGGACCTGCTGGGCAGCGTGCCGGTCGCGGTCGGCCTGACCGTGCTCGTCGGCCTCGTCGGCCGGCGCTGCGCGGTGCTCGCGCTCGGCCTGCTGGCCGTCACGGCCGCCGTCCTGGTCGCGCAGGCCGTGGTGGCCGACCGCCTGGAGCGGGCGTACCCGCCGGACGGTCCCCTGGCCGGGCTGACCGGGTCGCTGCCCAGCGCGCCGGTCGTGCAGGCCACCCTCCTCGCCGGCTTCCTGCCGCTGGCCGTGTACGCCCGCACCCGCCGCCGCGGGCCGGCCCTGGCGACGCTCGCCCTGACCGCCGCCGCGCTGGCGGTCGTCACCGTCGACGTGGTGCGCAGCCGCTCCGCGTGGCCCTCCGACGCCGTGGCCGGGGTGCTGGCCGGCGCCGCCGTCGTGCTGGCGTCCTGGTGGGCGCTGGAACGGCCGCGCCTGCACCGCGGGTGCTCCGGCTGCCCGTGGGAGGCCCCGGCCGACGCCGCCGCGGGACCGGGCCTGCTCCCGCTGCGGCCGGACGAGGAGAGCGCCGTCCGGCGGCTGGCGCGCGGCTGGCTGCTCGGCATGCTGACGCTGTTCACCACGCTGGCGCTGGTCGAGGGCCTGCCGACCAGCCCCGAGGGCGCCACGATCGGGCCCTCACTGACCCGCTGGCTGCAGCTGGCGCTGCTCGGGCTCGCCGCCCTCGCGCTGCTGGTGTCGCTGCGCTGGCAGGCCGCCGCCGCGGCGATCGCCGCGGTGGCGGGCACCGGGCTGGCCGTCTTCGCCGCGACCACCTACCAGCCGTGGGTCAGCGTGCTGATCGGGGTGGCGTTCCTCCTGCCGGCGGTCGGCCTCTGGCTCGCCTGGCAGCACCGCCGCACGATGCGCTCGGTGGTGACCCTGGCGATGGTCACCGGGCTGCTGCTCGCCGGCACCACCGGGGCGGCCGCGGAGGTCCACGACCAGCTCTTCGGGCCGCTGCACCCGCGCTCGGCGGAGCTCGCGCTGCCGGTCGACTCCGTGGAGTGGGCCTGGTCGGGCGGGGTCACCGGGCGCGGCGCGCAGGTCGTGGCCCTGCTGGACCGGACGGACGCGCGGGAGGCCCGGCTGGTCGTCGTCCCCGAGGACGGCGGGCCCGCGGTCCGCTCCGCCGCGGTGGTCCCCCCGGCCGACGGCGTCGTGCGGCTGGCCGTCGGCGGGCTGACGCCGGCCACGGCCTACCGCTGGACCGTCGAGGTGGACGGCGACCCCGACGGCTCCCGCGGCACCGGCCGGTTCACCACGATGCCGGAGGGGCCGGCCTCGTTCACGCTCGCGGTCGCCTCGTGCGCGCGCACCGGCTCCAGCGGGGCGGTGTTCGACGCGATCCGCGCCGTCGACCCGCTGCTGTTCGTGCACACGGGCGACCTGCACTACTCCGACGTCCCCGCGGACGCCGACGCGGCCGCGTTCGGTGAGCGCTACACCCGGGTCCTCACCGCGCCCGCCCAGGCGGCGCTGTACCGGGCGGTGCCCGTGGACTACGTGTGGAGCGACCACGACTACGCCGGCGAGTCCTCGGGCGCCGGCTCCCCCGTCCGGGACGCGGCGCGCGCCGCCTACCGCGCCTACGTCCCGCACCACGTCCTCGCCGAGGGCGGCGGCGGGTCGATCGCGCACGCGTTCACCGTCGGGCGGGTGCGGGTCGTGGTGACCGACACCCGGTCCGAGCGGACGGCCACGTCGATGCTGGGCGCGCGGCAGCTGGCCTGGCTCGAGGAGGAGCTGGTGACCGCCGCCCGCACCCACGCCGCCGTCGTCTGGGTGAACCCGGAGCCCTGGGTGGCCCCGGACGAGCCCGGCCGCGACGACTGGGGCGGGTACGCCGCCGAGCGCCGGCGCATCGCCGACACCCTCGCCGCGGCGGGCGTCGCGAACCTCGTCATGGTCAGCGGGGACGCCCACATGGTGGCCGTCGACGACGGCACGAACACCGACTTCAGCACCGCCGGCGGCGCCGGGTTCCCGCTGCTGCACGCGGCGGCGCTGGACTCGCCGGGCAGCGTCAAGGGCGGCCCCTACAGCGAGGGCGCGTTCCCCGGCGCCGGGCAGTTCGGGACCGTGACCGTCACCGACGACGGCGGCGACACCGTCGGCGTCGAGCTCGCCGGCCGGGACTGGCGCGGGGACGTGCTGGTGTCCCTCAGCGTGACCCTGCCGGCGCCGGGGTGACCAGCGCGGCGAGCTGGTCGCGCAGCGCCGCGGTGAGGACCGGCAGGTCGGGCACCCGGTCGGGGTCGGCGATCGCGGTGACGGTCAGGGTGCCGGCGTAGGACAGCGCGTCGAAGGAGACGGAGACGTTCCCGGCCTCGCCGGAGGCCACCGGCAGCACCTGCTCGACCGGCCGCCCGGCGAGGGTCAGCGGGGTGGGCGGTCCGGGCACGTTGCTGACCAGGGTGTGGAAGCGGTGCTGGTGGCGGAGCCACCGGCGGTAGGCGCCGGTCGCCGCGAGCAGCCCGAACAGCGACCCCAGGAGCGCGGTCAGCGGCGGGCCGGTGGCCGCGTCGCGGGCCCGCCGGACCGTGCCCGCGAACCGGCGCAGCCGCTCCTGCGGCTCCCCCCGGGAGGGGACGGCGACCACGAGCGGGGTGGTGGCGTTGCCGAGCTCGGTGACCCCGGCCGCCCGCCGGCCGGTGACGACGACGGTGACCGCGACCGGGTCCACCGACTCGCCGCGGCCGGCCAGCAGCGCGCCGAGCGCGCCGGCGACGGCGACGAGCAGCGCGTCGTTGACCGTGCCCCCGGCCCGGTGCGCCGCCGCCCGCAGCGGCTCGAGCGGCACCTGCACCGCCGCCGTCCGCCGCCGGGGTCCGGTGCGCGCCAGCAGGCTGCACGGTGCCGCCCGGGCCGGGCGCAGGCCGCCGGCCGACCGGCCCGCGTCCCGCAGCAGCCGGACCCCCTCCGGCAGCCGGGCCACGGCGCGGGCGCGGCGGCGCCAGGCGTCGGCCGCGAGGGACCGGTAGGGCGGCAGCGGCCGGGGCGGCGTGCGGTCGGGCGGCGGGCCGCCGTCGGCGAGGGAGGCCAGCAGCGCCAGTCCGCCGATCCCGTCGGCGAGCACGTGCGAGAGCACGACCACCACCGCGCTGCGCCCGCCGGGCAGGTCCGGGACGACGACGGCCGCCCAGCCCGGCCGGTCCGCCGGCAGCGGGGTGGCCACCAGCCCGGTGGCGAGGTCGAGCAGGTCCTGGTCGTCCCCGGGGCACGGCACGGTGCGGACGTGCGCCGCCGGGTCCGGGCGTGGCTCGTCCGCCCAGACCGGCCGGCCGGCGCCCGGGGGCACCCGCACCAGCCGCTGCCGCAGCCGCCGCACCCCGCCCAGCCGCGCGGCGACGACGCCGGCGAGGTCCCCGTCCCCGTCGTCCCCGTCCCCGTCGTCCCCGTGCCCGTCGTCCCCGTTCCCGTCCCGCGGGCCGAGGACGAGCGCCGCGCCGAACTGCATCGGCGCGCCGCCGCGGCCCAGCGCCCGCATCCCCAGGTCCTCCGCGCTCGCCCGGAGGACGGCGCCGGTCACCGCTGCGGGACGGCGAGGCCGCGGCCGCCCGGGAGGCCGGCGACCACCCGCCGGGCCAGCCGGTCCATCACCGCCTCCTCGTCGACGGGGACGGCGAGCACGCGCAGACCCGTGCCGACCAGCCGCTCGCTCGGCGCGCCGCCGGTCTCCGGGACGTGCCGCAGCGGCAGCAGCCGGGCACACACCCGCTCGCGCAGCTCCGCCGAGTTCCGGCCGACGCCCCCGGTGAACACCAGGGCGTCCCAGGAGTCCAGCGTCGTCACGGCGCCCGCCGCGGCCGTCGCCACCGCGCGGACGAACACCCGCAGCGCGAGATCGGCGGAGCCGTCCTGCGCGGCGAGCAGCTCCCGGACGTCGGTGCGCCCGCCGGAGACCCCGGCCACGCCGGACCTGCGGTGCAGCAGGTCGCGGACGGCCGGCACCGACCCGTCGGCGAGCTCCACCAGCCGCAGCACCACCTCCGGGTCCAGGTCGCCGCTGCGGGTGAGCGACGGGATCCCGCCGGCCGGGCTCAGCGCCATGGTGGTCGAGCGCGGCCGGCCGTCCTGCACCGCGCTGACGCTGCAGCCGCTGCCCAGGTGGACGACGACGGCGCCGCCCAGGCCCGGGAGGAGGTCGACCACGCTCTGCACCGCCAGGCCGTGGAACCCCCAGCGCCGCAGCCCGGCGGCCCGCGCCTCGGCCGGCAGCGGCAGGGTCACCGCGTCGTCGGGCAGGCCGGCGAAGAAGCCGCCGTCGGGGACGAGCACCACCTCGGCCGCCGGCCAGCAGGTCCGGGCCTCGTCCAGGACCGCCAGCTGGCGCGGCAGGTGGAGGGGGTCCAGGTGCGCCTCGGCCCGCAGGCGCGCGAGCACCGCGGCGTCGGCCCGTCGGGGGCCGGTGAGCAGCGGGCTGCCGTGCACCACGCGGTGGGCGACGACGTGCGGGTGCAGGCCGCGGCGGGCCACCGCGTCGGCGACCTCGGCCGTGGCGCCGGCCCAGCCGCCGGGCAGCCGGGCGTGCTCGACGAAGGAGCCGGTGCCGGTGACGGTGACGCGCGCGGGCTCGCCGCCCGGCTCGTCCCGCAGGCCGGCGACCTCCACGCGCAGCCGCAGGTCGGGGTCGCGCACGGCGGCCTTGAGCGAGGACGAGCCGACGTCCAGGGACAGCACGACCGGCGGGTCGGTCGCGGGGGGCTGGTCGGACACGGCCCCAGGCTCCTGGCTCCGGGTCACCGGCCGGGAGGGTCCGACGGCCCGGCGGGGGCGCGGGAGGTCACGACCGGCGCCAGCAGCACCACCGGGTCGGCGGGCGGGACGGCCACGCGGGGGAAGGCGGCCCGGTAGGCGCGGACGGCGTCGTCGCGGCCGGGCGTGCCGGGCCGCAGCAGCCGCGCTCGGAAGGCCAGGACGCGCCCGTCCCGCCGGACGCTGACGTGCCGGGGCCCGCCGTCGAGGTTCTTCCACCACGTCTTGCCGGCCGCGCCGCCGACGAGGACGACGAGGTCGTCGCCGGCCGGCGCCACCATCACCGGCAGCTCGTACCGCCGGCCGGTGCGCCGGCCGGTGTAGCCGAGGACGACGAGGTGCCGGCCGAGCACGCGGTGCGCCGGCCCCCGCGCGAGCGCGCGCACGACCGGGTTCACGACCCGGTTGCGGACCTCCACGGCGATCAGCCGACCAGCCGCTCGAGCGCGGTGGCGGCCAGTAGCCGAGCCCACCACGGCCGCCGGACGTGCACCGGAGGGCGGGCGCGCCGCCACAGGCGCCGGGCCGGGCGGACGGCCATCGCGCCGCCCTTCATGCTCACCCAGCCGCCGGGGCCCATCGTCACCCGCGCCACGGCCCCGCTGGGCCGCCGCGCGAGCCGGGACGCCACGGCGACGGCGCCGAGCACGACCTCGGCGGTGGTGACCACGCGGGTGACGTCGACGACGGGGTGCCAGCGCACCCGGCCGTCGCGGACCTCGAACGCGCCCAGCGGCCGGGCCCCCGCCATCTCGGCGGCGGGGCGTCGCCCGGTGCGGCCGTCGCCGGCGGTCGCGGTGTGGCTGGTCGACCGCGTCGCGGTGATCACCGTGGCGCCGTCGCGCTCCACCGGCTCCCCGAACGCCGTCCCGTCCGCGGCCCGTGCGGTGCTCTCGGTCATCGGTCCTCCCTGGTCGCCCCGTCGGGGTCGACCGTCACACCTGCGGGCCGGTCACCCCCGGGCCGGAGGTCCCGGCTGCGGCGTCCTTCGGTCCCTGCCGGGCTCCCGGCCGGCGTGCGACCGCGCCGCCCGCACCCCGTCCCGGGCGGCGGCCACCGCGGCGACCGCCCGGTCGACGTCGGCCTCCGTCGTCGTCGCGTTGGACACCGACACCCGCACCAGCCGCCGGCCCTGCCAGGTCGTCGTGCCCATCCACGCCTCGCCCGACCGCTGCACCGCCGCGACCACCGCGTCGGTCACCGCGTCGTCGCCGACGCCGAGCAGCACCTGGTTGAGGACGACGTCGTTGGCCACCTCGACCCCGTCGAGCGCCGCCGCCCGCTCGGCGAACCGCCGGGCCAGCGCGCAGCACCGGTCGACCAGCCCCGCGACCCCGCTGCGCCCGAGCTCCCGCAGCGCCGCCCAGGTGGCGAAGCCGCGGGCGCGCCGGGAGGACTCCGGCACCAGGTCGCTGGGCGCCCGCACGCCGTCCTGCCCGTGCCCGGTGAGGTACGCCGCGGTGAACGACATGGCCGCCCGGTGGGCCGCCGGGTCGGCGCAGAACACGTAGCCGCTGTCGTAGGGGACGTTGAGCCACTTGTGCCCGTCGGTCGCCCACGAGTCGGCGGCCGCCAGCCCGGCGACGAGGTGCCGCGTGGCCGGCGAGGCCGCGGCCCACAGCCCGAACGCGCCGTCGACGTGCACCCAGGCGCCGGCGCGGTGGGCCACCCCGACGGCGCCGGCGAGGTCGTCGCAGGCCCCGGTGTTCACGTTGCCGGCCTGCAGGCAGACCACCCGGGGGCCCGGTGGCAGCCGGTCCAGCACGCCGGCCAGCGAGGCGACGTCGATGCGCCCCTGCCCGTCGGCGGCCACCGGGACCACCGCGCCCGTGCCGAGGCCCAGCAGCCGCAGCGCCCGGTCGATCGTCGCGTGCCGCTCGACGGAGGCGACCACCCGCACGGCGGGCGCGCCGGTCAGCCCGTCGCGCTCGACGTCCCACCCGGCGTCGGCCAGCACCCGGTGGCGGGCCGCGGCGAGCGCGACGGTGTTGGCGCCCTGCCCGCCGGTGACGAAGCCGGTGGAGACGCCGGCCGGCAGCCCCAGCAGGTCCGCGAGCCAGGCGCCGGCCACCTCCTCCACCGCCGCGGCCGCCGGCGAGGTGACCGCGTTGAACGCCGGCTGGTCCCAGCCGACGGCGAGCACGTCGGCGGCCGTGGCGGCCGGCAGCGCCCCGCCGACCACGAACCCGAAGTACCGCGGGCCGGTGGTGGCCACGAGGCCCGGCTCCACCGCCGCCACGAGCTCCTCGACCACCCGGGCGGGGTCGGTGGGCCCGTCGCGCAGCGACCCCAGGGCCGCCCGCACCGCGGGGACCACGTCGGGCGGCGGCGCCACCGGCACGTCCGGCACCCGGGCCCGGTAGGCCGCCACCCGGGCGGCCGCGTCGGCGAGCAGCGCCGCGAGGTCGGCCATCGCACGATCGGCCATCGCGCGATCGTGCCACCGGGCCCGCCCGGCGGGGACTACCCCCGCGCCCGGCGCAGGCGGAGCAGCGCGACCAGCGCGACGAGGAGCCCGATCACGGCGCCGGCGACGCCGAGCCACAGGACCACGCGGACGACGACCTCCCAGCCCCCGGACAGGTCGAACGGGAAGACCTGCAGCACGCGCACCGTGGCGGCGAGTCCGAAGGCCGTCGTCACCAGCGTCCCCGCCGGCGCCGACGCACCCCCGGGACGCGCCAGCTGCAGGAGCCCCACGACGATCCCGGCCACGAGCGCGGCGTCGACGTAGGGCAGCACCCGGGTCGTCCCGTCGGTCAGGAAGGGCACGACCTCCCACCCCGGCCACACGTGGATCAGCAGCAGCAGGACCCCGTCGGCCACCACGGCGGCCACGGCGTTCGCCCGCCGCCCGGCCGTCGACGGGAGGCGGGTCCGGACCTCGGTCATGGCCCGATGCTGGGGAGGACGGGGCCGCCTCCCCAGGGCCGGAGGTCGACCCGGGGCGGGACGTACGGACGCCGCGCGGGTCCGCCGTGCCGGGACGGGTGACCCCGGGCCACAGGTCCCGGGTACTCCGGCCTTCCGGCCGCGTCGGCCGCCCGCCCGGGCGGGCACCCTCGGAGCCCCACCACCGAGAGGAGGCCGACGTGGACGCGGTGAAGACCTGGACGGTGCGCATCGACATCGGCGAGCACGACGGCCGGACCCGCGCCGTCGCCCACCTGCAGCCCCGCGAGACCTCGGCGATCACCGGGACCGGGTTCGCCCGGCTGGACCCGGCCGACCGGGACGTCCCCGAGATCGGCGACGAGATCGCGGTCGCCCGGGCACTGTCGGACCTGGCCCACCGGCTGCTGCGGGCCGCGACGGACGACGTCGAGCAGTCCACCGGCGAGGCCGCGCACCTGGTGATGTGAGGGGCCGCCCGGCCCCGGGAGTGCGGCGGCACCGGCGGGCACCCGGCTGGTGCAGTGAGTCCCGGCCGTGCCGGGAGTCCTACTGGTGACCGGTCCTCCGGGCGCTCCGGGGGACGCGTGGTCGGTCGACGACGAGAGCTCGACGCGGACCACCAGGTCCCGACACGCACGAGGGGGTCGTCATGGACGTCCTGCACACCGGTCCCGAGGACGACCTGCGGATCGAGCTCGGCCTCGCGCGCCTGGAGCTCGACGCCGCACGGCGGGCGCGGCGGGGGAAGGACACGCCCGCGGCCCGGCAGCGGGTGGTGGACGCGATGGGCCGCATCGACCGGCTGCTCGACCGGTGGAACGACCTCGCGCGCACGCCTGCCTGACCCGCCCGCCCACCGGGACGTCCGCCGCGCCGGGCACTGCGCCGTCGGGATGCGGGACCGCGGTGATCCTGCAGGCTGGAGGCCGCCGCCCCGGGCGCCGGGGCGCCCGGCTGGACGGAGGACACCCATGTGGGCACAGACGCTGCGCGGTCCCTTCCGGTTCGAGGAGGTGGAGGTCCCGGCCCCGGACGCCGGCGCGCTGGCGCCCGGGCACGTGCTGCTGGCCACCCGCGCCGGCGCGATCTGCGGCAGCGACCTGCCCAACTTCCGCGGCGGCGTGTGGCCGCACCCGGCCGCCGAGGACGGCTGGGGCGCCACCCGCGCGCCGGGCTTCCCGATGCACGAGATCGTCGGGGAGGTGGTCGCCAGCCGGCACCCCGACCACGCCCCGGGCGACCTCGTCGTCGGCTGGGCGTCGATGTTCGACGGCATCGCCGAGCTCGTCGTCACCGACGGCGAGGGCGTGGCCGGCTACGACACCGCGCTGCCGCCCACGACCGCGGTCATGCTGCAGCCGCTGGCCTGCGTGCTCTACGCCGCCGAGCAGCTCGGCGACGTGTCCGGGCAGTCGGTGGCCGTGATCGGCCAGGGCCCGATCGGCCTGCTGTTCAGCCACGTGCTCAAGGCGCGCGGCGCGGCGCGGGTGACCGGCGTCGACCCGGTGGACCGCCGCGACGCCGCGTCCGCCTTCGGCGTCGACCAGACGGTGACGGCGCGCGCCGAGCGCTGGGCGGGCACGCTGTCCGACGCCGACCGGCCCGCCGTCGTCGTCGAGGCCGTGGGCCACCAGGTGACGACGCTCAAGCCCGCGCTGGACGCCGTCGCGCCCGGCGGCCAGGTCTTCTACTTCGGCGTCCCGGACGACCCGGTCTACCCGTTCGACATGATGACCTTCCTGCGGAAGAACCTGACCCTCCGCTCGGGCGTCACCCTGGAGCGCCGCCGGGTGCTGGCGGACGCCGGCGCGTACCTGGCCGCGCACCCGGAGCTGCGCGACTGCTACGTCACGCACGTCCACCCGGTCGCCGACGTGGAGGCGGCCTTCGGCGCCGCGGTCGCGCCCCGGCCGGGGCAGCTCAAGATCGCGGTCGACATGACCTGACGGGCGCCGTCCCGACCCCCCGTCGGAGGTCGGAGACGTGTTGCGTCCCCCGTGCGGGCCCCAGCATGCTGGCGCGGCACGGGGTTTCGGACGACCACGCACCGCCACCACCTGGAGGCTCCATGCGTGCACGACGTCGGCGTCCCGCCGGTGCCCGAGGCGGCGCGCGGCCGGTCCTCGTCCGCCCCCGCCGGCCCCGGCGCCGCCCCGTCGTCAGCCACGACCCCGACGCGTCCCGGGTGGCGTCCCACCGCCTCCCCCGCCGGGCCGAGGACGCCGCCACCGTCGCGGGGGCGCTGCTGTTCTCCGCGGTCGTGGCCGGCACCGCCGACGTCGTGACGAACTCCGTCACCAGCCCGGACACCGCCGCGGACCCCGCCTCCTCCGCGACGGTGTGGCTGGTCCTCGGCATCGCCCTGCTGCTCCTCGGCGGGGTGCTGTCGGCGCTCGTCGCGCGGTGGGTCAGCGGCCGGCGCCCGGCGGCGGCCCGGCCGGCCGGGGTGCGCTCCCCCGAGCGGACGGTGTGGTGGGCCCGGCTCCCCGGTCGGGCCGCACGCACCGCGACGGGCGCAGCGGTCCTGCTCGTCACGACGGGCGTCGCCTCGCTGGCCCAGGCCCTGCAGGGCACGCCCGCCACGGGCGGGATCGTCCGCGCCTTCAGCCAGATCTGGGAGAGCCCACCCGCCCCGTCCGACCCACCTCCGGCCGCCGAGGCGCCATCGGGCGAGGTCGCGCCGGAGGACGCGGACGCCGGGGCCCCGCAGGCTCCGGACGTCCCGGCCGCCACCGGTGAGGCGCCGCCGCCCGCGGCGGGTGGCGTCGGGGTGCCGCCGCCGATCTCGGCGGCTCCCACCACCGAGGCCGCGCCCCCGCCGGCGCCCGAGGCGGACGCGCCGGACACCGGTGGCGAGCCGGCACCCGCTCCCGACACCGCACCCCCGACCGTCGACGGGTCCGCACCGCCGGCCGTGCCGCAGCCGGACGTCGAGGCCGGGGCCGGGGCCGGATTCGGGAGCGAGGACGACGCCGGGCCGCCGACCGCGGCCGACGAGGTGCCTGAGCCGGGAACCGAACCGGTTCCCGGGTCCGTCCCGTCGCCGCCGGAGCCCGGGACCGCGTCGGGGCCGTCGACCGACACCGGGTCGTCGACCGAGTACGAGCCGGCGCCCGAGACCGAGGTGCCGACGGCACCGGAGACGCCGACCGAGCCCGCGGTCCCGCCCGCACCGGAGGCGTCGACCGAGTACGAGCCGGCCCCCGAGCCGGAGGCGCCGTCCGAGTCGATGCCGGCACCCGACGAGGCGACGGGGACGGAGCCGGGAGCGGACCCGGCGGGTGAGCCCGAGACGCCACCCGAGCACGTACCTGCACCCGAGACGCAGCCCGAGCCGGAGCCCGCACCGGAGACCTCCGTGGCCCCGGAACCGGAGCCCGCACCGGAGCCGGCCCCTGGTCCCGAGGCCGCACCCCAGCCGGATCCCGCGCCGGAGCCGGCCCCCACTCCTGCGCCCGAGCCGAGTCCTGCGCCCGAGCCGGAGCCCGGGCCTGCACCGGCACCCGAGCCCGCACCGGCACCCGAGCCCGAGCCGGCCGGTGAGCCCGCACCCCAGCCCGAGCCGGCCCCCGACCCGGAGCCTGCACCGGCACCCGAGTCGGCGTTCGCACCGCAGCCGGAGGCACCGCAGGCGGAGGCACTGGCCGAACCGGAGCCGGGACACCAGCCCTCTCCCCCGCCCGCAGCGCCCCCCGCACCGGAGCAGGCGCCAATTCCTGCGCCCGCGCCGGCACCGGAGCCGGCACCCCAGTCCGACGAGGCGCCTGCGCCGGCACCTGCCCCGGAACCGGCACCGCAGCCGGATGCGGCACCGCCGCCGGCGCCTGGAGCTCCGTCCGAGCAGGCTCCCCAGCCCGAGCCCCAGCCGGTGCCCGCACCTGGACCCGAGGAGCCGCCGGCCCCGGCGGACGACCACCCACCGGCACCGCAGCCCGAGGTCCCGCCCGCGCCGGCGCCCCACCCGGATCCGGCACCCGACCCGGAAGCTCCTCCGGCTTCCGAGCCGGCGCCGGAGCCAGCCCCGACGCCCGCACCAGAACCGGCACCGCAGCCCGAGCCCGCACCACAGCCGGAGCCGGAGCCGGAGCCAGCGCCAGAGCCCGCTCCGGCGCCAGCACCCGAGCCCGCACCTGAGCCCGAGCCGGCCGTCGAACCAGCGCCCGAACCGGCTCCCACGCCCGAGCCGGCGCCTCAGCCAGAGCCGGCGCCCGAACCGGCGCCCACGCCCGAGCCAGCACCGGCACCCGAGCCGGCACCCGCACCCGAACCGGCCACCGAGCCGGCACCGGCTCCCGAGCCAGCACCGGCTCCCGAGCCAGCACCGGCTGCGGAACCGGCCCCGGCTCCCGAACCGGCCCCGTCACCCGGACCGGCGCCCGAGCCCGAGCCGGCCGTCGAACCAGCGGCCGAATCGGTCCCGGCGCCCGAGCCGGCGCCCCGACCAGAACCAGCGCCCGCGCCTGAGCCGGCTCCCGAGCCCGCGGAGGAGGCGCCTCCGGCGCCGTGAGCCGCCGCGGCGCGGTCAGCCGCGCCGGGCTGCTCCCGGGGTGCCGTCGTGCGGGCCGGCGGACCGGACGGACCGGGCGTCCAGCCACGCCTGGAACTCCGTCCGGCCGCCGACGCCCGCCCGGGCCACGGCGACCACGGCCAGGACCACGACGACGGCCACGAGCAGCAGCAGGCCGACGGCGATGGACTCCCAGCCGAACAGCAGCGGGACGGTCATGCTCCCCGGGTCCGGCGGGGTCGGGACGTCTGCCACGGGCCGAGCGTGCCCGACCGCGCGCCCGGGCGGCGCCCGGCGGCGGACTTCCACCCGGGAGGGCGACGTCACGCAGAGAGACCCCCGGAGCCGGGGGCACCCGATCAGGCGCGGCGGCGTCGCCTCCCGGGTGATCCACCCCCGGCGCAGGGACGGCGCCCCGCCGGGCAGCCCTACCGTCCCGGGAACCGGAACGGACCCGGGCGGAGGGAGGCAGCGGGATGACCGCCGAGCTGCAGGTCGACGAGGAGCTCCGCCCGACGGGCCCGGAGCGGCCTCGGCCCAACGTCTCCGGGGACCTGCCCACGGTCCTGGAGGCCGGCCCGATGTTCGGCCGCGCCGTGGCCGGCTACGACCGCTTCCAGGTCGACACCTACGTGCAGTGGGCCGAGGACCAGCTCGCCACCGCCGACCGCGAGCGCGAGCACCTGGTCACCCGGCTGCTGAGCACCCGCGCCGCGCTCGACGAGGCCCGGGCGCTGCTCGGCCACTCGTCCGGGGGCGGGGAGTTCCTCCAGCTGTCCCGGCGGATCGGGGCGATGCTCGCCGCGGCGGCGGACGAGGCCGAGGGCATGCGCGCCGAGGCCGAGGCCGCCTGGGCCGCCGCCTCCGAGCAGGCGGACCGGATCGTCGCCCGCGCGCAGCGGACCCTCGCCGACGCCGAGGCCGACGCGGACCGGACGGCGGCCGCGGCGGCCGCACACGTCACCGAGACGGCCGCGCGGGCCGCCCGGCTCCTCGCCGACGCCGAGCAGGCGGCCGCCGCCACCCGCGCGGAGGCCGCGGCGCGGCTGGAGGAGATCGGGGCGGCCGGGCGCCGCGCCGCCGCGGACGCCGACCGGGTGCGGCAGCGCGCCGAGGAGGACGCGGCCGCCGCCCGGGTCCGGGCGCGGGCCGAGATCGTCGCGATGCTGGCCACCGGCCGCGAGGAGCGGCGGCGCGCCGACGCCGAGGCGGCCGCCACCCGGGACCGCCTCGACGACGAGGCCGTGACGCGCCGCGCCGCCCTCCTGGCGGAGGTGGCGGACCTCGAACGGCGACGGTCCGCGCTCCGGGCGGAGCTCGACCTGCTCGACCGCCCGGCACCCGCCCTCCCGCGCGGGCGGGTGGAGGTCCTCCGGCGGTGGGCGCACCTCCTGCGCGGGGGCCGCCACCGCGCGTCCTGACCCCGGACGGCGCAGCGCCCCCTTCCCCGGCCCCGGCGTCGGTGGTGCACTTCCCCCCTCGGCTTCCCGGCGACGCCAGCAGGGTCTGGAGGCGGCGATGTCCCTGGAGCAGGACGTGGCGGCGGCCCGCCGCGCGGTGGACGCGCTGGAACGGGCGTGCGCACCGCTGACGGGTCGCTTCGGTGACACCGTGGACGCCCGCCGGCTCAGGGTCGACGTCGCCCGGCTGCGCGACGACCTGGACCTCCTGTGCGGGGCCCGGGTGCGCAGGGCCTGGGAGCCGTTCGCGGCCGTCTACGGCGACGGCGACGACGAGGGCCTGGGCGGGTCCGGCCGCACCCACCGGTGACCACCACCGCTCCGCGCGGGACGGGGGCGACCTCGGCCGGACGCGGCGACGGCGGGCCGGCCCCGCGCCGCGCGACAATCGCGGCGCGCACGCTGCGCACCGACCGCTGGTGGCTGCAGCCGGCGCTCACCGCCGCGGCGCTGCTCGCGTTCGTCGTCTACGCGACGTTCCGGGCGTTCCAGAACGCCTACTACTTCTCCGAGCCCTACATCTCGCCGTTCTACTCGCCGTGCCTGTCGACCCGGTGCGAGGGCGACACCTTCCCGGAGCTGTTCACCGGCCCGACGTGGATCTCCCCGGCGATCTACATCCTGGTCTTCCCGCTGGGCATCCGGCTGACCTGCTACTACTACCGGAAGGCCTACTACCGGTCGTTCTGGCTGTCGCCGCCGGCCTGCGCGGTGGCCGAGCCGCACCGGCGCTACACCGGTGAGACGCGCTTCCCGCTGGTCGGGCAGAACGTGCACCGCTACTTCCTCTACGCGGCGCTGCTCATCAACGTCGTCCTCTTCTACGACGCCGTCCTCGCCTTCCGCGACGAGACCGGCGAGTGGGGCCACATGGGCCTGGGCACGCTCGTGCTGCTGGTCAACGCGACGCTGCTGGCGCTCTACTCGCTGTCCTGCCACTCGTGCCGGCACGTCGTCGGCGGGCGCCTGAACAACTTCTCCCGGCACCCGCTGCGCTACCGCGCCTGGACGCTGGTCTCCCGGCTCAACGCCCGGCACATGCAGTGGGCGTGGGCGTCGATGGCCAGCGTCGCGCTGGCCGACCTCTACGTCCTCCTGCTCGCCACCGACACGATCCGGGACGTGAGGTTCTTCTGATGGAGCTCGAGCGGCACGCCTACGACGTCGTGGTGGTGGGGGCCGGCGGCGCCGGCCTGCGCGCGGCGATCGCGGCGCACGAGGCCGGGGCGCGCACCGCCGTCGTCTGCAAGTCCCTGCTCGGCAAGGCGCACACGGTCATGGCCGAGGGCGGCATCGCCGCGGCGATGGGCAACGCCTGGCCGGAGGACGGCTGGCGGGTGCACTTCCGGGACACCATGCGCGGCGGGAAGATGCTCAACCACTGGCGGATGGCGCAGATCCACGCGCAGGAGGCGCCCGACCGGGTGCGCGAGCTCGAGGACTGGGGCGCGCTGTTCGACCGCACCCCCGACGGGCTGATCAGCCAGCGCGACTTCGGCGGCCACCGCTACGCCCGGCTCGCGCACGTCGGCGACCGCACCGGCCTGGAGCTCATCCGCACGCTGCAGCAGCGCACCGTCGCCCTCGGCGTCGACGTGTACATGGAGTGCACGGTCACCCGGCTGCTCACCGACGACGAGGGCGTCACCGGGGCGTTCGGCTACTGGCGGGAGTCGGGCCGGTTCGTGGCCTGGGAGGCGCCGTCGGTGGTGCTGGCCACCGGCGGCATCGGCAAGGCCTGGAAGGTCACCTCGAACTCGTGGGAGTACACCGGCGACGGGCACTCGCTGGCGCTGCAGGCCGGCGCCGGGCTGGTGAACATGGAGTTCGTCCAGTTCCACCCGACCGGGATGGTCTGGCCGCCGTCGGTGCGCGGGATCCTGGTCACCGAGAGCGTCCGCGGCGACGGCGGCGTGCTGCGCAACTCGGCCGGCAACCGGTTCATGTTCGACTACATCCCGGACTACTTCCGCAAGGAGACGGCGGAGACCGAGGACGAGGCCGACCGCTGGTACGACGACAAGAAGAACAACCGGCGCCCGCCCGAGCTGCTCCCCCGCGACGAGGTCGCCCGCGCCATCAACAGCGAGGTCAAGGCCGGCCGCGGCTCCCCGCACGGCGGCGTCTTCCTCGACATCGCCACGCGCCGCCCGGCCGACTACGTCCGCCGCCGGCTGCCGTCGATGTACCACCAGTTCAAGGAGCTGGCCGACGTCGACATCACCGCCGAGGCGATGGAGGTCGGGCCCACCTGCCACTACGTGATGGGCGGCGTCGAGGTGGACCCGGACACCGCCGCCGCGTCCGTGCCCGGGCTGTTCGCCGCCGGTGAGGTCGCCGGCGGGATGCACGGGTCCAACCGGCTGGGCGGCAACTCGCTGTCGGACCTGCTGGTGTTCGGCCGGCGCGCCGGCGCCGCCGCGGCCGAGCACGCGGCCAAGCGGGCCGGCGTGGTCACGCTCGCCGAGGAGGCGGTGGCCGACGCCGCGCGGGCGGCGCTGGCGCCGTTCGAGCGGGAGGGCGGCGAGAACCCCTACACCGTGCAGCAGGACCTGCAGCAGACGATGCACGACCTGGTCGGGATCATCCGCACCGCGCCGGAGATGGAGCAGGCGCTGGCCCGCATCGCCGCCCTGCGGGAACGGGTCGCGGCGCTGTCGGTCGAGGGGCACCGGCAGTACAACCCCGGCTGGCACCTGGCGCTGGACCTGCCGCACCTGCTGCTGGTCAGCGAGTGCGTCGCCCGCGCCGCGCTCGCCCGCGAGGAGAGCCGCGGCGGGCACACCCGCGACGACTTCCCCGCGACCGACCCGGAGTGGGGGCGCACCAACCTGGTCTGCACCCGGACGGCGGACGGCGGGGTGACCGTGGCCCGGCAGCCGCTGCCGCAGATGCCGCCGGAGCTGGCGGAGGTCTTCGAGGAGGGCGCATGACCGAGCCTGCGGAGCCGAGCATCGGGGGGACCGACGGCGGCGGGGACGGGGACGGCGGCTACGACGCCACCTTCCGGGTCTGGCGGGGCGACGCCTCCGGCGGGGAGCTGCAGACCTTCACCGTGCCGGTGCACGAGGGCGAGGTGGTCCTCGACGTCATCCACCGGCTGCAGGCCACGCAGGCCGGCGACCTGGCCGTCCGGTGGAACTGCAAGGCGGGCAAGTGCGGCTCCTGCAGCGCGGAGGTCAACGGCCGGCCGCGGCTGATGTGCCTGACCCGGATGAGCACGTTCGCCGAGGACGAGCCGGTGACCGTCACCCCGCTGCGCACGTTCCCGGTGATCCGCGACCTGGTCACCGACGTCTCCTACAACTACGAGAAGGCCGCGCAGGTCCCGGCGTTCACCCCGCGCCCGCGCGACCCGGACGGCAACCACCGGATGCAGCAGGTCGACGTCGAGCGGCCGCAGGAGTTCCGCAAGTGCATCGAGTGCTGGCTGTGCCAGGACACCTGCCACGTCATCCGCGACCACGAGGACAACAAGGCCGCCTTCGCCGGGCCGCGCTTCCTCATCCGGCTGGCCGAGCTGGACATGCACCCGCTCGACGTCGTCGACCGCCGGGACGCCGCCCGGGAGGACTTCGGCCTGGGCTACTGCAACATCACCAAGTGCTGCTCGGAGGTCTGCCCCGAGGGCATCCACCTCACCGACAACGGCATCATCCCGCTCAAGGAGCGGGTGGTGGACCGCCGGTACGACCCGCTGACCTGGCTGGGGTCGCGCATCGGGCGGCGCCCGCGGCGCTGATCGGGGGGACGCGCACGGGCCCGTTGCCACGCGCGGCGACCGCGGGAACGCTCGCTCGTGCGGCGGTGCCGCACCGGGCGTCGCCGCACGCACGAGAGGAGCGGTGACGTGTACGCACGGACGACCACCATCCACGGCACGGCGCAGGCGATCGACGACGCGGTCGCCTACATGCGCGACGAGGTGATGCCGGCGGTCCAGGAGATGGACGGCTTCGTCGGCCTGTCCTTCCTCGCCGACCGCGACACCGGCCGCTGCATCATCGCGACCGCCTGGCAGACCGAGGAGGCGATGAGCGCCACGGCCGACCGGGTGCGGCCGATGCGCGACCGGGTCGCGGAGCTCCTCGGCGGCGGGGCGGAGGTGCGGACCTGGGAGATCGCCGCGCTCCACCGGGCGCACGAGGCGCCGGCCGGGGCCTGCGCGCGGGTCACCTGGCTGCGCTCGGACCCCGCGCGCGCCGACGAGCTCCTGGACACCTTCCGGATGGGCGTGCTGCCGCGCCTCGAGGAGCTGGACGGCTTCTGCAGCGCCAGCGTGCTGCGCGACCGCCGGGAGGGCGTGGCCGCGACCACCGTGACCTACGCGGACCGCGCGTCCCTGGAGCGCAACCGGGAGGCCGGTGCGGCCATCCGGGAGCGGGCGAGCCGGGAGAGCGGGGCCGAGGTCACCGACGTCGCCGAGTTCGAGCTGGTCCTGGCCCACCTCCGGGTACCCGAGACCGTCTGAGCGCCCGTCACGGCCCGGCGGCCACCGGCTGCCGGGCCAGCCGGTCGACGCACGCGTGGGTGCGCTCGAGCAGGTCGTGCGCCGCGGCGGGGGCCGGCGCGATCGCGGTCAGCCCGAACCGGCCGTCGACCGCCAGCCCCGACAGCATGTGCAGGACGACGCCGGTGCGGGTGCGCCGGTCGAAGCGCAGCCCCTCCCGGTCCACCGCGTCGACGACCTCCCGCGGCGGCAGCCCGGTCCAGGCGGGGTCGACGAGGTTGTCGGTGGCGCAGTAGCAGTGGACCGTGCCGTCGTCGGCGGTCCACCGGCCGGCCTCCGGGTCGTAGCGGCCGGGCACGAGGTTGCGCAGCACCGTGTACGGGTGGGTCGTGCCGCCCTTGCGGAGGTTGATCTCCAGCCCCTGCAGCGTCCACCCGCCCGGGCCGGACGTCGCGACGAAGTCCACGCCGTAGCGGCCGCGGGCGCCGCAGCGGGCCAGCGCCTCCCCCGCCGCCCGCCCGTACCTCCCCAGCTCCGCGGCGTAGTGCGGCTCGGCCGGGAACCGGCAGCCGAGGTACACCTGGCCGCTGTCCCCGCCGAGCACCTGCTCGTGCGTGGACAGCACGCTGACGCGCCCGTCCGGGGTGATCTCGCCCTGCACGCTGGGGCTGGCGAACCGGTCCCCGGTCACGAACTCCTCGACGACGCCGCCCAGGGTCAACGCGGTGAGGTACCAGTCGGGCAGCCGGCGGACGGCGTCGCGCAGGTGGCCCGCGGAGCCGGGCAGGCCCTCCCGGCGCAGCACCACGTTGCCGTCGCCGGCGCCGCTGTCGTCGAGCTTGAGCACCACGCCCGCCGCGGCCGGCCGCCGCCGCAGCACGTCGTCGACGGCGCGGTCGACGTCCTCGACGGTGTGCACGTCCTCGCACCCGGCCGGCACCGGCACGCCGGCGTCGGCGAGCAGCCGCCGGCCGGCGCTCTTGAACCCCAGCGGCCACAGCTCGGGCGCGGTGCCGTCGACGGGCACGTCCAGCCGCCGGGCGATCTCCACCTCGTCGGCGGTGACGTTCCACGGCTCGAGGAAGGCCGGCCGGCCGCCGATGTGCCGGCGCAGGTCCTCGACCAGATCCGGCCGGTCGCGCAGCTTCGCGGCGACCGGGCGGTAGGAGGCGTCCGGGACGACGAGCACCCGCAGCCGCCGGCGCACCGAGGCGCGGTCGGCGGGCGGCACCAGGGAGAGGTAGTGGTCGACCAGCGCCGGCGGCGGCGGGGCGCTGCTGACGAAGACCAGCTCGCAGCCGGGGACGCGGGGCAGCAGGAGGACGGTGACCAGGTACCGGTGTTCCAGGGCCGGCAGCCGGTCGGCGTAGTGGGACAGCAGCGACTCGCCGATGCTGAACGAGGGCAGGGTCACCAGCACGTGCGGGGTCGGGGAGCCCGGCGCGTTGGCCGCGCAGGCCGGCGCCAGGTCCCGCTGCAGCTCGGCGAACTCCCGCACGGCGCCCCCCGGCGCACTCGGCCCCCGCGCGGGGACCATCCTCCCGCGGGACCGGCGGCCGGAGGAGGCCGTCGGGCGCGCGGTGTCAGGAGCGGCCGGTCAGCCAGAGCAGGAGGCCGATGACCAGCCCGACCGTCGAGTGACCGACCACGCCGCGGGCGTGGCTGACCAGCGGGTAGGCGGTCATGGTCGGCAGCGCGGTGCCCTCGTCGACCAGCAGGAGGGCGGCGGCGCCGACGGCCGGCCCGGCGGCCAGCGGCGACCAGCCTCGGCGGACCAGCGTCGCGGCGAGCACCCCGTAGGTCACGCCGAGGGTGCGGTGCACGGCGAGCCCGACCCGGCCGGCCGCGGCGTCGTCGAGGTCGCGCCCCGCGACGGCGCCGAGCTGCTTGCCCAGCTGCACGAGCGCGCCGCCCGGCGCGATCTCCTCCTCCCGCCGCCGGGACTCCGGGCTCTGCCGGCCGTGGAACCAGCCGGTGGCGGCGTCCATGGTGCGGCTGGCCGCGTACCCGGCCAGCGCCCCGGTCCAGAGCGAGCTGCGGCTACCCGTCATGGCGCCACCGTGGCGGTCCGGCGCCGCGCCGGGCAGGGGGTGCGGGCCGCCGCGGGGCCGCCGCGGTGCGGAGCGGGCGCGTCCGGACGGTCGGTGCCCGCGGACCCACGGTCAGGCGGGGGTCCGCGGCGCCGCGGCGTCGGCGGCCGACGCGCGCGGGCCGGGCACCGGGGGCCGGCGCAGCGGCCGGAACGCGGTCCGCAGCTCGTCGACGAGCAGGTGCGGCTCCTCCCACGCGGCGAAGTGCCCGCCGCGGGGCAGCCGGTTGTAGTGGATGAGCTGCGGGTAGGCGCGTTCCGCCCAGCTCCGCGGGGCCTGGTACGCCTCACCGGGGAACACGCTGACGGCCACCGGGATCTCGACGCCCTTGGCATCCCAGAAGCCCCCCTTGTACTCCCAGTAGAGGCGGGAGGCGGAGACCCCGGTGTTCGTCAGCCAGTACAGGGTGGCGTTGTCGAGGACCTCGTCACGCGTCAGCTCGCCGGACGCGCTCGTCGTCCGGTCGAGGGCCGCGAGGACCGCGCCCGCAGGCTGGCCCTCGGCGTCGTCGTGGTCGAGCAGCCAGGCGGCGAGGCCGACGGGTGAGTCCGCGATGCCGTACAGGGTCTGCGGGCGTGCCGCCATGTACCGGGCGTAGGCGACCCGTGTGAGTGTCGTGGCCAGCTGGGTGTACGCGCTGCGTTCCTCGTCCGACAGACCGGCCGGCGGTGGCTCGCCGGCCAGCAGGGAGCGGTACACGTCGGGGGGGACGCTGCCGGCGTAGTTGGTGTGGAGGGCGAGCAGACCCGGCGGTCGCTGCAGCCCCATGTGGTCGACGACGAACGCGCCCCAGTCGCCGCCCTGCGCGACGTAGCGCTCGTAGCCCAGGCGCTCCATGAGCGTGGCCCAGGCGCGGGCCATGCGCTCGGGACCCCAGCCGGTGCTCGCCGGCTTGCCGGAGAAGCCGTAGCCGGGCATCGAGGGGACGACGACGTCGAAGGCGTCGGACGCGTCCCCGCCGTGCGCCGTCGGGTCCACGAGCGGGTCGATGATCTTGAGCTGCTCGACCACCGAGCCGGGCCACCCGTGGTTGACGACCAGCGGCAGGGCGTCCTCGTGCCGGGAGCGGACGTGCAGGAAGTGGACGTCCAGCCCGTCGATCTCGGTGAGGAACTGGGGCAGGGCGTTGAGCCGCGCCTCGCAGGCGCGCCAGTCGTAGGCGGTGGCCCAGTGGTCCGCGAGGGCCCGCATCGTCGCGAGCGGTACGCCCTGGGAGGTGTCCGGGACCGTCTCCCGCTCCGGCCAGACCGTCGCCGCGACGCGCCGCCGCAGCTCGGTGAGCGCCTCCTCGGGCACCTCCACGCGGAACGGGCGGACGGTCCCTGCTGCCGCGGTCGTCATGGCCGGGTCCCTCCTGGGGGTGCGTCGGTCTAGCCGAAGGTGAGGACGTACGCGGCGAGGCCCGGGGCGGTGAACTCGACCTCGAACAGCCGGTCGGTGACCGGGCCCGGCTGCCGGACCAGCTGGTACAACCGCCGCCCGGTGGCCACGCCGTGGCCCCGCGCGTCCACGTCGCCGCCGGCCGCCTCCCCCGGCGGCCGCCCGTCCAGGCGCACCCGGAAGGGCACGGAGACCCCCGGGGTGACCGGCCCCATCACCAGGTGCAGGTCGCGGGCGCGGAAGCGGCAGGCCAAACGGCCGCCCGGCTCGTCGAGCACCGCGGCCTCGACGCCGACGGTCCACCGCCCGGCCGCCGCCCAGCTGCCGGGCCGCAGCCGCGCCGGGACCTCGTACGCGTGCGACCGCTCGGGGGCCGTGCCCTGCGGGGAGGCGAAGGCGGAGGACCGGCCGTAGCCGAGGTACTCCTCCGGTGAGCCCAGGGCGTCCCAGTCGGCGGGCGCCTCGACGCCCTCGCCGACGACCGTGACCGGGTCGCGGCCGAGGACGTCGGCGCCGGTCTCGGCCAGCAGCTGCTGGACCACCGTCTCCGACCGCGTCTCGTCGCCCTCCCCGAACCAGTGGTGGCGGATGCGCCCGGCGGCGTCGACGAAGTACAGCGCCGGCCAGTAGCGGTTGGCGAAGGCGCGCCAGATCGCGTACCCGCTGTCCAGCGCGACCGGGTGGGTGACGCGCAGGCCCTCGAGCGCCCGGCGCACCGCGCCGGCGTCCCGCTCGAAGGAGAACTCCGGCGTGTGCACGCCGAGGACCACCAGCCCGTCCTCCCGGTAGCGGTCGGCCCACGCCCGGACGTACGGCAGGGTGCGCAGCCAGTTGATGCACGTGAACGTGCAGAAGTCGACGAGGACGACGCGGCCGCGCAGCTCCTCGGTCGTCAGCGGCTCGGTGTTCAGCCACCCGGTCGCCCCGTCGAGTGCCGGCATCCGGCCCTCGGTGGGCAGCAGCGCGGGAGTCACCATCTCCCCGGACCTCCTCGACGTGGCTCAGGTGGACGGGGCTCCGGTGCCGGTCCCGCCGGCCGGCTCCGGGGACCACCACAGGAGCCGGATGCCGCTCATCTCCAGCCGGGTGCCGGAGGCGTCCGAGCCGCAGCGCAGCACCACCTGCATGCAGGTGGGGCAGCGGAGCACGAGGGCGGGCGCGTCGGCGTACACCAGGTGCGCCCCCAGCGGGGCGCGGCCGCCGCAGTACGTGCAGGTGGACACGGCCGCGGTCGCCTCGGCGGTGAGCACCTCGGCCAGGACGCCGGCCGCCGCGTTGCCGTCCAGCCGGCGCTCGTCGGCCCCGGAGGGCACGGCGCCGGTCCCGTCGGGCGGGTGCTCGGACAGGTCCATCGCCGTCCCCTCCCCCGGCCGCGGGCGCCGCCGTGGCGGCCACTGTCGCGCCGGGCGCCGGGCCGCGCATCGGTCATCCGACCGTCCCCGGTGGCCGCGCACCCCTGCCGCCGCCGCGCCCGCTGCGGGAGACTCGCACCTCCACGGGGCGAGACCACGACGCCGGCACGGAGCGACCGTCCGGGCGGCGAGTCGAGGGAGGCCCCCGTGGACGACACCACGACCGGAGGCACCGGGCTGGTCGGCCGGGACGCCGAGGGCGGCGCCGTCCGGGCGTTCCTCGACCGGGCCGCCTCCCGGGGCGACGCGCTGGTGGTGACCGGCGATCCCGGCGTCGGGAAGACCGCGGTGCTCGACGCGGCGGCGGGGACGGCGGCCGCGGCCGGCGCGATGGTGCTGCGCGCCGCGGGGGTGGGGTCCGAGACCGAGGTCGGCTCCGCCGGCCTGTCCCAGCTCCTCCTGCCGCTGCTCGCCGGGCCCGAGGGCCCGCCCGGCACCGCCCTGGCCGCCGCCCTCGGCGCCCGGCCGGGGCCGCCCGGCCCGCTGGCGGTGGCGACCGCGGTCCTGGCCCTGCTCGACCGCGTGGCCCGGGGGCGGCCCGTCCTCCTGGTCGTCGACGACCTGCCGGAGCTGGACCGGTCCAGCGCGCGGGTGCTCGGCCTCGTCGCCCGCCGGCTCGCCGGCCGCCGCTGCGGCGTCCTGGCCGCCGCGCGGACCGGCGGTGGCTCGCTGCTGCTGGACGCCGGGCTGCCCCGCCTGGAGCTCGGCCCGCTCGACGACGCCGCGTCGGCGGAGCTGCTGCGCACCCGCTCGCCCGGGCTGGCCGCGGACGTGCGCCGGCGCGTCCTCGACGCGGCGCGGGGCAACCCGCTGGCGCTGGTCGAGCTGCCCGCCGCCCTGGCCGGCCACGACGGCGGGCCGGTGCCCCTCCCGCCCGGGACGCGGCTGCACGCCGCCTTCGCCCGGCCGGTGAGCGCGCTGCCGGCCGCCACCCGCGCGCTGCTCCTGCTGGCCGCCCTGGAGGGCACCGGAGACCTCCGCGCACTCCGCGCGGCCGCCCTGGCCGGCGGCCGGGAGCCCGACGACGGCTGGCTGGACGACCTCGCCCCGGCCGAGCGCGCGCGGCTGGTCCGCGTCGACCTGGCCGCCGGACACGTGGCGCTGCGGCACCCGCTCACCGGCGCGGCCGCCGTGGAGCTCGCGACCAGCGGCGACCGGCGGCGGGCGCACGCCGCGCTGGCCCGGGCGCTGGCCGGGGACCCGGAGCGCTGCGCCGGGCACCTCGCGCGGGCCGCGCTCGGGCCGGACGGGGAGGCGGCCGGCCTGCTCGAGCGGGCGGCCGGCCGGGCGCGGCAGCGCGGGGACGGGACCGGCGCGGTCGCCCTGCTGCTCCGCGCCGCGGACCTCACCCCGCCCGGGCCCGCCCGCGCCCGCCGGCTGGCCGCGGCCGCCGCCGCGACGGTGGACAGCACCGGCGACCTGCCGGCCGTGCCGGATCTGCTCGCGCGGGCGCGGGCCGCCGACCCGCGCGCCGGCCGCTCCCCGGCGGTCGCCGCGGCCGCCGCCGCGCACCTGCTGCACGCCGCGGGCGACGTCGGAACCGCGCACCTCGTGCTCGCCCGCGCCGTCGGGACCGCGCTCGACGAGGGAGCCGGCGCGGCCGCGGTCGCGGACGCCCTCCCGGCCCTGCTGCTCGCCTGCCACCTCGCCGGCCGGGAGGACCTCTGGCACCCGTTCGACGACGCCCTCGCCCGGCTGGGGACCGACGTCCCGCCCGTGCTGTCGGTGGCCGCCCGCACGGTCGCGGACCCCGCCCGGGCCACCCGCGCCGACCTCGACCGGCTCGGGGACCTGCTGACCGCGGTCCAGACCGACGGCGACCCGGTCTCCGTCGTCCGGGTCGCGGCCGCCGCCGCGCCCGCGGGCCGGCTCGCCGCCTGCCGCCCGGCCCTCGGTCGGGTCCTGGCCGCGGGAGGCCGGAGCCGCGCCGCCGTCCTCGGCGCCCGGGCGCTGCTGGCGCAGGACGCGTTCGCCGCCGGCCGCTGGGACGAGGCCGCGAGCGGCGCCGCGGAGGCGGTCCGCGAGGCCGGGGAGCTGGGGTACCGGCTGCTCGGCCTGCCCGCCGTCCACGTCCTGGCCCTGCTCGCGGCCGCGCGCGGCGACGAGGAGGGCGTCCGGTCCCGCACCGGCGACCTGGCCGCGGCGGTGGCCGCGCACGGGGCCGGGCTGGCCGCGCACCTCGCCGCCCACGCCCGCGGCCTGGCCGCCCTCGGCCGCGGCGAGCACGACGACGCCGCCCGCCACCTCGCCGCGATCGGGCCGGCCGGCCGGCTCGCGCCGCACGCGCCGGTCGCGCTGCCCGCCGCGCTGGACGTGGTCGAGGCGGCGGTGCGGACCGGCCGGCGGGCCGAGGCCGCCGCCCACGTCGCCGCGCTGCGGCGCGCGCCCGTCTCCGGGGCGGCGCCGGGGCCCGCGCTGCTGCTGGCCGGGGCGGCCGCGCTGGTCGCGCCGGAGGAGGAGGCGCCGGGGTGCTTCGAGGCCGCCCTCGCCGTCCCCGGGGCGCAGGAGCACCCGTTCGCGCTCGCCCGGGTGCGGCTCGCCTACGGGGAGCACCTGCGCCGGGCGCGGGCGACCGGCGCCGCCCGCGGGCAGCTGGCCGCGGCGCTGGAGGTCCTCGAGCGGCTCGGCGCGGCCCCGTGGGCGGCGCGGGCGGCGGCGGAGCTGCGGGCGACGGGGCCGTCCGCGCGCCGGACGGACGGCGGGGGGCGCCCGGCCTCGCTGACGGCGCAGGAGTACGAGATCGCGATGCTCGCCGCGTCCGGGCTGTCGAACAAGCAGATCGGCAACCGCCTGTTCCTGTCCCCGCGCACCGTGGGGGCGCACCTCTACCGCGCGTTCCCCAAGCTCGGCGTCACCGCCCGCGCCGCGCTCCGCGACGCGCTGGCCGGGGTGCCGACCCCGCGCCCGCCGTCCGAGCGGTGACGGCGGTCGATCGACCGATGCCGCGGGGCGGCCGCCCCGGCACAGTCGGGACGTCGTCGGGAGGAGCCGCCATGTCCCTGATCTCCCGCGGGTTCGGCCACCGCGCCTCGGCCGCGACCCCGACCGACCGGCTGCCCCCCGGGCAGTACGACGTCGGCGACGCCTTCCCCGTGCTCTCGGCCGGGCCGACCCCGCGGACGCCCCTGGCCGAGTGGGACCTCACCGTCCAGGGCGAGGTCGACGGCGTGCGCCGGTGGACCTGGGAGGAGTTCCGGGCGCTGCCGCGCGAGGCGGTCTCGGTCGACATCCACTGCGTCACCAAGTGGTCGAAGTTCGGCACCCGGTGGGAGGGCGTCGCCGTCGACACGCTGCTGGCCGACCTGCCGCCGGCGGCCGCGTTCGTGCTGGCGTTCTGCGACGGCGGGTACACGACGAACCTGCCGCTCGCCGACGTCACCGGCGGCCGGGCCTGGGTGGTCGACACCTACGAGGGCGAGCCGCTGCCCCCGGAGCACGGCGGGCCGGCCCGGCTGCTGGTGCCCCACCTGTACTTCTGGAAGAGCGCCAAGTGGCTGCGCGGGTTCGCGCTGAGCCGGGTCGACGAGCCCGGCTTCTGGGAGACGTTCGGCTACCACGACCGCGGTGACCCGTGGCTGGAACAGCGGTACAGCGGCGACTGACCTGGCTGCCGGCGACGCTGACCGGCGGCGTCGCCGAGACGGCCCGGGTGCGACGGCTGTCCTTCGAGGTGCCCGGCTGGACCGGGCACCTCCCGGGCCAGCACGTCGACCTCCGCCTCACCGCGGAGGACGGCTACACGGTGGAGCGCAGCTACTCGATCGCCTCCGCGCCCGAGGAGCAGGAGGTCTCCCTGCTCGTGGAGCGGCTGCCCGACGGCGAGGTGTCCCCCTACCTGACCGACGAGCTGCGCGCGGGCGACGTGCTGGAGCTGCGCGGCCCCATCGGCGGGTACTTCGTGTGGTCGGCGCGCGCGGACTCCGAGCGCGGCGAGCGCCGGCCGGTGCAGCTGGTGGCCGGCGGTGCGGGCGTAGCGCCGTTCCTGTCGATGCTCGAGCACCGGCGCCGCACCGGCGGGACGACGCCGGTCCGCCTCCTGTACTCCGCGCGCAGCGCCGACGACCTCCTCGGCCAGGGGTCGCTCGGGCCGGAGACCACGGTGACCCTGACCCGCGGTGCGCCGGCCGGGTGGACGGGACCGACCGGCCGGGTCGACCGCGCGCTGCTGGCGGAGCGGGCGTTCGGCCCGGGGGTGCGGCCGCGCACGTTCGTCTGCGGCCCGACGTACTTCGTCGAGGACGTCGCCACGGCGCTGGTCGACCTCGGCCACGACCCGTCCGCGATCCGGCTCGAGCGCTTCGGCGGCTGACCGTCCCCGGGGGCCACCGCGCCGCCGGCCCCGGTCAGGCCGGGTCGGGCGGGTCCCCGGTGAGCGTCGCGAGGGGCTGCCCGACCTCGACCAGGTAGGTCGACAGCATCCGGCCGGTGCCCGGGCCGAGGTCCCGGGCGTCGTGCGGGGTCCGCGGCAGGATCAGGAAGCCGTCGCCGGCGCGCAGGAGCAGCGTGTCCCGACCGCGGATCCGCATCTCCACCGTGCCGGCGAGGAGGTAGCCGACCTCCTCGCCGGGGTGGGTGTGCCAGCCGGACGCCACGCCCGCCGGGATCTCGGTGAGCACCTGCACGATCTCCCGGCCCGGCACCGACGACGGCCCGCGCTGCACCTCGGTCCGCGTGAGCCTGCCGGCCAGGTCGTCGGCGGCCCGCAGCCCGACCGCGTCCGGAGCGCCGTCCACGGGAGCCCCGCGCCGGCCGGGGTCAGACGCCGGCCGGGACCGGCGTGGGGACGCCGCGGGCGAGGCTGTCCAGCGCCCGCAGGATCACGTCGGCCACCACCTGGGGCTGCGAGATCATGATCGCGTGCGAGCCCTCGGTCTCGACGACGTCCGCGCCGGCCCGCCGGGCCATGGCGCGCAGCACGTCGGTGCCGGCGGCACGGTCGCCGGTCGGGATGACGGCCCACGACGGCAGGGTGCGCCAGGCGGGGGTGCCGTTCGGCACGGTGAAGCCGAGCGCCGACACCGGGCGCTGGGTCGCGGCCATGACGGCGGTCATCTGGGAGGGCAGGTCCGCGGCGAAGGCCTCGTGGAAGCGGTCGGCGCGGATCGCCCACTCGGTCTGCGGCCCCTCCGGGGTCGGGTAGGAGCGCTCCTCGAGGGCGGTCATCAGGACGCTGTCGACCGACCCGCCCTCGACGTCGGCGATGAGCTCACCCTCGTCGGGCGCGAACCCCGCGACGTAGACGAGGCCGACGACGTTGCCGGCGCGGGCGGCGGCGTTGGTGACGACCGCGCCCCCGTAGGAGTGCCCGACGGCGAGCACCGGGCCCGGGACCTGCTCCAGCGCGGCGGCGACGTACTCGGTGTCGGCGGGGATCCCGCGCAGGGGGTTGGGCACCGCCTGCGCGCGGACGCCGGCCGCGAACAGGCGCGCGATCACGCCGTTCCACCCGGAGCTGTCGGCGAACGCGCCGTGCACCAGCACGACGGTGGGGACGGGAGGGGCACCGGTCACGACGACCTCCTCGGGAGTGCGGGCTCCGCCCCCCACGCTCGTTGCCCCGCGCCCGGCGGGGCATCGGTCATCTGACCGTCGCCGAGGTCGTGCTGATCCAGTCGTCGATGGTCTCCCACCAGCGGTAGAGCCAGTCGGTCAGCTCCGCCTCGCCGCGCGGCACCTCCGCGGCCGGGATGAACCACCACCGCAGGTGCAGCGTCTTGTCGATGGGCAGCCCCCGCCACACGTCCCGGGCCGTGCTCAGGTGCTCCAGCCCGGTGTGCGCGACGAGGACGACGTCGGCGTGGGGAGCGGCCTGCAGCGCCGCGACGACGCCGCCCGGGCGCGGGGGCAGCACGTTGCGCATCGCCTCGGCCCGCCGCACCGCCGCCAGCAGCCCGCGCTCGCGCAGCCGCTGGAGCGCCCGCACCTTGCGCCGCGGGGTGTAGTTCGCGCCCTCGGGGAAGATCAGCAGCGCGTCCTCCTCGCCGAGGTCGCGGGCGAGGTCGCCGATGGCCTCCTCCGGGCTCCGCCCGGCCGCCGGGTCGCCGGAGACGAAGGAGTTGGGCAGCCGGTTGAGGTAGACGTCGACCAGCGGGTCCAGCTGCAGCACGTCCTTGAGCACGATCCGCGGCTGGCGCAGGTGGTCGCGGTTCATCAGCGTGTGCACCAGCAGGAACGAGTCGCCCGGGCCGGCGTGCCGGGAGAGCACCACCATGGCGTTGGTCGAGCCGGGCACGCCGTCGTCCAGCGGCGACCACGAGTTGCCGTCGGTGACCAGCCGCAGCGCGAACAGCCGCTGCGCGGTCCGCATGAGGACGTCGAGCAGCACCCGCAGCACCGTGTAGTGCGCCGCCCGGGAGCGCGGGGAGTCCAGCCGGCGGCCGAAGCCGCTCGCCACCCACAGCACCGCCGCGGCGGCCAGCCCGGCCACCTCCAGGCCGAGGTAGACCAGCCCGAAGCCCAGCAGCCGCAGCGCGCGCAGCCGCCCGGGCAGGAAGAACGAGACGAGCACCGCCGCGACGACGAGCACCGGCAGCAGCAGGACGGCGACCGCGAGCACCCCCACCAGCAACGGGCCGGCGACCCGGCGGACGCGGCGCGGGGGCAGCACCTCAGACCACCCCGCCCCGGCCGGCGGCGACCCGGTCCAGGTACTCCCCCGCCGCGGCGCGGGCCCGCTCGATGCGGGCCGGCACGCCGGAGAAGTCGCGGTAGCGCAGGTTGGCCGCCCCCGGCGGGTCCGGGTCCCCGGCGGGCAGCACGTGCACCGTGACCCCCTCCGGCAGCGAGGCGAGGTCGGCGGTGAACCGGTGCCGGCGGGCGATCTCGAAGGCGACCGTGGCGACCTCCCACGGCCGGGACGGCGGGGACAGCGGCCGGTCGATCCGCCCGACGTGCAGCACGTGGACGGTCGCGGCGCCGAGGGTCACCGCGCGGCCGACCGGGATGCTGTGCACCAGGCCGCCGTCGAGGTAGTGCTCGCCGTCGATCTCCACCGGCGGCAGCAGCCCGGGGACGGCACAGGAGGCGAGCACCGCGTCGACCAGGTCGCCGTCGGTGAACCAGTGCTCGGCCGCCCGCTCGATGCTCGCCGCCACGCACTGGAACGGGACGCGCAGCTCCTCGAACGTCCGGACCGGCAGCGCGTCCTCGAGCATCTCGCGCAGCGGCTCGCGCGGGTGCAGGTGCGTGCGGGTCCGGACCAGCGTGCCGACCCGGCCGAGCACCGACCCGGCGAACACCCGCCGGGAGGCCAGCTCCTGCCACACCGCGCGCAGCCGGTCCACCGCGGCCGGCGTCGGGTCGGCGGCGACGACCGCGCCGTTGATCGCGCCCACCGAGGTGCCCACGACCAGGTCGGGCCGGACGCCGCGCTCGAGCAGCGCCTGCAGCATGCCGACCTCGGCCGCGCCGAGCACTCCCCCGCCGCCGAGGACGAACGCGGTGCCGCCGGTCGCTGCCACGCCCCGCATCGTGGCACCCGGACGGCGGACCGCCACTCAGCCGGCCAGCTCGGCCATCGTCCGCAGTGTCTCCGGCGACCCGGAGACGAGCATCGTGGTGACCAGCGACGCCTCCCACGCCGCGAGGTCGTCGGCGATCTTGGCGCGCGGCCCGACGAGGGCCACCTTCTCGACCATCGCGAGCGGCACGGCCGCGACCGCCTCGGCCTTCGCGCCGGACAGGTAGAGCTCCTGGATGCGGGCGCACTCGGCCTCGAACCCCATCCGGGCGAAGACCTCGTAGTGGAAGTTCACCCCGCGCGCGCCCATCCCGCCGACGTAGAGGGCGAGCATCGGGCGCACCCGGTCGGCCGCGGCGTCGACGTCGTCGTCGACCTCCACCGGCACGGTGCAGGCCACCTCGAAGTCGTCCGCGGTCCGGCGGGCGCCCGGCCGGGCGAAGCCCTCGGCGAGCGCCGCGCGGTAGTGGGCGTCGTCGTGCGGCGAGTAGAACAGCGGGATCCAGCCGTCGGCGACCTCCGCGGCCAGGGCGACGTTCTTCGGGCCCTCCGCGGCGAGCAGCACCGGGAGGTCGGCCCGCAGCGGGTGGACGGTCGGCCGCAGCGCCTTGCCCAGGCCGGTGCCGCCGGGGAACGGGATGCGGACCTGCTCGCCGTCGAGGCGGACCACCTCGCGGGCGAAGGCCTGCCGCAGCACCGCCACGTACTCGCGGGTCCGGGCCAGCGGCCGCGGGTAGGGCTGGCCGTACCAGCCCTCGACCACCTGGGGGCCGGAGACGCCGAGGCCGAGCACGAAGCGGCCGCCGGAGAGGTGGTCCAGCGTCAGCGCGGCCATGGCGGTGGCGGTCGGGGTGCGCGCCGACACCTGGACGACGCCGGTGCCCAGCCGCAGCCGCGTCGTCCGGCTGCCCAGCCACGCCAGCGGGGTGAGCGCGTCGGACCCGTAGGCCTCCGCCGTCCACACCGAGTCGAAGCCGAGGTCCTCGGCGAGCGCGACCAGCTCCGCCTGACCCGGCGGCGGGCCGGCGCCCCAGTAGCCCAGCGACAGCCCCAGCCTCACGGCGCCCTCCGATCGTTGTGCAGGTCACACCATCCTGATAGACCTGACGCCAACGTCAAGTCCGGCCGCGGCCCGCGCCGCGCCGCCTCCGCCGGGGGTCCCCATGCGCTTCACCAGCGAGCACACCGCGTTCCGGAAGACGGTGCGCGACGTCGTCGAGCGGGAGATCGCCCCGCACGTCGACGAGTGGGAGCGGGCCGGCACCTTCCCGGCGCACGAGCTGTTTCCGAAGCTCGGGGAGCTCGGCCTGCTGGGCCTGGAGTACGACCCCGAGTACGGCGGGCAGGGCGCCGACCACCTGTTCAGCGTCATCCTGTGCGAGGAGCTGCACCGGTCCGGCTGCGCCGGGGTCCCGATGGCGATCGGCGTGCAGACGATGATGGCCACGCCGTCGCTGCACGAGTTCGGCAGCGACGAGCTCAAGCGCCGCTACCTGGAGCCGGCCATCCGCGGCACCGCGGTCTGCTCGATCGCCGTCACGGAGCCCGGCGCCGGCTCCGACGTCGCCGGGCTGCGCACCCGCGCGGTGCAGGACGGCGACGAGTGGGTCATCAACGGCAGCAAGCTCTACATCACCAACGGCACCCAGGCCGACTGGCTGTGCCTGCTGGCCCGCACCTCCGACGAGGGCGGCCACCGCGGGATGAGCCAGATCGTCGTCCCCACCGACACCCCGGGGTTCTCCGTCTCCCGGAAGCTGGACAAGCTGGGCAACCGCTCCTCCGACACCGCCGAGCTGTTCTTCGACGACGTGCGGGTGCCGGTGTCGAACACGATCGGCACGGTCGGCCGCGGCTTCCAGCAGCAGATGGCGCAGTTCGTCGTCGAGCGGATGTTCGCCGCCTACGGCGCGGTGGGCAGCTGCCGGCACGCGCTGGAGCGCACCCGCGAGTACCTGCAGCAGCGGCAGGCGTTCGGCCGGCCGCTCGCGGCCAACCAGTACGTCGTCTTCCGGCTGACCGAGCTCTCGGCGCAGGTCGACCTGCTGCAGTCGCACAACTACGCGTGCGCGCAGGCGTACGTGGACGGCGAGGACACCACCCGGGCGGCCACGGTGGCCAAGCTGACCGCCGGCCGGCTGCTGCGCGAGGTGGCCGACGCGTGCCTGCAGTTCCACGGCGGCACGGGCTACATGGAGGAGACCTGGACCGCCCGGTTCTTCCGGGACAGCCGGCTGGCCTCGATCGGCGGGGGCGCCGACGAGGTCATGCTGCAGGTGCTCGCCCGGATGGACGGGTTCGACGCGTGAGCGGCGCCCCGCTGCTGCAGGCGCTGGTCGACGACCTCGAGGCGGAGTCCGCCGACCTCGACGCGCGCGTCGCCCCGCTCGACGACGCCGCCTGGCTGACCCCCACCCCCGCGGCCGGCTGGGACGTCCGCGACACCGTCAACCACCTGCGGTTCTTCGACCGGGACGCGCTGCTCGCCGTCACCGACCCCGACGGCTTCCGCGCGCTGGTGGCCGGCCTCGGGGAGGGCGCGGGCGACTACGTGGAGCGGCTGACCCGCGAGGGCCGCGCCGATGCCCCGGCCGACGTGCTGTCCGCCTGGCGGTCCGGCCGGGCGGCGCTCGCCGGCGCCCTGCGCGCGGCCGACCCCGGCGTGCGGGTGCCGTGGTTCGGGCCGCCGATGAGCCCGGCGTCGTTCGTCACCGCCCGGCTGATGGAGACCTGGGCGCACGGGCAGGACGTCGTCGACGCGCTCGGCCAGACGCGGGAGCCGACCGCCCGGCTGCGGTCGGTCGCCGAGATCGGCGTGCGCGCGCGGCCGTTCGCCCACGCCGTCCGCGGCCTGCCGGTGCCCGACCGCCCGGTGCGGGTCGAGCTGACCGGCCCCGGCGGCGAGGCGTGGACCTGGGGGCCCGACGGCGCCGCCGACGTCGTCCGTGGGACCGCGCTGGACTTCTGCCTGCTGGTCACCCAGCGCCGGCACCGCGACGACCTGGACCTCGAGGTCACCGGGCCGGCCGCGCAGGAGTGGGCGGGCATCGCGCAGGCCTTCGCCGGCCCGCCCGGCGCCGGGCGGGAGCCCCTGCGGTGACCGCGCCGCTGCGGGTGGCCAACGTGTCGGGCTTCTACGGCGACCGGCACGCGGCGATGCGGGAGATGCTCGACGGCGGGCAGGTCGACGTCCTCACCGGCGACTACCTGGCCGAGCTGACCATGCTCATCCTCGGCCGGCAGAAGGCCGAGGACCCCGCGGCGGGCTGGGCGCGCAGCTTCCTGTCCCAGCTGGAGGAGTGCCTGGGCACCGCGCTGGAGCGCGGCGTCCGGATCGTCGCCAACGCCGGCGGGCTCAACCCGCGGGGCCTCGCCGCCGCGGTCACGGCGCTCGGGGAGCGGCTCGGGCTCCCGGTGCGGGTCGCGACCGTGAGCGGGGACGACCTGCTCCCCCGCCTCGGCGAGCTGCGCGGCCGGCTGCGCGCCGGCGACCGCCCGCCCGGCGACCGCGACGTCGACGACGCGCTCACCGCCAACGCCTACCTCGGCTGCCGCGGCATCGTGCGGGCGCTGCAGGCCGGCGCCGACGTCGTCGTCACCGGCCGGGTGACCGACGCGAGCCTCGTCGTCGGCCCGGCCGCCTGGCACCACGGCTGGGGCGGCGACGACTGGGGCGCGGCCGACCTCGACGCCCTGGCCGGCGCCACCGTGGCCGGGCACGTGCTCGAGTGCGGCGCGCAGGCCACCGGCGGCAACTACAGCTTCTTCGCCGAGCTCCTCGACGCCGACCCCGCCGCGCTCGACCACGTCGGCTTCCCGCTCGCCGAGATCGCCGCCGACGGCACGTCGGTGATCACCAAGCACCCCGGCACCGGCGGCGCGGTGACGGTCGGGACGGTCACCGAGCAGCTGCTCTACGAGCTCACCGGCAGCCGCTACGGCGGGCCCGACGTCGTCACCCGCTTCGACACGCTGCGGCTGCGGCAGGCCGGCCCCGACCGGGTGGAGGTCTCCGGCGCGCGCGGGCTGCCGCCGGAGGGGGTGCTCAAGGTCGCGGTCAACCGGCTCGGCGGCTTCCGCAACGCGATGACGCTGCCGCTGACCGGGCTGGAGGTCGAGCGCAAGGCGGGGCTGCTGCGCCGCCAGCTCGCCCCGGCGCTCGAGGGCATCGAGGACGTCACCGTCACCCTGGCCCGCACCGACTCCCCCGACGCCGGCGTGCAGGAGGAGGCCGCGGCGCTGCTGCACGTCACGGTCAAGGACCGCGACCGCCGCCGCGTCGGCAAGGCGTTCACGGTGCCGGTCATCGAGCTGGGCCTGGCCAGCATCCCCGGCTTCCACGCCACCTCGGCGCCGCCGAGCCCGTCCCCGTACGGCGTCTACTCCGCCGCCTGGGTGCCGGCCGGCGAGGTCCCGCAGGTGGTCGGGCTGCCCGACGGGACCACCGAGACGCTGCCGTCGGCCGTCCCCGCCGCGGCGGCCGCCGACGTCCCGGATCCCGCCGGGCCGCCCGCCTGGACCGACGGCGGCCCGACCCGCCGGGTGCCGCTGGGCCGGGTCGCCGGCGCCCGCAGCGGCGACAAGGGCGGCGCGGCCACCCTCGGCGTCTGGGCCCGCGACGAGGACGGCTTCGCCTGGCTGGCCGCCTTCCTCACCCCCGACCGGCTGCGCGCGCTGCTCCCCGAGGCCGCCGCGCTGCCGGTCACCCGCGAGCTGCTGCCCGGGCTGCGGGCGCTGCTGTTCCAGCTGCCCGGGCTGCTCGGCGACGGCGTCGCCGCGGGGACCCGGTTCGACCCGCAGGCCAAGGCCGTGGGCGAGTGGCTGCGCTCCCGCGTGGTCGACGTCCCCGAGCGCCTGCTGCCCCCGGAGGGAGACGGATGACGGTCCTGGACGAGCGCGCCGCGGGCAACCGCGCCGCGATGCTGGAGCGGCTGGCCGAGCTGGAGGAGCAGCTCCGCCTGGCCACCGCCGGCGGCGGCGAGAAGGCGCTGGCCCGGCACCGGCAGCGCGGCAAGCTCACCGCCCGCGAGCGGATCGAGCTGCTGCTGGACCGCGACAGCCCGTTCCTGGAGCTGTCCCCCTACGCCGCGTGGGGCACCGACTTCCCGGTCGGGGCGAGCACGGTCACCGGCATCGGCGTCGTCGAGGGCGTCGAGGTCGTGGTGTCGGCCAACGACCCGACCGTCCGCGGCGGCACGTCCAACCCGTACACGCTGCGCAAGTCCGCCCGGGCGCACGACATCGCGCGCACCAACCGGCTGCCGTTCGTCAGCCTGGTGGAGTCCGGCGGCGCCGACCTGCCCACCCAGTCGGAGATCTTCATCCCCGGCGGCCGCGGCTTCCGCGACCTCACCCGGCTCTCCGCCGCGGGCATCCCGACCATCGCGCTGGTCTTCGGCAACAGCACCGCCGGCGGCGCGTACGTGCCCGGGATGAGCGACCACGTCGTGATGATCGAGGACCGCAGCAAGGTGTTCCTCGCCGGGCCGCCGCTGGTGAAGATGGCCACCGGCGAGGAGGCCGACGAGGAGTCCCTCGGCGGCGCGGCGATGCACGCGCGGGTCTCCGGCAGCGCCGACCACCTCGCCGTCGACGAGGTCGACGCCATCCGGATCGGCCGGCGGATCGTGCGGAACCTCAACTGGCGCAAGCAGGGCCCCGGCCCCTCCCGGCCGGCCGACCCGCCGCTGCACGACCCCGGGGAGCTGCTCGACCTCGCCCCCGCCGACCTGCGGCAGCCGCTGGACCCGCGCGACGTCCTCGCCCGCGTCGTCGACGGCAGCCGGTTCGACGAGCACAAGCCGCTGTACGGCACCTCGCTGGTCACCGGGTGGGCGAGCATCCACGGCTACCCGGTCGGCGTGCTGGCCAACGCCCGCGGCGTGCTGTTCCGGCAGGACGCCGAGAAGGCCGCGCAGTTCATCCAGCTGGCCAACCAGACCGACACCCCGCTGCTGTTCCTGCAGAACACCACCGGCTACATGGTCGGCACCGAGTACGAGCAGGACGGGATCATCAAGGCCGGCTCGCAGATGATCAACGCGGTCTCCAACAGCACCGTCCCGCACCTCACCGTGAACATCGGCGCCTCCTACGGCGCGGGCAACTACGGCATGTGCGGCCGCGCCTACGAGCCCCGCTTCCTGTTCACCTGGCCCAACGCCAAGAGCGCGGTCATGGGCCCGGCGCAGCTGGCCGGCGTGCTGGACATCGTCGGCCGGGCCAGCGCCCGGGCCCGCGGCCGCGACTACGACGAGGAGGCCGCGGCCGCCATGCGCGCGGCGGTGGAGCAGCAGATCGAGGCCGAGTCGCTGGCGCTGTTCCTCTCCGGCCGGCTCTACGACGACGGGATCATCGACCCCCGCGACACCCGCACCGTCCTCGGCCTCGCCCTCTCGGCCATCCACAACGCCCCGGTGAGAGGACTGCACGACGGATGGGGGGTGTTCCGGCTGTGAGCCGCCCGCTCACCAGCGTGCTGGTCGCCAACCGCGGCGAGATCGCCCGGCGGGTATTCCGCACCGCCCGGGCGATGGGCCTGCGCACGGTCGCCGTCCACTCCGACGCCGACGCCGGGGCGCCGTTCGTGGCCGAGGCCGACGTCGCGGTCCGGCTGCCCGGGAACACGCCCTCCGAGACCTACCTGCGCGCCGACCTCGTGGTGGCCGCGGCGCTGCGCGCCGGCGCGGACTGCGTGCACCCCGGCTACGGCTTCCTATCGGAGAACGCGGACTTCGCCCGGGCGGTGGAGGACGCCGGGCTGGTGTTCGTCGGGCCGGACCCCGGCGCCGTGGAGGCGATGGGCAGCAAGCTCGCCGCCAAGGAGCTCATGGGCCGGGCCGGGGTGCCGGTGCTGCCGAGCGTCGACGCCACCGGCCTGTCCGGGGACACCCTGGAGAAGGCCGCCGGGGAGGTCGGCTACCCGCTGCTGGTGAAGGCGTCCTTCGGCGGCGGCGGGCGCGGCATGCGGACCGTCCGCGGGCCCGCGGAGCTCGCCGAGGCGGTGGAGGGCGCCGGCCGTGAGGCGGCGTCGGCGTTCGGCGACGGCACGGTGTTCCTCGAGCGGCTGGTCGAGCGGCCGCGGCACGTCGAGGTGCAGGTGTTCGGCGACCGGCACGGGACCACGGTGGCGCTGTTCGAGCGGGAGTGCTCCATCCAGCGCCGGCACCAGAAGGTGGTCGAGGAAGCGCCCTCCCCCGCCGTCGGGCCGGAGCTGCGGCAGCGGCTGCAGGACGCCGCGGTGGCCGCCGCGCGGGCGATCGGCTACGTCGGTGCGGGCACCGTGGAGTTCCTGCTCGACGAGGGCGGCGACTTCTGGTTCCTCGAGATGAACACCCGGCTGCAGGTCGAGCACCCGGTCACCGAGGCGGTCACCGGCCTGGACCTGGTCCGGCTGCAGTTCGACGTCGCCGCCGGCCGCCCGCTGCCCCCGGAGGCGGTCTCCCCCACGCTGTCCGGCGCCGCGATCGAGGTGCGCCTGTACGCCGAGGACCCGGCGCGCGACTGGCTGCCGCAGTCGGGCCGGCTGGCGGAGTTCGCGCTCCCCGCCGACGCGGAGTTCCGCACGCCGCCCGGGCCGGGCATCCGGCTGGACAGCGGCTTCCGCACGGGCGACGAGGTCGGCGTGCACTACGACCCGATGCTCGCCAAGGTCGTCGCCTGGGCGCCGGACCGCACCTCGGCGGCGCTGGCGCTGGCCGGCGCGCTCGCCCGGGCCCGGCTGCACGGGCTGACCACCAACCGCGACCTGCTCGTGCGGGTGCTGCGGTCGGGGGCCTTCCTCGCCGGGGAGACCGACACCGGCTTCCTCGACCGGCACGGCCTCGACGTCCTGGCCGCACCGCTGGTCGACGACGCCGGCCGCCGCGTGCACGCCGTCGCCGCCGCGCTGGCCGGGGCGGCGCTGCGGCGGGCGGCCGCGCCGGCGCTGGCCGGCCTGCCCTCGGGCTGGCGCAACAACCCGACGGTGCCGCAGACCACCGCCTTCGACGCCGGCACCGTGCACTACCGGCTGCACCGCGACGGCGTCACCGCCGACGTCGACGGCGAGCCGGTGGACCTCGCCGTCCTCGGCACGGAGGTCACCGGGCCCGGCCGGGTCCGGCTCGCCGTCGAGACCGGCGGGCTGCGCGGCACCTACGAGGTGCACGTCGACGGCGACCGCAGCTTCGTCGACGGCCCGGACGGCGCCACGGCGCTCACCGAGCTGCCGCGGTTCCCCGAGCCGTCCGCCGCGGTGGCGCCCGGCTCGCTCACCGCCGGCATGCCCGGCGCGGTCACCCGGGTGGCCGTGGCCGAGGGCGACGAGGTCCGCGCCGGGCAGCTGGTGCTGGTCCTCGAGGCCATGAAGATGGAGCACCCCGTGGTCGCACCGGCCGACGGGGTGGTCACCTCCCTGCACGCCGACGTGGGCGCGCAGGTGGAGACGGGCGCGGTGCTCGCGGTCGTCACCCCGACAGTCCCCGAGAGCGGAGGAGACCGCGGTGCGTCCTGACCTGTCCGGGATCGACCCCCTGGAGCTGAACCTCGCCACCCGGTTCTCGGTGGGCGACCTGCTCACCCGTTCCGCGCAGCTGTTCGCCGGCCGCACCGCGATCGTCGACGGTGAGGAGGAGGTGACCTACGCCCGCCTCGACGCCGCCGCCGAGGCGTTCGGCCGCGGCCTGCTCGACGCCGGCGTGCGGCACCAGGAGCCGGTCGCCTTCCTGCTGGGCAACTCGTGGCGGTTCGCGGCGAGCTTCTTCGGCTGCGCCAAGGCCGGGCTGGTCGCGCTGCCGGTCAACCTGATGCTGGCGCCGGAGGACGTCGGGTGGATCCTCGCCGACTCCGGCACGGAGACCGTCGTCGCCGACCCGGTGTTCCTGCCGCTGCTCGAGGCCGTGCTGCCCGGGCTGCCCGCGGTCACCCGGGTCGTCGTCACCGGGGACGCCCCGGCGCAGGTCGCCGGGCGGGACGTGCTGCGCTGGGACGACGTCGCCGCCGACCCGACGCCGGTGCAGGTGCTCGTCGACGACCGCGACACCGTGCACTGCCTGTACACCTCGGGCACCACCGCGCGGCCCAAGGGCGTGCTGACCAGCCACCTGGCGGTGCACGTCGGCGTGCTGAGCAACGCGCTGCAGGTCGGCCACCGGCGCGGCGACGAGTTCTCCGTGCTGCCGATCGTGCTGCCGCTGTTCCACACCACCGCGCTGGACACCCTGCTGCTGCCGGTCCTGCTCACCGGCGGCACCGCGGTCCTGCCCGGCGGCTTCGACCCCGAGGCCTTCCTCGAGGTGGTCGAGCGCCGCCGGGCGACCCACCTGATGCTGCTGCCGATGATGTACGCCGCGCTGCTCGCCACCCCGGGCATCCGGACGCGGGACCTGTCGTCGGTGCAGCTGTGCATCTACGCGATGGCCCCGATGCCGCAGGAGCGGATCACCGCGATCGCCGCCGCGTTCCCGAACGCCAAGGTGCTGCTGGGCTCGGGGCAGACCGAGTGCGTGCCGGCGACGGTGTTCCAGTGGCCCTCGCACCAGGAGACGAAGGCGGCGTCGTGGGGGCCGTCGACGGTCACCGTGGACACCCGGGTCATGGACCCGGCGGGCCGGCTGCTGCCGCCGGGGGAGACCGGGGAGATCGTCTACCGCGGCCCGCACGTGATGAGCGGTTACTGGAACAACCCGGCGGCCAACACCGCCGCGTTCGCGCACGGCTGGTTCCACTCCGGCGACGTCGGCCACCTCGACGACGAGGGCGTCGTCTGGTTCACCGACCGGGTCAAGGACATGGTCAAGACCGGCGGGGAGAACGTCTCCTCCGTCGAGGTGGAGCGGGTGCTGCTGGCGTCCCCGGAGATCGTCGAGGCCGCGGTGATCGGCGTCCCGGACGACCGCTGGGGCGAGGCGGTCACCGGCGTCGTCGTGCCGGCCGACCCGGACGCCGACCCCGCCGCGCTGGCGGAACGGCTGCTCGCCCACTGCCGGGCGCACCTGGCCGGATTCCAGGTGCCCAAGCGGATCGAGGTCCGCACCGGGCTGCCGAAGACCGCCACCGGCAAGATCCAGAAGCACGAGCTGCGCGACGAGTTCCGTGGCTGACGCGCCCCTGGTCACCCTCGCCCGCCGCGGGCCGGCGGCGGTGGTGACGCTGGACTCCCCCACCAACCGCAACGCGCTGTCCCGCGCCCTGCTCGAGCAGCTGCACGCCGCGCTGCAGGAGGCGCTCGCCGACGACGCGGTGCGGGTGCTGGTGCTGACCGGCGCCGGGCCGGTGTTCTGCTCCGGCGCCGACCTCAAGGAGCAGCGGGCCGGCGGCGGTCCCGGGCCGGTCGGCCTGCCGGAGGTCCTCACCCTGCTGATGGAGGGGCCGAAGCCCGTGGTGGCGCGGGTCGACGGCGCCGCCCGCGCCGGGGGCCTCGGGCTGATCGCGGCCTGCGACCTCGCCGTGGGCCTCGCCGGGGCGACGTTCGGCTTCAGCGAGGTCCGCATCGGGGTCGCGCCGGCGGTCATCGCCGTCCCCTGCCTGCGCCGGATGGACCCGCGGGCGGCGCGCGAGCTCTTCCTCACCGGCGAGCCCTTCGACGGCGCCCGCGCCCGCGAGGCCGGCCTGCTCGACCGCGCCGTGGCCGACGGCGACCTCGACGCCACGGTCGACGCCCTGGTGGCGCAGCTGGCACTCGGCGCACCGGAGGCGCTCGCCGTCACCAAGCGGCTGCTGCGCGAGCTGCCCGGCGCCGACCTGCAGGAGGACCTCGACCGGATGGCCGCGCTGTCGGCGGAGCGGTTCGGCTCGGCCGAGGCGCGCGAGGGCATCGCCGCGCTGCTGGAGAGGCGCCGCCCCTCCTGGGCTCCCTGAGCGTCAGGAGGGGCGGCCGCCGTCGGGCCAGGCCGAGCGCGGCAGGCCGATGGCGCCGGCCCACAGCCGGGTGAGCACCTCGACGGCGGCGTCCTCGTCGAGGTCCTCCACCGGGTCCTGCCACAGGTGCGCGAACGACTCGACCATCGCGCCGAGCGCGCTGGCGGTGGCGCGCGGCGGCAGGGAGGCGTCGGCCAGGCCCAGCTCCTGCAGCCGCTCCAGGCCCTCCATGCCGCGCCGCACGAAGGCCTCCCGGACGTCGACCCGCAGCCGCCGGAACTCCTCGCGGGTGTCGGCCAGCGAGTCCAGGACGCGCAGGATCCGGGCGTGCCGGGTGACCGCGGTCAGGTACAGCCGGTTGGCCGCCTCGATCCGCTCGTAGGGGGCGTCGGCCGGCAGCCGCGGGCCCACCGCGGTGGCGGTGAACAGGTCCTCGACCACGACCGCGACGATCGCCCGCAGCAGCGACTCCTTGGAGTCGAACCAGGTGTAGAAGGTGCCGTGCGAGACGCCGGCCCGCTCGGACACCGCGTCGATCCGGACGTCGGCGAACCCGCGCTCCTCGAACAGCTCCCGGCCGGCCTGCAGCAGCGCGGCACGGGTGCGCCGTCCCCGGTCGGTCACGGGGAGCTGGTCCTGCCCCGCGCCGGCCTGCGTGCCGGTCATCGCCCACCTCCGCGTCCTCGGGCCCCGGGCAGCCTGACACACGCCGCGGGCAGTTGACGACCGCGTCAGGTCCTCGACAGACTCCGTGACCCAGGCCACAGCAGCGCGGGAGAGGGCAGACATGGACAGGGGCATCGGCAGCTGGCCGACGCGGCGGGCGTTCCTCTCCGGGGACCGCACCGCCCTGGTGTTCGGGGAGCGGCGGCTCACCTACACCGACTTCGACCGGCGCACCGACTCCCTCGCCCGCGCGCTGCGCGACCTCGGCGTCCGCCAGGGCGACCGGGTGGCCGGGCTGCTGCTCAACAGCCCCGCGTTCCTCGAGACCATGTTCGCCACGGCCAAGCTCGGCGCGGTCTTCGTGCCGATGAACCTCCGATTGGCGCCGCCGGAGGTCAGCTACCTGCTCGCCGACTCCGGCGCCGACGTCTTCGTCTGGTCCGGGCCCCTGGCGCCGGTCGCCCGCGCCGCGCTGGGCGCCCAGGGCGTCCGCGTGCGCCACCGGGTCGTCGCCGACGGCGAGGCGGGCGACGGCGAGCTCGCCTTCGAGCCGCTGCTGGCCTCCGGCGAGCCGCGGGCGCTGGGCACCGACGTCGCCGGCAGCGACCTGTCCTGCCTGATGTACACCTCCGGAACGACCGGCCGCCCCAAGGGCGCGATGCTCACCCACGACAACCACTTCTGGAACGTCGTCAACGTCCTGTCCTTCGGCCGCGGGCTCAAGGAGAGCGACGTGACCGTGACGGTCGCGCCGATGTTCCACATCGGCGGGCTCGGGGTGCACACGCTGCCGCTGCTGTACCTGGGCGGCACCAACGTCGTGCTGCCGTCGTTCGACCCGTCGCAGACCCTCGAGGCGATGGCGCGGTCGCGGGCGACCGTGCAGTTCCTCGTCCCGGCGATGTGGGCCGCGCTGACCGCGGTCCCCGACTTCGACCGGCACGACCTGTCGGCGCTGGAGCTGGCCGTCACCGGCGGCGCGCCGTGCCCGCTGCCGGTCATCGAGTTCTTCCAGGGCAAGGGCCTGCCCTTCCAGGAGGGCTTCGGCATGACCGAGACCGCGCCGGCGGTGTCGATCCTCGACGCCGACCACGTCAAGGAGAAGGCCGGGTCGATCGGCCGGGCGCTCATGCACGTCGAGGCGCGGATCGTCGACGAGGACGACCGGGACGTCGCCACCGACGTCGTCGGCGAGCTGGTGGTGCGCGGGCCCAACGTGTTCGCCGGCTACTGGGGGCTGCCCGAGGCGACGGCGGAGGCGTTCCGCAACGGCTGGTTCCACACCGGCGACCTGGGCCGGATGGACGCCGAGGGCTTCGTCACCCTGGTCGACCGCAAGAAGGACATGATCATCTCGGGCGGCGAGAACGTGTACCCGATCGAGGTCGAGCAGGTGCTCTACCGGCACCCGGCGGTGCGCGAGGTCGCCGTCGTCGGGGTGCCCGACCCGCGCTGGGGCGAGACGCCGGTCGCCGTCGTCGCCCTGGGCGAGGGCGCCGAGGCCACGGCCGAGGACCTGCTGGGCCACGCGCGGGAGCGGCTGGCCCACTTCAAGTGCCCGACCCGGGTGGAGTTCGTGCCCGAGCTGCCGCGCAACGCCACGGGCAAGGTGCTCAAGACGACGCTGCGCAAGGAGTACGGCGGCGCCGAGGAGGCCGTGCAGCGGTGACGACGGCCGCGCTCGCCGCCGACCCGTGGACCACGCCCGAGCGGGTCGCGCTGCGGCGGCTGGCCCGGGACTTCGTCGCCCGCGAGATCGCGCCGCACGTCGAGGAGTGGGAGACCGCCGGCGAGCTGCCGCGGGAGCTGCACCGCCGGGCGGCCGCCGCCGGGCTGCTCGGCGTCGCGTTCCCGGAGGAGGTCGGCGGCGGGGGCGGCGACGCGATCGACTCGGCGATCGTCACCGAGGAGCTGCTGCTCGGCGGCGGGTCGACCGGCGTCGCGGCGGGCCTGTTCACCCACGGGATCGCGCTGCCGCACGTGGTGGCCGACGGCTCCCCGGCGCTGGTCGACCGCTACGTCCGCCCGACCCTGGCCGGCGAGCTCATCGGGTCCCTCGGCGTCACCGAGCCCGACGCCGGCTCCGACGTCGCGGCGCTGCGGACCCGGGCGGTCCGCGACGGGGACGAGTACGTGGTCGACGGCGCGAAGACCTACATCACCAGCGGCGTGCGCGCGGACTTCGTCACCACGGCCGTCCGCACCGGCGGCCCGGGCCACGCCGGCATCTCGCTGCTGGTGATCGACAAGGGCACGCCGGGGTTCACCGTCGGCCGGCGGCTGGACAAGATGGGCTGGCGCTGCTCGGACACCGCCGAGCTGTCCTTCACCGGCGTCCGGGTGCCGGCGGCGAACCTGGTCGGGCCGGAGAACAGCGGCTTCGTGCAGATCATGCGGCAGTTCCAGTCCGAGCGGCTGAGCCTGGCGGTGCAGGCCTACGCCACCGCGGCGCGCTGCCTGGACCTGGCGCTGGACTGGGTGCGGCGGCGGGAGACGTTCGGCCGGCCGCTGTCCTCCCGCCAGGTCATCCGGCACAAGCTCGCCGAGATGGCCCGGGAGGTCGACGTCGCCCGCACCTACACCCGCGCGGTGACGCAGCGCTGGCTCGCCGGCGAGGACGTCGTGAGCGAGGTGTCGATGGCCAAGAACACCGCCGTGGCCGCCTGCGACTCCGTCGTCGACCAGGCGGTGCAGGTGTTCGGCGGGCTGGGCTACATGCGGGAGTCGGAGGTGGAGCGGCACTACCGCGACGCCCGCATCCTCGGCATCGGCGGCGGGACCACCGAGATCATGAACGAGGTCATCGCCAAGCGGCTGGGCCTGTAGGCCGTTCCCTCACCGCCGCAGCTGGTCCAGCAGGTCGAGCACCGCGCGGACGACGACCTCCGGGGCGTCCACGTGGACGTCGTGCCCGGTGTCGGCGACGACGAGCCGGCCGCGGGTGGACAGTGCGGCGAGCGAGCGCTGGGAGGCCTGCGCCAGCCGCTCGATCTCCGCGGCCTCCGCCGCGGACACCCCGGGCGCGACGGGCCCGGGCCGGCCGTGCGCGACGACGACGAGCGGCAGGTCGCCGAGACCGCCGACGCCGGCCATCTCCCGGGCGGCCGCCTCCATGCCGGCGAACTCCGCCGCGGCGGTGCGCAGGCTGCCGCGGCGGGCCCCTAGCCGGCGCGCCCGCGCGCGGTACGGCTGCGGCAGCCGGTCCACGCTCCCCAGCGGCACGAACGGCAGCCGGGCCAGCAGCTGCGGCACACCCACGGCCGAGGCCGCGGCGAGGGCGCCGAGGGAGCGGGCCGCGAGGGCCAGGCCTCGGCGGTGCGCCTCCGGGTAGCGGTCGGTCCACTCCTCCTCGTGCGTGGCGTCCACCAGCACGAGCCCCGCGACCGCCTCCGGGTGCGCGGCCGCGAACGCGCGCGCGACGAAGCCGCCGAAGGAGTGCGCGACCAGCACCACGGGGGTCGGGGTCCCCGCCGCCGCGAGGACGTCGGAGAGCTCCGCGGCCAGCCGCCGGGGCGAGGTGACCGGGCCGCCGCGGCGCCGCGGGCTCTCCCCGTAGCCCGGCCGGTCGAACGCCAGGGCCCGGGTCGTCCCGGCCACCCGCGCGCGGACCGGCTCCCAGGTCACCGCCGTACCGCCCGCGCCGCCGACGAACACGACCGCGGGCGTCCCGCTCCCGCCGTCGACGCAGCTGACCGGCCCCGACCCGGTCCGCAGCAGCCGCGGGGTGCCGTCGGCCGGGGACACCGGCGCGGGAGGGGCGTCGTCGTGCTCTGCCGTCACGGACGCATGCTCCCCCACGGCTGGCCGCCGGCGAGGACGCACCCGGCGCCCGCCCCCGGAGGGGACGGGCGCCGGGTGCGGGTCCGCCGGTTCAGCCGGCCAGCTGGGCGGCGAGCTCGCCCTCGAACGCCTCCTGGACGACCTCGGCGCCGCCGGGGACGTCGGCCGGCCGCAGGATGATGCTCTGCGTGCTGGGCGACACCCCGGGCTCGAACCCGTTGATCGGCACCAGCAGCCCGCCGGTGTCGACGTCCTCCAGCTCGCCGAACGCGGTGAGCACGCCCTCGCGGGTCAGGTCGCCGCTCTCGCAGGCGCTGTCGAGCACCTGGTTCATCACGTTGCCCATCGCGTAGCCGAAGATCGCGCCGGGGCTGGGGTTGGTCGCTTCGGGGTAGGCGGCCTGGTACTCCTCGAGCAGCTCGGGCTGCGAGGCCCACGAGGTGACCGGGGAGGCCACGTAGAGGTGGTCCTTGAGCCACTGCGCCGACGCCCCCTGCAGCAGGCCCGGCGCGAACACCGGGTTGCTGCCCAGGATCGGCACGTCGAGGCCCGCTGCCTGCGCCACCGCGGCCACCGAGGCGGTCTGCGGCGGCGCCACGGTCAGCACGATCGCGTCGACGCCGGCCGAGGCGAACTGGGTGACCTGCGCGGACATGTCCTGGTCGGTGGACTTGATCTGCGCCGGGATCACCTCGATGCCGCGGGCCTCCGCGACGGCCTCGCTGCCGGCCAGGCCGTTCTCGCCGTACTCGCCCTCGAAGTAGATGTGCCCGACGGTGGCGCCGTCCTGCAGCAGCCCCTGGTCGAACAGGTACTGGTAGCCGTTGGCGATCTCCACGTCGTAGGTGGCGCCGAGGACGCCGGTGCCCGGGATCTCGGTGAGCGTGCGCGCCCAGGCCGACGGGAAGTTGACGATGGTGTCGGCCTCGTAGTCCGCCGCCAGCGCGGTGTTGATCGGCGAGCCGATCGTCTGCTGCATCGCGAGGATGCTGTCCTTCATGCCGCTGTAGAGCTGCACGCCGGTCTGCGGCACGTAGTTGGTGTCCTGGACGTCGAGCTCGACGTCGTAGGTGTCGCAGACCTGGTTGTCCTGCCAGTACAGGGTGTTGGCGTTGGTGATGTCCTGGCCGAGCGCGGCGAACACGCCGGTCAGGTCGGTGAGCACGCCGAGCCGGATGGTGGTGCCCTCGATCCCGACGTCGGTGGTGACGTCCTCGCCGCCGCCGCCTCCTCCCCCGCCGCCCCCGCTGTCCGGCGCCTTGGTGCTGCAACCGCTCGCCGCGACGACGGCGACGGCGGCCAGGACGGTGGCTCCCCGGAGACGCGTGCCTGCTCTCATCTGCTGCTGCTCCCTTGCGCTGGTGGTTCTGACCGGTCGGGGACGGTGGTGCTCGCACCCGAGCCCGGTGTGGCGCTCGGGGATCCGCGGCCGGGTCTGCGTCCCCGGCGGCGGAAGCGGTGCGCGAGCCCGGCCAGGCCGCCGGGCTCGAACAGGACGACGAGGATGATCGCCAGGCCGAACAGGTAGCGGGCGGCGAGCGCGGCGTTCACACCGCCCTCACCGGGGGCGCTCACGACCGGCAGCACGTCCGCGTACTGCTGGAACACCAGCGGCAGGGCGGTGACGAACAGCGCGCCCAGCGCCGCGCCGCCCACCGAGCCGAGCCCGCCGAGCACGATCATCGCCAGGTACTGGATGGAGACGATCAGCCCGAAGGACTCCGGCGCGATGCTGCCGATGGACAGGGCGTACATGACCCCGGACAGCCCGGCGTACATGGAGCTGACCAGGAACACCCGCGCCTTGTAGGCCTGCACGTTGACGCCCATGACCGAGGCGGCGACCTCGCTGTCGCGCAGCGTCTCCAGCGCCCGGCCGGGCCGGCTGCGCAGCAGGTTGCGGGCGAACACGTAGGCGGCCAGCGCCAGGACCAGGCCCAGGTACCAGAGCCGCTCGGCCTCCCGGAACGGGACGCCGAGGACGAACAGCAGCGGGTCGTCGTTGCCGAAGCTGAACCCGAACAGCGAGAACTCCGGCACGTTGCGGCCGTTGAAGCCGCCGGTCACCGGCGTCCAGGTGTTGAGCACGTGCACCCCGATGAACACCAGCCCGAGCGAGGCGACGCCGAGGTAGATGCCGCGCAGCCGGGCCGCGATCGGGCTGAACAGCAGCCCGGCCAGCCCGGCGAGCAGCACGCCGAGCACCATGCCGACGATCGGCGGCAGCTCCAGGCCGCGCAGCGCCGCCCGGGTGCCCAGGCCGCCGGACTCGCCGGAGACGTAGGTGTAGGTGGTGGCGCCGACGGCGAGGAAGAACGCGTGCGCCAGCGACAGCTGACCGCTGGTGCCGACCAGCAGGTTCAGCCCGATCGCGCCGACGATCGCGCCGGCGACGGCGAAGCCGGTGCGCAGCCAGAACTCCTCCACGTACAGCGGGAGCACCAGCAGCACGACGAGGGCCGCCACGAGCAGCGCCGGCCGGAGCCACCGCTGCAGCGGGGAGCGGCCGGCCCCGGACGTGTCCGCGGCCGCGGTGCGCCGGGCCCCGGTGGGGGCGGAGAGGGTGTCAGACACGTGTCAGCTCCTTGGTCCCGAACAGGCCGGAGGGGCGGACCAGCAGCACGATGATCATCACGACGTAGGGTGCGACCTCGCCGAAGCCGCGGCCGAGGAACGACAGCTCCTCCTGGTAGCCGGCCACCAGCGCCTCGGTGATCCCGATGAGCAGCCCGCCGACCAGCGCGCCGCCGGTGGAGTCCAGGCCGCCGAGGATCGCCGCGGGGAACGCGCGCAGCGCGACCGTGTAGGCCGCCGCGCTCACGCCCGGGGTGGGGGCGCCGACGAGGAAAAGCGCCGCGACCGCGGCGAGGACGCCGGCGACGATCCAGGCCAGCGCCGACACCCGGCCCTGCCGGATGCCCATCAGCGCGGCCGCCTCGCCGTCCTCGGCCGAGGCCCGCATCGCCACGCCCCAGCTGGAGTACTTGAAGGCGACGAAGAACGCGACGATCAGGACGCCCGCGACGCCCATGGCGATCAGCCGGTTCTCGCTGATGCCGACGCTGCCGATGCGCACCGAGTCGCTGCCCCACGGGTGCGGGACGTTGAGGATGTCCGGGCCGATCCGCCGGATCAGCTCCGTCAGGATGATGATGTCGACGCCGATGGTGACGATGGCCAGGCTGATCACCGGGGCGCCGCGGAGCTGGTTGATGACCAGCCGCTCGACGAGGAACGCCGCCAGCGCCGTGAACCCGACGCCGACGAGCACCGCGGGCAGGAAGCCGATCGGGCCCGACAGCCGGGCGATCGTGTAGGCGCCGAGCAGCAGCAGCGACCCGTGGGTGAAGCTGACCACCTCGCTGGCCTTGAAGATGATCACGAAGCCGAGCGCGATGAGCGCGTAGATGGCGCCCAGCGAGATGCCGTTGAGCAGCAGGGACAGGAACTGGGTCACGGCCGGCTCCCCGGGGCGTCGGTGGCGGTGGCGCCGTGGGCGGTGGACTGCTCGGCGGTGGGCTGGGCGGCGGTGGACTGCTCGGCGGTGGGCTGGGCGGCGGGGTGCTGGCCGGCGGTGTGGTGGCCGGCGGCCTCCGCGGGGCCGACCTCGGTGCCCGAGCCGAGGTAGGCGCGGATGACCTCGGGGTCGGACTGGACCTGCGCCGGGGTGCCGTCGGCGATGCGGCGGCCGAAGTCGAGGACGGTCACCCGGTCGGCCAGCGACATGACCATCCCCATGTCGTGCTCGACGAGGATGACCGAGATCCCCAGCGCCGAGCGGATCTCCCGGATGGCGTCGGCCATCCGGTCGGTCTCCTGTGCGTTCATCCCGGCGACCGGCTCGTCGAGCAGCAGCAGCCGGGGCTCGATGCACAGCGCCCGGGCCACCTCGACCCGCTTCTGGTCGCCGTAGGACAGCACCCCGACGGGGGTGTGCAGCTTGGCGCCGAGGTCGAGGAACTCGGCGATCTCGCGGATGCGCTCGCCGTGGACCCGCCCCTCCCGGGTGGCCCGCGGCAGCCGCAGCCCCGAGGAGAGGAAGCCCGCCTTCGTGAGGTGGTGGCGGCCGAGCATGAGGTTCTCGGCCACCGTCTGCGTGCCCGACAGCGCGATGTTCTGGAACGCGCGGGCCACGCCGACGCCGGCGATCTGGAACGGCCGCATCGCGCTCAGGCGGGCCTCGCCGAACCGGACCTCCCCGGCGCTGGCCCGGTAGACCCCGGAGAGGACGTTGAACAGCGTCGACTTGCCGGCGCCGTTGGGCCCGATGACGGCGTGGATGGCGCCCGGGGCGACGGTGAACGAGACGTCGTTGAGCGCCTTGATCGCGCCGAAGGCGACGCTGACGCCGTCGACCTCGACCGGCGGGACGTCGTCCCGGGTGGTCGCCGCGGTCACGCCGTCCACCGCGACAGGGTGCGGCGGGGAGCCCGCTCGACGCGCTCGGCGGCCGGGTCGGCGCCGGTGTGCCCGAGGTAGAGCCGCTGCACCTCGTCGGTGGCGGCGAGCTCGCGGGCGTCGCCGGACAGGGACACCTCGCCGACGTCGAGGACGTAGGCGCGGTCGGCGACGCCGAGGGCCATCGTCGCGTTCTGCTCGACCAGCAGCACCGCCGTCCCCTGCCGGTTGATCTCGGCGATCACCTCGCCGATCTGGCCGATGACGCGGGGCGCCAGGCCCAGGGACGGCTCGTCGAGCAGCAGCAGCCGCGGGCTGGCCATGAGCGCGCGGCCGATGGCGAGCATCTGCTGCTCCCCGCCGGACAGCAGCCCGGCCCGCTGCCCGGCGCGGTCGCGCAGCACCGGGAACAGGTCGTGCACGCGGGTGACGGCCCGGGCCTTGGCGGCGCGGTCGCGGTTGCCCATGCCGCCGGCGCGCAGGTTCTCCTCGACGGTGAGCCGGCCGAAGATCCGCCGCCCCTCCGGCACCTGGACCACGCCCCGGCGCACGATCTGGCCGGCGTCGCGGCGGGTGAGGTCGGTGTCCTCGAAGCGCACCGTGCCGGCGTCGACCCGGCCGCTGTGCAGCCGCAGCGTGCCGGAGACGGTGCGCAGCAGCGTCGTCTTGCCCGCGCCGTTGCTCCCGAGCACGGCCACGACCGAGCCGTCGGGGACCTCCATCGACACGCCCCGGACGGCCTGGACGACGCCGCCGTAGCTCACCTGCAGCCGGTCGACGGTCAGCACGGCGCCACCGGCTCCCGGAGCACCCCGTGTGATGTGTGCCACATGCGCACGGACGATAGGGGGAACGTCAAGATCGCGGCTCCGGCCGGGCAGGGACCGTGACCTGCCGGTGATACGGCACTGTCCGGTTCCGCCCGCCGCCGCCGGTGCCGGGCGCGGTCAGGCGCCGGCGACGTCGAGGACGCGGACCGTGCCGTCGCCGGAGTTGGTGACGAGCAGCCGGCGCCCGTCCGGGGTCACCGTGACGCTCGTCGGGTCGGCCCCGGTGCGGATCCGCGCGGTGACGGCGCCGGTGGCGGCGTCGACCACCGCCACGGTGCCGTCCTCCACGTTGGCGGTGTAGAGGTGGCGGCCGTCCGGGGCCCAGGTGACGTCCTGGGGCCCCACGCCCACGCCGGGCACGGTGGCCACCACGGCGTCCGTCGCCGCGTCGATGATCGTGACGTCGTCGCTGATGTAGCCGACCACCGCGATCCGCGTCCCGTCCGGCGAGGTCTCCAGGCCGTGCGGCCCGTCGCCGACGGGGATGGTGGCCAGGACCCGGTGGTCCCCGAGGGACAGCGCGGTCACGACGTCGGCGAAGTGGCTGGTGACGTAGACGGCCCCGCGGTCGGGCGCGACGGCGACCCCGTGCGGGGACCGCGCGACGTCGACCCGGTCCACGAGTGCCCCGGTGGCGGCGTCGAAGACGTCGAGGTGCCCCTCGTCGTAGTAGGACACGTAGAGCAGCCGGCCGTCGGGGTCGGTGGCCATGGCGTACGGGCCGCGACCCACCGGCACGGCGCTGATCACCGTGTCGGTGGCGGTGTCGATGGTGACCACGACGTCGGCGGAGAACTCCTCGTCGTAGGCGGACACGAAGACGCGCGTCCCGTCCGGGGACGTGGTGACCATCTGCGGCGGCGCCTGCGGCACCGGGATGGTCGCCGTCACCTCGGCGGTGGCGGGGTCGATGCGGAGGACGGCACCGGCGGCAGGGTCGGCGACGTAGGCGGCGCGTCCGTCAGGGGTGACCGCGAGGTGGTGCGGCGACGAACCCACCCGGACCGCCGGGCCGACCCCGGGCTCGGCGGCGCTCGCCGCCGGCGCGGACGCCCCGGACGACGCAGGGGCACCCGACGACGGCGCGCCGTCGTCCCCGTCGTGCGCGTGCCCGCCGGCCGAGGTCGCGGCCGCCCCCGCCTGCGGCTCGGGGGACCCGGAGCCCCCGGACCACAGGAGCGCGCCGACCACGACCGCGGCGAGGACCACCGCCCCGAGGCCCAGCGCGACCCCTCGCCGGCGGGACCGCCGCCGGTAGTGCTTCCCGTGGGTGACCGTGTGGTGCAGGTCCATGGCTCATCGCCCCGCCGACCGTCCAGGTGTGCGTGTCGCAGGGAATGGATCGTCGGGGCCCGCCCGGCCCGGGACAAGGGGGGCCGGCGCCGGCAGCGCGACCGGCATCATCCGTTGCGGAGAGCAACCACCTGGGACCCTGGAGGTCATGACGCCGCCCCGCCCGCCGCGCGCCCTGGTGCCCGTCCTGGTCTTCGTGGGGACGGTCGTCGCCGTCATCAGCAGCCTGGGCGCGCCGCTGGTCCCCGCGATCGCCGCCACGATGGACGCCGACCTGCCCGACGCCCAGTGGTCGCTGACCGCCACGCTGCTGGTCGGCGCGGTGGCCACGCCCGTGGTGGGCCGGCTCGGCGACGGGCCGCACCGGCGCCGCGTCGTCCTCGCCGTGCTGGGCGTGGTGACCGCCGGCGGGGTGCTGGCGGCCCTCCCCCTCGGCCTGGGGTGGCTGGTCGCCGGCCGCGCGCTGCAGGGCCTCGGGCTCGGGCTGACGCCGCTCGCCATCGCCACCGCCCGCGAGGCACTCACCGGCGAGCGGTCCCGCTCGACGATCGCCGCGCTGTCGCTCACCGTCGTCGCCGGCGTGGGCCTCGGCTACCCGCTGGCCGGGCTGGTGGCCGAGCTCGGCGGGGTGCACGCCGCCTTCTGGGCCGGCGCCGCGGTCAGCCTCGCCGCGCTGCTGGCCGCGGCCGCGGTCCTCCCGTCGGCCGCGACCACGACGCGGCGGCCGCTCGACGTCGTCGGCGCGCTCCTGCTGGGCGCCGGACTGGCCGGGCTGCTCGTCGCGCTCGGCGAGGCCGAGACGGAGGGCTGGACCTCCCCGGCGTCGTGGCTGCCGGCCGGCGGCGCGGTCGCGGCACTGGCCTGCTGGGCGGTCTGGGAGGCGCGGACTCCGGCGCCGCTGGTCGACCTGCGGCTGGCCCGCGGGCGGCTCGCGCTCACCGCCCACGTCGCGGCGCTGCTGGTCGGCCTGTCCAACTACCTGCTGCTGTCCTCGGTGCCCGTCCTCGCCCAGACGCCGGCCTCCCCCGGCCCGGGCTTCGGCGCCTCGCTGCTCGTGGCCGGGCTGGTGCTGCTGCCGTTCTCGGCGGCCAGCGTGCTCGGGGGCAGGCTCGCCCGGGTGCTGGCCGACCGCGGGCGGCAGCACCTGGTGCTCCCGGTCGCCGCGCTCGTGCAGGCCGGCGCGTTCGTGCTGTTCGGGCTGACCCGCACCGACCTGTGGCAGCTGTTCGCCGTCACGGCCGTCGCCGGGCTCGGGGTGGGCGCGTCGTTCGCGGCGTTCCCCGCGCTCGTGGTCGCCGCGGTGCCGGCGTCGGAGACCGGCAGCGCCACGAGCCTCAACCAGGTCCTGCGCTACGTCGGCTTCGCGCTCGGCAGCGCACTGACCGCCACCCTGCTCGGCGCGGCGACGCCCGGCCCCGGCGCCGCACCGGGCGACAGCGGGTACGTGGCCGTCGCGGTCGTCGGGCTGGCGGTGTGCGGGACGACCGCCGTCGTCTCCTGGCTGGCGCCGGGACGCGCGGAGGGGCGGCCCCGGGAGTCCGGGACCGCCCCTCGTCGAGCGTCAGATGCCGTGCGTCAGTAGGTCACACAGGCGAGGTAGGCGAAGCCCTCCTGCGCGGCCTGGAACGGGTTGAACGTCGGGTCGCCGAAGCGCGGGTCGTGCTCGACGACGAAGTACTTCGTGCTCCCGCCGCCGGCGGCGAAGATCTCCGGGAACTCGATGGTGCCGCGCCCCACGATCTCGATGCGACGGTCGGATGCCCGCATGTCCTTGACGTGGAACAGCTGGATCCGGTTGCCGTACTGCTCGATCAGCTCGACCGGGTCGGCGCCTGCGAAGGTCGCCCAGTACAGGTCGAGCTGGAAGACGACGTTCCGCGGGTCGGTGTACGTCATCAGGATGTCGTAGGCGGTCCGGTCGCCGAAGACGGTCTCGAACTCCCAGTTGTGGTTGTGCACCATCAGCGTCTGGCCGGCCTTGCGGGCCTGCTCGCCCACCGTGTCCAGGTACTGGGCGTAGGCGATCCACTGGGCCTCGGTCGTGAGGCGCGGGGTGCCGCCCGACCCGAAGTACTTGATGCCGAGGACCCGGTTCTCCTCGAGGATCTGCTCGATGTCGGAGGGGTTCGCCGGCGTGCCGACGTCGACGTGCCGGGCCGAGGCCTTGAGGCCGTACTCGTGGAGCAGGTCGCGGTACTGCTCGGCACTCAGGCCGTTCAGGGTGAACGGCTCGACGTTGCGGTAGCCCATCTCACTGAGCTCACCGAGGACGTGCTCGAGGCGCTCCACGGTGGCCGCGTCGGACCCGAAGCCGATGTACTCGGCGAACGTCCAGAGCTGGATCGAGATCTTGCTCGCCGGGACGCCGCGCCCGGCGCAGTCGGAGGAACTCCCCGGGGACTGGGTGGAGGGGGCGGCGTTCGCCGGGCCGACGAGGCCCACGAACAGGAGTGCGGACAGGGCGGCCAACAGCACGGCTCGCGTCAGGTGTCGCAGGTCTCTCACTGGGTCGATCGGTCCTCTCGGGAGTGACGGCGCACGTCGCACTCAGGAGCGCCCGGACGGGCCCGGCGATCCGAGGTGGTCTGTGCCGTGCGCCACAACCTAGCGAGACTTGCGCTCTTCGCAAAGCGGAAGTTGGCGCAACACTGAGCGCAACGGGCGACACGCCGTAGCGCGCCCATCACCGCAGGTCAAGGGCGTGTCGCACGGACTGAGCAGTCTCGTTCGTCACTATCTGGTCACGAATTGTCGACATAGTTACTCCTGCTACCTAACGTCTTCGCGGGCTGCCAGAGAGTGATCGCCGGTGGTTCCCCACCGGTGGTCGGCAGTCCTCGTCCGACATGGGAGACGGTCCTTGAAGAAGAGAGCTCTTCCCCTGGTCGTGGGTGCCGCGCTGGTCGCGGTCGCCCTGCCCACGACCGCGAACGCGGCACCACCACAGGAGGACCCCGGCGCGGCCCCCGCCCGGGCGCACGACCTGCCCAACCCGCTGGGTGACAAGCAGCGCGAGCTGCGCCAGGAGGCCCTCGAGCAGGTCGTCTCCGGCCAGGCCACGCCGACCGGCGACAACAAGGTCGTCGAGGTCGCCAAGGGCCAGTACGTCGAGCTGGCCCAGGAGGACAGCGACGCCATCTGGACCGTGCTCGGCGAGTTCGAGACCCTGCCGCACAACCAGATCCCCGAGCCCGACCGGAGCGAGGACAACACCACGATCTGGGCCGAGGACTTCTCCCAGCCCTACTTCGACCAGCTGCTCTACAGCTCCGCGGACGGGGTCAACTCGGTCGCGAACTTCTACGAGGAGCTGTCCTCGGGCCGCTACACCGTCACCGGTCAGGTCGAGGACTGGGTCACGCTCGACGACCACCCCGCCGCCTACTACGGCGAGGGCGACGACGGCCGGCGCCCGTGGGAGTTCGTCAACGAGACCGTCAACACCTGGTACGCCGACCAGCTGGCCTCGGGCAGGACCACCGAGGACATCGACGAGTACCTCTCGCAGTTCGACGTCTGGGACCGCTACGACCACGACGGCGACGGCGACTTCGACGAGGCCGACGGCTACATCGACCACTTCCAGGCCGTGCACTCCGGCATGGGCGAGGAGGTCGGCGGCGGCGCCCTCGGCGAGGACGCCATCTGGTCGCACCGCTGGTACAACCAGAGCACCCGCATCGGCGCCGGCGGCCCGACCGTCGACGGCGCGGTGAACCCGCTCGGCGGCACGCGGGTCGGCGAGTCGAAGTACTGGATCGGCGACTACACCGTCGAGCCGGAGAACGGCGGCGTCGGCGTCTTCGCCCACGAGTTCGGCCACGACCTCGGCCTGCCGGACCTCTACGACACCTCCGGCAACAGCGGCGGCGCCGAGAACAGCACCGCCTTCTGGACGCTCATGTCCTCCGGCTCCTACGGCAACAGCGGCCAGCCGGCCGACGGCATCGGCACCAAGCCGATCCACATGGGCGCGTGGGAGAAGTTCCAGTTGGGCTGGCTGGACTACGAGGTCGTGGCGCCGGGCGCCCGGGCCGACACCCGCCTCGGCCCGTCGACCGCCACCACCAAGCAGGCGCAGGCGCTGATCGTGCTGCTGCCGAACCGCGAGGTCACCACGACCGTCGGCGCCCCGTTCGAGGGCTCCGACTTCTGGTACTCGGGCCAGGGTGACGACCTGGACCACTCGATGCTGACCACGCTGCCCGCCGTCGCGGGGACGCTCACCGCCAAGGTGAGCTACCAGATCGAGCAGGACTGGGACTACGCCTACGCCGTCTACACCACCGACGGTGGGAAGTCCTTCACCCCGCTGCCGACGAACCTGTCGACGGCGACCGACCCCAACGGCCAGAACTTCGGCCAGGGCATCACCGGCAGCACCGACGGCGAGTGGGTCGACCTGTCGGCGGACCTGACCGGCGTCCCGGCGGGCGCCCAGGTGGGCTTCCGCTACTGGACCGACGGCGCCGCCACCGAGCCCGGCTTCCTGGTCGACGCCGTGGCCATCGACGGCACCCCGGTGACGGCCTGGACCCTGGACGGGTTCACCACCACCACGGGCTCGGCGACGCAGTCGTTCTTCAACGCCTACATCGCCGAGAACCGCGCCTACACCGGCTACGACGCCGGCCTGCAGACCGGCCCGTACAACTTCGGGGACCCGGCGCGCCCGGACTGGGCCGAGCGGCTGCCGTACCAGGACGGCCTGCTGATCAGCTACTGGAACACCCAGTACGCGGACAACAACGTCGGCGCCCACCCGGGTGCCGGGCTGATCCTGCCGGTCGACGCCCACCCGGGCCTGCTCTACGAGCCGACCGACGACGAGGGCACGGACCGCACCGACGGCGAGTCGTTCCGGCCGCGCATCCAGTCCTACGACTCCACCTTCGGGCGGCAGACGACGGACCGGATCACGCTGCACGACCCGGACACCGGCATCGCCGGCACCTACGGCGGGCTGCCCGCCGTGCCGACCTTCGACGACACGCAGGACTGGTACGTGGCCCCGGGTGATCAGCCCGACGCCAACGGCTGGACCGGCGTGGACGTGCCGGAGACCGGCACCCGCATCACCGTGGTGAGCACCAGCGCTCACAACGGGTTCATGCAGGTCCGCGTCAACGGCTGACCTGCCGCACGAGGACGGCCCCCCGGCTCAGCCGGGGGGCCGTTCCGCGTCCACGGGGCTCAGCGGGGCCGGCGTCCCACGGTGGTGAGCCGGACGGTCTCCGGCAGGGCGCGCAGCGCGGCCAGCAGGTCCGCCGGCAGCTCGGCGCTCACGTCGGTGACCGCGTACCCGAGCTCGCCGCGGGTGGCCAGCACCTGGCCGTCGACGTTGAGGCCGTGCTCGCCGACCAGCGCGTCGACGCGGGCGAGGACCCCGGGCACGTTGCGGTGCAGCAGCGCGAACCGGGCCGCCGACGACCCGTGCAGGGCCACGGTCGGCAGGTTGACGCTCAGCGTCGTCGTCCCCGTGGTCGTGTAGTCGACGAGCTTGCCGGCGACGAACCGCCCGATGTCGTGCTGCGCCTCCTGCGTCGACCCGCCGACGTGCGGCGTGAGGATGACGTTGGGCAGGCCGCGCAGCACCGAGTCGAACGGGTCGCCCTGCTCGCGCGGCTCCTCGGGGAACACGTCGACCGCGGCCCCGGCGATGTGGCCGGACAGGACGTGCTCGCGCAGCGCCTCGTGGTCGACGACGAACCCGCGGGAGAGGTTGAGGAACAGGCTGCGCCGGCGCATCCGGGCGAACTGCTCGGCGCCGAACAGCCCGGCGTTGCCGGCCCGCCCGTCGACGTGCAGCGTCACCGTCTCCGCCCGCTCGAGCAGCTCCTCCAGGCTGTCGCAGCGCTCCGCGTTGCCGAGCGCCAGCTTGTCCTCGAGGTCGTAGAACAGCACCCGCATGCCCAGCGCCTCGGCGAGCACCGACAGCTGGCTGCCGATGTTGCCGTAGCCGACGATGCCGAGCGTGCGGCCGCGGATCTCGTGGCTGCCGGCGGCCGACTTGTCCCAGGTGCCGGCGTGCAGCGCGCGGTCCCGGTCGACCAGCCGGCGCGCCAGGATGACGATCTCCGCGATCGCCATCTCCACCACGCTGCGGGTGTTGGAGTACGGCGCGTTGAACACCGCGATCCCCGCGGTCGCGGCCGCCGCGAGGTCGATCTGGTTGGTGCCGATGCAGAAGGCGCCGACCGCCGCGAGGCCGGGCCGGGCGCGCACGACCTCGGCGGTCACCTGGGTCTTGGACCGGATCCCGAGCAGGTCGACGCCGTCCAGCGCGTCGACCAGGTCGGCCTCGTCCAGCGCTCCCCGGAGGGACTCCACCTGGTAGCCGGCCTCCCGCAGCAGGTCGGCTGCCACCGGGTCGATGTTCTCCAGCAGCAGGGCTCTGGGCACTCCGGGGACCTCCTCGACCGGGGACCGCCCGCCGGACCCCGCCGGGACGAGTATCCCGTCGCGGCGGGGACGGCCCGGTCAGCGGGGGTCGGCCCCCCGGCGGGCGGCCCCGAGGTGGCCCGCCGCCGCCTCGCCGAGCACGGCGGCGTCGACGGCGACCGTGACGATCGTGGCGCCCTCGGCGGCGAACCCCGCGGCCTCCTGCCCGCTGTAGGCGTGCACGCCCACGGGGACGCCCGCGGCGACCGCCCGCGCCACGACCGAGGACAGCACGCCGCGCAGCTCCGCACGGTGCTCCTCCCCCGTCAGGCCGAGCGACAGGGACAGGTCGCCGGGGCCGACGTACACGCCGTCCAGCCCCTCGACGGCGAGCAGGGCGTCGAGGTCCTCGAGCGCGGTGGCCGTCTCCACCATGAGCACGACCAGGGGCTCGTCGGCTCCGCCCGACAGCCGCCCGATCGACCGGGTCCCGGCCGGCGCGTAGCGGGTGGCGGCCACCACCTCGCGGGCGTGCGCGGCGTCGCGGACGTTCGGCACGATCACGCCGCGGGCGCCGAGGTCGAGCGGGCGGCCGACGTCGGCGAAGGCGGGGCTGCGGGTCCGGACCAGCGGCACCGCGCCCGCGGCGGCGATCGCCGCCGCGGTCCCCGGCAGGTCGGCCTCGGCGGTGGCGCCGTGCTGCAGGTCCACGACGACGTGGTCGGCGCCGGTGCGCGCCAGCAGCTCGCCGGTGACCGCGCCGGGCAGCAGGCTCCACAGCCCGTGCGCGGGCTCCCCCGCCGCCCACCGCCGCCGCAGGTCCGCCGCGCTCGCCGCCACGCCACCCCGTCCTTCCCCCCGCAGACCGCCGCCGGGCCGGCGCGCCACGGACCGGAGGCCCTCCGTCGCCGGCCCGGCGGGGCCGTTCCAGTTTCGGTACACCGGGCTCGCGGCGCCACCCCTGGCCGGGGAACCGTCCCCGGAGGGTGAGCCCGGACCGCCCCGCGCCGGGCAGCATGCCCCCACGCCGGCCGGAGGAGGTGCGCCGTGGAGACCTCGCGGACCCGACGGTGGGAGGCCCGTGGCGCGCTGGCGCTGGCCGCCGCCGCCCTGCTCGTGCTGCTGGAGTCCGCCAACGGACGCGGCCTGTGGCTGATGGCACTCGTGGTGGGGACCGCCGTCGCCGTCGTCGCCGGGGTCTTCTGGTTCCTGCGCCACGGCCGGGTCAAGCGCTGGTTCGCCCTCGCGCTGGTGGTGGCGGCCCCGCTCGCGCTCGTCGTCGTCTTCCTCGTCGAGGACCTGGTGCTGTCCGCCGTCCTGGCCGCGCTGCTCTGGGCCGCCGCGCTGGGCACCGCGCGCGCCGCGCTGCGGCCGGACCCCTCGGCGTGGGCGCTGCCGGTCACCGAGGTGCCGCCGCCCCGCCACCCGTTCCTCGTGATGAACCCGCGGTCCGGGGGCGGCAAGGTCGGCCGGTTCGCGCTGCGGGAGCGGGCGGAGGAGCTCGGCGCGGAGGTGGCGCTGCTGGACCGGCCGGGGACCGACGTGCAGCAGCTCGCCCGCGACGCGCTCGCCCGCGGCGCGGACCTGCTGGGCGTGGCCGGTGGCGACGGCACGCAGGCGCTGGTGGCCGACGTCGCCGCCGAGCACGGCGTGCCGTTCCTCGTGATCAGCGCCGGCACCCGCAACCACTTCGCGCTCGACCTCGGCCTGGACCGGGAGGACCCGTCCCGCTGCCTCGACGCGCTGCGCGACGGCGTGGAGGCGCGGATCGACCTGGGCGCGGTCAACGGGCGGCCGTTCGTGAACAACGCGTCCTTCGGCGCGTACGCCGAGATCGTCGAGGACCCCGGGTACCGGGAGGACAAGGCCGGCACCACCCTCGCGGCGCTGCCCGACCTCCTCAGCCGGCGGCGCGGGGCGCAGCTGCGCGCCGAGGCGGGGTCGCTGGTGGTCGACGGGCCCCAGGCGGTGCTGGTCAGCAACGGCTCCTACGACGAGTCCGACCTCGCCGGGATCGGCCGCCGGTCCCGCCTGGACCGCGGCGTGCTCGGCGTGATCGCGATCCGGGTCGACAGCGCGCGGCAGGCCGTCGAGCTGCTGCGCGGCGCCCACCAGCGGGGCATCCGGACGACGGAGGCGCGGGAGGTGCTGGTCACCGCCGACGTGCCCGAGGTCCCCGTCGGCATCGACGGCGAGACGGTGCGGCTGGCCACGCCGGTGCGGTGCACGGTCCGCCCGGGGGTGCTGCGGGTCCGGTTGCCGCGGGACCGCCCCGGCGTCCGCGCGCCGCGGGCCCGCGTGCAGTGGTCGTCGCTGTGGTCCCTGGCCCGGGGCCGGCCGCCCCGGGTGGAGCCGGCCGCTCCCCCGGCCCGGCCGGCACCGGTCGGCGCGGACCGGGCCCCTCAGGCACCCGGCACGGACGGCTGAGCGCCGCTGCCGCGGCCCGCGTCCGGCGGCGCGTCCCGCGGGCCGGGGACGCGCGACGGCGGGGAGGCGTCGGGCGGGCCGGCGTCCGGCCAGTCGGCGCCGGTCTCCTGCTGGAAGGCCCGGACCGCGGCCCCGATCGTCGGGAAGAAGTCCCGCGCGCCGATCTCGCGGGCGAGGCCGTAGCGCTCGATCTTGCGGCGCACCGGGTCCTTGAGCTCGGCGAACACCAGGCTCTGCCCGCGGCCGGCGAGCGTCCGGTCCAGCTCGAACAGCACGTCCGCGGCGGTGGTGTCGACGTCGGTGACCGGCTCGGCCGCGACGACGACCCACCGGGGCGCGGGCTCGGAGCGGGCCAGCGCGGTCACCTCGTCCCGGAAGGTCTTGGCGTTGGCGAAGAACAGCGGCGCGTCGAACCGGTAGATGACCAGGCCCGGGAGCCGGCCGGCCTCCGGGTAGGAGTGCACGTCGTGGTAGCCGGGCAGGCCGGCGACCCGGCCCAGCTCGGTCTCGTAGGGGTGCCAGGCCCGGCGGAACACGTTGAGGATCGACAGGCCGACGGCGACCGCGATGCCGGGCAGCACCCCGAGCAGCGCCACGCCGGCGAAGGCGACCAGCGAGAGGGTGAACTCGACGCGGCGCTGGCGCCACAGCCGGACGGTGCCCGGCAGGTCGGCCAGCGACAGGGACGCGGTGATGACGACCGCCGCCAGCGCCGCCTGCGGCAGGTCGCGGAAGAGGCCGGGCAGGAAGACGATCATGACGAGCACCAGCGCGGCGCCGGTGACGCCGGTCAGCTGGGTGCGGGCGCCGGCCCGCTCGGCGACGGCGGTGCGCGAGGCGCTGGTGCTCACGGGGAAGCCCTGGAACAGCCCGGCGGCCAGGTTCGCCGTCCCGATGCCGACCATCTCCTGCCCGCCGTGCACCTCCTGGCCGGTGCGCTGCGCGAACGACGACGCCGTCGAGATGGTGTCGGCCAGGGAGACCAGCGCGATCGCCAGCGCGCCGGCGATGAGCACGCCGAGGTCGGACCAGCCGACCGACGGGATCGTCAGCGGCGGGAAACCCTGCGGCAGCTCCCCGACCAGGTCGACCCCGCGCTCCCCGAGGTCGAACGCCGCGCTGGCGGCGATGGCCAGCACGACCATGACCAGCACGGCCGGCACCTTGGGCCACCACCGCTGCAGCACGAGGACCAGCACGACCCCGCCCAGCCCGACCGCCGCCGCGGCCGGCACCGCCTGCCCCTGCGCCACGCCCTCCACGAAGCCGGCCGCCTCGCCGACGACGCCGTCGGCGTCCACCGAGAACCCGAGCAGCTTGGGCAGCTGGCCGACCAGGATGGTCAGGGCCAGCCCGTTCATGTAGCCGATCATGGTCGGCTTCGACAGCAGGTCGGCGACGAAGCCGAGGCCGGTCCAGCCGGCCACGACCATCACCACCCCGACCATCAGGGCGAGCACCGACGCCAGCGCGACCGCCCGCTCCGGGTCCCCGCCCGCGACCACCAGCGGGAGGACGGTCGCCGCGATCATCGGGCCGAGCGAGGAGTCGGGCCCGAGGACCAGGATGCGGGACGGGCCGAACACGGCGTACGCCAGCAGGCAGGTGATGGTCGTGTACAGGCCGGTGATCGCCGGCAGCCCCGCCAGCTCGGCGTAGGCCATGCCCTGCGGCACGAGCAGCGTGGTCAGCACCACCCCGGCGGCGACGTCGCGGGGCAGCCAGGCCCGGCGGTAGCCGCGCAGCGCCCGGAGCCCGGGCGGGACCGGCGTCCCGGCCCTCCCCGTCCGGCGGGAGCCGGCCGGGTCAGCCGGCCGTCCGCCGGACGCGGTAGCGCTCACGGAGCCGCTTCTCCACCAGGATCGGGACGAAGGCCTGCACCCGGGCCCCGGCGAACGCCGCGAACGCGGCCACCGCCCGCGCCCGGACCTCGACGGGATCGGCGCCGTACTCCTGCGACAGCCGGGCGACGAGCGGGCCGAGGACCGCGTCCGCGCCGGGAACGGCGCCGTCGTCCGCCGAGAGCGGCTCGGCGACCACGCTCATCTCGTGCCTCCTCGCCCCGGGGACGGATGTGCCGGGACCGTGCCACGGTCCCGGCACGGAGCGGTCCCGGGCCTCACCCGCCGAGGACGAGGCCCGGGCCCCCGCCTGCCGCGGCGTCCAGCCGCCGCGCGAGGGGCCCGGTGAGGACGCCGAGCGCGTTGGTCGCCCAGTGCGCGCCGGCCGCGGCGACGACGCTGCCGCTGCGCCGGCGCAGCTCGCCGAACACCAGGCCGCCCGCGGTGGTCACCGCGACGGTGCCCACCACCACGCCGGCGGGGAGGCCGCGGTCGCCGCCCTCGGCGGCCAGCACGGTCGGGACGTGCCACAGGCCGAACAGCGCCGCGGTGGTGACCAGCACCTGCCACGGCCGGCAGTGCCGGGCCAGCGCCGCCCAGAGCACCGAGCGGAACGCGACCTCCTCGAGGACCACCGTGCCCAGCGGGATGCTGAGGAGCACCTTCGCCAGCAGGCCGGGCAGCGGGAGGTCGTAGCGCTCGTCCAGGAACGCCGGCCGGATCGGTGGGACCAGGACGCCCACGAGGTAGACGGCGCCGACGACGCCCACCGCCCCGAGCGCCCACCTGCAGCCCGCCGCCAGCCGGTCGCGGCCCAGGCCGAGCTCCGGCCAGCCGAGCCCGGACAGCCGCGCCCCCGCGAGCAGGGCGGCGCCGGTGAGGCCGCGCACCCACCACGGCGGCCGCAGGAGCGGGCCGGCCACGGCCAGCAGGGCGACCACCGCGACGACGGTCCCGCTGCGCAGCCGGTCGCGGGCGGACGCCGTCACGGACCCGCGCCGGCCGGTCAGTACCGGGCGAGCAGCGGCCGCAGCCGCGCGGTGTCGGCGTCGGTCCACCCGGGCGGCTGCGCGACCGCGGCCCAGGCGTCGGCGTAGTCGGCCGTGTACCGGTGGCCGTGCCCGTCCGGGGCCCCGGTCGAGAACGCCATGTCGGCGGTCACCTGCCAGAAGGTGACGAAGGGCAGCCACGTCATGGCCTCCGACACGTCCGGCGCCCGCGGCCCCTCCAGCCAGCTCGGCCGGGTCAGCAGCAGCTGCGGGGACCACCAGACGATGGGGTCCGAGGCGTTCTGCAGGTAGACGATCCGGGAGTCCCCCCACGGCGCGGGCGGCGCGGCCAGGTCGGCGGGCTCGTCGGCGAACCGTGCGGTCCGCCCGCCGTCGAGCACCGGGCGCCACTCCGGCGACCCCTCGTCCCGGTCGGCGACCAGGTCCCGCCACAGCGCGTTGAAGTTCGGCGGCCCGGCCCAGACCACCCCGGCGGCCCGGTTCTGGATGTCGGCCAGGCCGCTGAACGCGGCCTCTCCGCCGAAGCTGCCGAGGCTCTCGCCGAGCACCAGCAGGTCCGGCCGCTCGGCCACCGGCAGCCGGGACCAGGTGCCGTACACCGCGTCGAACAGCGCCCGCCCGGCGTCCCGCGCCTTGGCCTGGTCGACGAGGAAGGACAGCCAGCTCGGCAGGTAGGAGTACTGCATGGACACCATCGCGGTGTCCCCGTTGAACACGTGCTCCAGCGCCGCGCCGGCCGCGGGGTCGACCCAGCCGGTCCCGGTGGTGGTGACCACGGCGAGCACCGCCCGGTCGAAGCCGCCGGCCCGTTCCAGGTCCCGGACGGCGAGGTCCGCGCGCTCCTCGACGTCCTCGGCCGACGCCAGCCCGGCGTACACGCGCACCGGCGGGAGGGCCGGCCGCCCCGAGAACGCGGCGAGGTCCTCCGGCGTCGGGCCGGACCCCACGAAGATCCGCCCCTGCCGGCCGAGCTCCTCCCACCGCAGCAGCGAGCCCGGCCCCCCGGAGCGCTCGGCGCCGGTGGGCCGGACGGCGCCCTCCCCCGTCTCGTCGTCCTGCACGCTGAACGCGGAGTTCGCGGCCTCGACCAGCCCCTGGAACAGCACGCCGTTGACCAGGAACACCACCAGCGCCCCGACCGCCACGACACCGAGCGGCCTGGCCAGGCGCCGCGGGAGGACGCGGCCCAGCAGCCGCACCAGCCCGCGGCCCAGCCACCGGACGCCCCGGCCCAGGGCGACCAGGACCACGAAGAGCAGCACCGCCACGCCGACGATGCCGGCGGAGGAGTACCCGCGCGGCGGGTCGAGCCCCATGAGCAGGTGGACCTCGCGCTGCCAGCGCGCGCCGAGCCACAGCGAGACCACGACCAGCACCGTCCCGGCCACGGCCAGCACCTGCCAGGCGCGGCGCCGGAACCGCGCGGACATCCGGCGGTCGGTGGCCTCCGCGACGAACCAGGCGAGGCCGGTCCCCAGCCCGTAGCCGATCACCGCGGTGATGCCCGCGACCAGGCCCTGGATGAGCCAGCCGCGCGGCAGCAGCGACGGCGTCAGCGACAGGCAGCCGAGCAGCACGGCCCCGGCCAGGCCGCTCCACCGGTACCGCGGCAGCCACCGCAGCCACCGGCGGCCGGGCCGGCGCGGGGGCCCCTCCTCGGGGGCCGGGCGCGGTGCGGGGACGGCAGGCGTCACGGAGGCGTCTCGGACAGCCGGTTCGGTCGTCATGTCGGGCTCCGCGCGCACCTGGGGGGCGCCGACGCTAGGGGCCTCCCGCGCGGCCGGGATCGCACCGGGCGGACGATGTGCGGCCCGGCGGGCGGCCCCCACGCTGCGGCGCATGCGAGCCGGACTCGAGGCGCACCTGGGCTCCCGGCAGGTCGGCCGGGTCGTGTACGGCTCGATCATCGGCCTGGCGCTGGTCGTCGCGGTCGAGCAGCACCCGCCCTCGCCCGGCGTCATGGCCGTGTGGCTGCTGGGGACCGCCCTGGCCGTGGGCCTCGCCGAGGTCTACAGCGACGTGGTGGGCACCGAGACCCGCGCGCGGCGGCGGGTCACCCGCCCCGAGGTCGTGCACATGACCGAGGACGCCGCGGCGGTCGGGTTCGGCGTGGTGTTCCCCGCCGTCTTCTTCCTGCTCGCCGCGCTCGGCGTGCTCACGACCGGCACCGCGTTCACCGTCGCCAAGTGGTCCGGGGTGGGCCTGATCGGGTTCTACGGCTACTGGGGTGTGCGGCTGGCCGGCGGGTCCACCTTCCGGGCGCTGGTCAGGGGCACGCTCGTCGCCCTCGTCGGCGCCGGTCTCATCGCGCTGAAGGCGCTCGTGCACTGACCGCGGACGCGACGGGACCCGGCCGCGGTGTGCGGCCGGGCCCCGTCCCGGGGAGCGCTCAGCCCGTCGTCGCGGGCGCCGGCGCCTCGGTGTCGGCGAAGACCTCGCGCAGCTTGGCCTCCTGGTCGTTGCTGAGGTTGCTCTCCACCAGGGTCATCTCCTGGCCCGCGAACGCCTCCCGGACCCGGTCCACGACCGCGTCCGAGGAGAGGACGAACAGCGCCGAGGTCCCGGGCCGGATCTCCTCGCGCATCCGGCGGATGAAGGCGTCGTCGATGCCGACGTCGGTCATGCTGCCGGTGAGGGCACCCATCGCCGCGCCGACCGCCATGCCGAGCAGCGGGACGAGGAAGATCAGGCCGAACAGCATCCCCCAGAACGCGCCGCCCAGGGCGCCGGCACCGGCCAGGTTGTTCAGCTGACGGGTCTTCGGCTTCCGCGCCCCCTCGGGGTAGGTGACGATCGCGGCGTCGTGGATCCGGATCAGCTCCCGGCGCTGCAGGTCGGCGAGCGTGGCCTGGGCCCGCTCGGCGCCGCCGGCGGTGGGGAACGTCCAGACGGTCATGGTGGCCATGTACTTCCTCCTCGGGATGGGTGCACCGGACCGGCGGCCCGGGTGTCAGGAGTCGAGGATCCGGCTCTTCTGGAGGGCGAACTCGGCGTCGTCCAGGACGCCCGAGTCGTGCAGCCGGCCCAGCTCGCGCAGCTGGGCGAGCTTGGTGTCGGTGTCGGTGCGCGGCGGGGGCACCGACGCGGCCGCCGGCTGCGGCTGCGGCGCGGCGACCGCGTCCTGCTGCGCCCACCGGTTGGCCTGACGCCGCCGGACGCGGCCGGACACGGCACTGGCCGTGCCTGCGACGACGGCCGTGCGCGCGACGCCGCGGAGCAGTCCTGGCATGTCGGCTCCTGTTCTCTCGGTCCTGTCCCTCTCGTTCCCGTCCCCCGTGTGCGGGGCGGGCAGGGCTGGTTGTCCTGCGGGTCACCGGCCGACGGCCGCTCCGCCGGCGGGGCGCAGGAAGGCGACGGCCACCAGCGCCAGGCCGAGGAACAGCACCTGGACGCCGAACAGGACGCACAGCACCAGGACCGTGGCCTCCGGCCAGGTGAGGGCCAGCACGCCGACGACGACGTCGACGACGCCGAGCGCGGCCAGCCAGCCCCGCCCGTCGACCCGGTCCCTCCCGACGACGGCGAGGGCGATGCGGCCGGCGCCGTGGACGAGCAGCGACAACGCGGTGACCAGCACCAGCGTCCAGAGCGTCACGCCGGGCCAGACCGCGGCCAGGACGCCGCCGACCACGAGGACGGCGCCGAGCAGCACCGAGGCCCCGCGGGAGCGCCCGGAGTCCCACCCGACGGCGATCTCCAGCAGCCCCCCGGCGACGAACGAGAGCCCGACGAGCAGGGCGAGGCTGCGCGCGGCGGCGACCGGGTTGGCCAGCAGCACGACCCCGAGGACCACGACGGCCAGGCCGAGCAGCCCGACCACCACGCGTGCGCCACTGCGCCGGGGCGGGGCGGTCACGGAGGGACGGGACAGGTCGGTGCTCATCGCGGTACTCCTCCCGGCTGCGTTCCGGCGCCGAGGGTCGCCGTCCGGGGCCGGGACGGCCTCATCCCCGCCGGATGAGGCCACCGCGTGGTCCGGCCCGGCACCGTCGGGCCATGAGCACAGGCGCAGCCGCACGCCGGACGGCCCGGACCACGACCCCGACCCGGGAGGCGCGCCGCGGAGGCGGCGGCACCGTGCTCGACGGGAACGAGGTGCTGACCGGGACGGCGGTCGCCGTCGAGGACCGGCCCCCGCACGGGGCCAGCCGGCCGCCGCGCCCCACGCCGCAGCAGCGGCGGGCCGCGGGGAAGGCGCTGCGCGCCGGCGCCCCGCTCGACGCGCTCGCCGAGTCCCCGCGGGCCACGCGCACCCGCGACCCGCTCACCCTGCTCGTGGAGCAGGCGGCGGACCGGGTGCCCGAGCTGGTGCCAATCCGCTACGGGCGGATGCTCGCGTCCCCGTTCGCCTACTACCGCGGCGCCGCCCGCGTCATGGCGGCCGACCAGGCCGGCGCGTCCCGCTCGGGCCTGACCGTGCAGATGTGCGGGGACGCGCACGCCGCCAACTTCGGGCTGTTCGGCTCGCCCGAGCGGCGGCTGCTGTTCGACACCAACGACTTCGACGAGACCCTGCCGGGCCCCTTCGAGCACGACGTCCAGCGGCTGGTCGCCAGCCTGGAGCTCGCCGCCCGGGAGAACGGCCTGTCGCACAAGCAGCGCCGGGCGGTCACCGTCGCCGCCGGCGCGCGCTACCGGACGGCGATGGCGGAGTTCGCCGGCCAGCGGGACATCGAGGTCTGGTACGCGAGCCTCGACGCCGACGCGCTGCAGCGCGACCTCGCCCCGATGCTGGGGGCGGGCGGGCGCAAGCGGCTGACCCGCGCCCTCGAGAAGGCGCGGACCCGCGACAGCCTGCAGGCGTTCGGCAAGCTGACCGAGGTGGCCGACGGCCGGCTGCGGATCAAGGCCGAGCCGCCGCTGCTGATGCCGCTGCGCGACCTCGTGCCCGGGGCGGAGGGTCCGGACCCGGCCGGCGCCTTCCACGGCCTGATCCGGCAGTACCGGAGCTCGCTGCAGGTGGACCGCCGCACCCTCCTGGAGCGGTACGCGTTCGTCGACATGGCCCGCAAGGTCGTCGGGGTGGGCAGCGTGGGCACCCGCTGCTGGGTCGTGCTGCTCGTCGGTCGCGACGACGACGACCCGCTGCTGCTGCAGGTCAAGGAGGCCGGCCCCTCGGTGCACGCCGAGTTCGTCGGGTCCAGCCGCTACACCCACCAGGGCGAGCGGGTGGTGGCCGGCCAGCGCCTCATGCAGCAGGCCAGCGACGTCTTCCTCGGCTGGGAGCAGACCGCCGGCGTCGACGGCGTGGACCGGGACTTCTACATCCGGCAGCTGCGGGACTGGAAGGGGTCGGTCGAGCTCGGCGACCTGCGCCCGGAGGGGCTCGAGCTCTACGGTGCGGTGTGCGCCTGGTGCCTGGCCCGGGCGCACGCCCGCACCGGCGACCGCATCGCGATCGCCGGCTACCTGGGCTCGTCGCCGGCGTTCGAGCGCGCGCTCGCCGACTACGCGGAGGCGTGCGCCGACGTCACCGAGGGCGACCACCGCCAGCTGGCCGACGCGGCCGCCGCGGGCCGGGTGCCCGTGCAGCGCGACGTCTGACCCGGGTCACCCGGGCCGGGTGATCCGCGTCGCGGACGGGCACCGGGACGCTGCGCACGTGGGAGGCCCGGCGAGCACCGACCGGCCACCCGGCGCCACCGCCGGGCCGGCGGCGTCGCCGCACGGCCTGCCCGGGCGCGGCCCGCTGCTGCGGGGTGCCGCGCGGACGCTGTTCACGACGGCGGGGCTGCTCGTCGTCTACGCCCTGCTCCCCCTCGACCGGGCGTTCACCGTGGGCACGGTCCTCGCGCTCGGTGCCGGGGTCCTCGCCGTCGGGGTGCTGGTCGTCGTGCAGGTGCGGGCGATCCTGCGTTCCCGGCACCCGGGGCTGCAGGCGGTCGAGGGCATCGCGCTGTCGCTGCCGCTGTTCCTGCTGCTGTTCGCGACCGTCTTCGTGCAGCTGTCCGGCAGCGACCCGCGGGCGTTCACCGAGCCGCTGGACCGCGTCGACGGCGTCTACTTCGTGGTCACCGTGTTCGCCACGGTGGGCTTCGGGGACATCAGCGCGGTCAGCACCGTCGCCCGGGTCCTCACCACCGTGCTGATGGTCGGCGACCTGGTGCTCATCGGGCTCGTGCTCAAGCTGTTCCTCGGCGCGGTGGACCGCCGCCGGGCGACCCAGTCGGGCGGCCCGGCCCCCGGCGGGGACGGCTGACCCGGCCCGCTCACGAGGCCAGCAGCCGGCTCTTCACCCGGAGGAACTCCTCCTCGGACAGCACGCCGGCGTCGCGGGCGGCGCCGAGGCGCAGCAGCAGGTCGAGCCGGTCCTCGAGCGTGGAGATCGCCTCGGGGGGCAGGGCCGGGACCAGCCGCTCGGCCTCGGGGGCCGGCGCCGGCGCGGGCAGCGGCCCCGCTGCCTCGGGCCCACCGGCCGTCCCGGCTGCCGCCGCCGTCCCCGCTGCCGTCGTCCCCGCTGCCGTCGTCCCCGCTGCCGTGGCGGCGGCACCGACCAGCACGCCGCCCGCCTCCGGTCCCGGGCGGGGGGCCGGGACCCCGGCCGGCACCCCGTCCGCGGCGGGGACGCCCGGTCCCGGCACGCCCGGGGCCGCGGCCGGCGCGCGGCCGCTCAGCCACTCCAGGGCACCGATCCACAGCGCCACTAGGGCGGCGACCCAGATCAGCACCGACAGGGTCGGCGACGGCCAGAGGAGCAGCACCACGGCACCGAGGGTGATGCCGGCCCACCGCGCCGGGCCGAGGTGGTCGCGCACCGCCGCGCCCCACCGGGCGGTCCGGCCGGGCAGGTCCAGACCGTCGGCGAACGCGCGCGTCCAGGCGACGGTCCGCCGCGTCCAGGGCTCCCGGGCGGTGACCACGGCCCCGGGCTCGGTGCCGTCGGCCGGCTCCCCGGCGGTGGCCGTCCGGGCCGCCCGCGCCCGCTCGCGGCGGCGCCGCAGCTCGTCCCGGGCCGACGCCGTGCCCCGCCGCACGCCGGCGACGAGGCCGAGCCGGCCCCACACGACGGTCAGCACGCCGAGGAGCACGGCGCCGCCCAGCAGCCACAGCGTCCAGGACCGCAGGTCGCCGGCGAAGACGTCGTACACCGCGCCGACGGCGTCCCGGTTGTCCGGTCGGGCTCCCTGGACCACCAGGCCGCGGCCGATCCGCAGGGCGAGCAGGACCAGCAGGGTGAGGACCGCCGTGGTCACCGCCCACGCCCGCAGGGTGCCGCGCCGGTGGCGGGAGACGGCGAGCGCACCCGCGAGCGTCCCGAGCGACACCAGGCCCAGCCACCACCAGACCGACCGGAGCAGGTCGACGGCGTTGTAGACCTCCGGGTTCTGCGCCGGGGTCAGCAGGGTGACGCCGACGTCGTCGGGCACGAGGTCGAGGACCTGGCCGGCCAGGCCGTCCCGGAGCGAGGCGGGGATGCGGTCCTTCGCCTGCCCGAGCGTGAACCGCACCGCCTCGCCGGCGACCAGCTGGTCGTGCGCGGAGGTGAGCGCGGCCTGGGTCAGCGGCCGGAACGGGTCGGAGGCCAGCAGCCGGCTCACGCCGGCCGACACGAGCGAGCTGACGCCGCCCTCCACCGTCGACCGGTACGTCTGCAGCCGCTCGGGCAGCGCCGCGACGACGTCGTCGATGGCGGTCTGCACCTCGGTGGTGGCCATCACCGTCGTGGTGACCTGCTCGGTGACGCGGGCCTCCACCTGCGGGAGGTCCACGACCGTCTCCACGTTGGTCACGAACGCCTGCGTGTCGACCACGTTCTGGCGGAGCCACAGCGACGTGCTCGCCAGGACGAGGGCGACGGTGCTGACGAGCAGCAGCAGTCCGGTGGCGAAGCGGCGCACGGGACCCACCTCCCTGCCGTGCAGGGGCGGGGCGCCCGCCGACGGCGTCCCACCCTGGGGGGTACGGGGTGCAGGGCTCATCACCCACCGGGGATGAGGCGACCGCCCGCGCCCGGCAGCACGGTCGCCGCCATGACCGACACCCTCCCGCCCACGACCGCCCGGCCCGAGACGGCCATCGCCGAACACGGGATCATCGGCGACCTGCAGACCGCCGCGCTGGTCACCACCGACGGGTCGATCGACTGGTTCTGCTTCCCGCGGTTCGACTCCCCCAGCGTCTTCGGCGCCCTCCTGGACGACGAGCGCGGCGGGCACTTTCGGATCCGCCCGGCCGGCACCGAGTACACGTCCTCGCAGATGTACCTGCCCGACACCGCCGTCCTCGTGACCCGCTTCTTCACCCCGGGCGGCATGGGGCAGGTCCTCGACTTCATGCCGCCGGCCGGTACCGCCCCCACCGACGACCACCGCATCGTGCGTGTGATCCAGTGCGTCCGCGGGCGGATGACCTTCGACGTCGACGTCGCGCCCCGCTTCGACTACGGCCGGCACGCCCACCGGGTCGAGGCCTCCGCCGGCGGGGCCGTCTTCGCCTCCGACGGCGCGCAGCTCACCCTGCACCTGGTCCGGGAGCCCGACGACGAGCGGCTCGGGCAGGCCAGCCTGGACGGCACCGACGTGCACGCCACGCTGACCCTCGAGGCGGGCCAGCTGCGCGGCGTCGTGCTCCAGACCGGCGAGGGCGTCCGGCCCCGGGAGATCCGCCCGTCCGAGGTCCGCGCGCTGCTCGCCGAGACCGTCGCCTTCTGGCGGCGGTGGGTGGAGCGGTCGACCTACACCGGCCGCTGGCGCGAGGACGTCCAGCGGTCGGCGATCACGCTGAAGCTGATGACCTACGCGCCCAGCGGCGGCATCGTGGCGGCCCCGACGGCGGGCCTGCCCGAGCAGGTCGGCGGGGAGCGCAACTGGGACTACCGCTTCACCTGGGTGCGGGACGCGTCGTTCTCCGTCCACGCGCTCCTGCGGCTGGGGATGCGCGAGGAGGCGGCGTACTTCGGCCGCTGGCTCGGCGACCGGATCCGCGAGCGCGCCGGCAGCGACAGCGGGCCGCTCAACATCATGTACCGGATCGACGGCTCCTCCGACCTCAAGGAGGACGTGCTCGAGCACTGGCGCGGCTACCGCGGCTCGGCGCCGGTGCGCATCGGCAACGGCGCGGCCGAGCAGCTGCAGCTCGACATCTACGGCGAGGCGCTGGACAGCCTCTACAGCGGCATCCGGGCCGGCCTGCCGCTGCCCGCGCAGGGCTGGGCGGCGGTCACCCGGGTGCTCGACTGGCTGGCCGACAACTGGGACCAGCCGGAGGAGGGCATCTGGGAGACCCGCGGCGGGCGCGAGCCGTTCACCTACGGGCGGGTGATGAGCTGGGTGGCCTTCGACCGCGGCATCCGGCTGGCGACCGAGCACGGCCGGCCCGCCTCGCTCGAGCGCTGGACCGCCGCACGGGACGCCGTCTACCGCCAGGTGCTCGACCGCGGCTTCCACACCGGCCGCAACGCCTTCGTCCAGCACTACGACACCGACGTCCTGGACTCCGCGCTGCTGCGGATGCCCACCGTCGGGTTCATCGACGGCCGCGACCCGATGTGGGAGTCGACCCTGCGGGCGATGGACCGCGAGCTGGTGACCGACAGCCTGGTCTACCGCTACGACCCCGAGGCCTCCCCCGACGGGCTGCGCGGGTCGGAGGGGACGTTCTCGCTGTGCACGTTCGCCTACGTCGACGCGCTCACCCGCGCCGGCCGGCTCGACGACGCCCGCACCGCCTTCGAGAAGATGCTGACCTACGGCAACCACGTGGGCCTGTACTCCGAGGAGATCGCCCTCACCGGCGAGCAGATCGGCAACTTCCCGCAGGCGTTCACCCACCTGGCCCTCATCGACGCGGCCGTCACCCTCGACGCGGCCCTCGACGGGCGGGTGCCACACGTCGTCGGCGCCCGCTGAGCCGGCCGGGTCGTCCGCGCAGGGGGAGGTCCGGCGGCGCCCGCCGTGCCGAGGCTGGGCACCGCTGGTCCACCCCCCGCCGAAGGCATCCCAGGAGGAGCCATGACCCAGACCGTCCCTGACGACACCCTCGACGGCCTCGCCCGGGGGGACGCCCCGGTCATCGAGACCGTCCTCGCCATGAACCTCGACGCGCTCGAGCGCTCCGGCCTGGATCCCGACACGTACCTGCTCGTCCGCCTGGCCGTGCTCGTGGCCGTCGGGGCGCCGCCGGCGTCCTACGCGGTCACCCTCGGCATGGCCCAGGACTCGGGCGTCACCGTCGAGCAGGCGCAGGCCGTGCTCGTCGCCATCGCCCCGCTGGTGGGCACCCCGCGCATCACCGCGGCCGCCGGCAACATCCTGCGCGCCGTCCTGGGCGCGGAGGCGCTGGCCGACGCCATCCCCGAGCAGCGCACGTCCTGACCCCGTCCGCCGCGGCGCCGATCCCCACCCGGAGGTCCTCCCGTGACCAGGACCGGCGCCGCAGGCGCGGCGGCCACCGCGACGGCCGGGGCGGTCGTCCTGCCGCTCGCCCTCGCGCAGTTCATCGCCAGCTACGCGGCGTCGAACATGAACGTCGCGATCAGCACGATCGCCGACGACCTCGACACCGACGTCGCGGGGATCCAGACCACCATCACGCTGTTCACGCTGACGATGGCGGCGCTGATGATCCCCGGTAGCAAGCTCACCGACATCTGGGGCCGCAAGCGCTGCTTCGTCCTCGGCCTGCTCGTGTACGGAGCCGGCGCCCTGCTGGCCGCGCTCGCGCCGGGGCTGCTCCTGCTGACCGTCGGCTACTCGCTCCTCGAGGGGATCGGGTCGGCGCTGCTCATCCCGCCGATCTACATCCTCATCACCGTCGTGTTCGACGACGTGAAGACCCGCGCCAAGTGGTTCGGAGTCGTCAGCGGCGCCGCGGGGCTGGGTGCCGCCGCCGGGCCGCTGATCGGCGGCCTGATCACCAGCTACGTGAGCTGGCGGGCGTCGTTCGTGCTGCAGGCCGTGGTCGTGGCCCTGATCGTGCTGCTGGCCCGCCGGATCGACGACCCGCCGCTGCCGGCGCAGCGCCCGCGCTTCGACCTGCTGGGCGCCGTCCTGTCGGCCGCCGGGCTGTTCCTCGTCGTCTTCGGGATCCTGCAGACCGGGACCCAGGGCTGGACCTCGTCCCGGGTGTGGGTCCTGGTCGCCCTCGGCGGCGTGTTCCTGGCCGTCTTCCTCCTCCACGCGCAGAACCGCGAGCGGCACGGCCGCACGCCGCTGGTCTCGCCGTCGCTGTTCCGCAACCGCACGTCGAACCTGGGGCTGACCACCCAGACCGTGCAGTGGCTGGTCATGCAGGGCTCGTTCTTCGTGATCTCGGTCTTCCTGCAGCAGGAGCGGGGCTACTCGGCCGTGCAGACCGGGCTGATGCTGGTGCCGGCCACCGTGGGCATCCTGCTGTCCTCCGGCGCGGCGCAGCGGATGGCCAGCCGGCACCCGCAGCGTCTGTTGATCCGGGCCGGCTTCACGCTCACCGTCGCGGGGCTCGCGCTGCTGCTGGCGCTGGCCCGCCAGGACTCCGCGATCTGGACGTTCTGGCCCGGGCTGTTCCTCATGGGCTTCGGCGTCGGCGCGATGCTGACCGCGTCGGTCAACGTGGTGCAGTCGGCGTGGCCGGAGCACGTGCAGGGCGACATCTCCGGGGTCTCGCGCAGCGTCTCCAACCTCGGGTCCTCGCTCGGCGTCGCGATCGCCGGCTCGGTGCTCGTGGGCGCGGCCGCCGCGGGCAACCCCCCGTTCCTCACCGCCATCGTGGTGGTCGGCGGGTTCGCCGTCGTGGGGTGGGTGGCCGCCTTCCTGCTCCCCCACCCGCCGCGCCCGGCGCCCGCGCCGCCCGCGTGACCCCCGGGACCCGCCGTGGACGGCCCGCTGCACCCCGTCCGGTGGTTCACCCTGGGCTCGGGGCCGCTCAAGCGCGGCACCGACCGGCTCCAGGTGCTCGGCCGGCTCGCCGTCGTCCTCGCCCTGCTGGCCGCCGCACCCCTGGCGGTGGCCGCCACGTCCGGCACGCGGCACTCCCTCGAGGCGCAGGCGGCGGCGCAGGCCGCCGAGCGGCACCTCGTGCGCGCCGTGCTGCTCGAGGACGCGCCCGGCGTGGACCACCTGGAGGAGGCCGGGGACCGCGTGGCCGGGGCGGTGCCGGCGCCCGCCACCTGGCCGGGGCCGTACGGGGAGCCGCGCGAGGGCGTCCTGCACGTGCGCCCCGGCGCCCCGGCCGGGACGGAGGTGTCCGTGTGGGTGGACGCCGGCGGCAGGGTCACCCGGGAACCGCTCGACCCCGCCACCATCCCGGCGGCGGCAGTGGCGACGGGGGGTCTGGTCCTCGTCGGCGTGCCGCTGGTGACGGGGATGCTGTACGTGGTCCTGTGCTGGTCCCTGGACTCCCGCCGGGACCGTCAGTGGACGGAGGGCTGGACCGCCGCCGAGCGGGAGTGGAGCACCCGGCCCTGAGCGGCCGGGCGCGTGCTCAGGTCCGCTCGGCTGGGGCCGGCTGCTCCGCCTCGAGGGCGTCGAGCGCCGCCAGGATCGCCTGGACCGGGACGTGGCCGGAGGCGACCAGCTGGCCGCCGGAGCGCCGCAGCGCGCGGGCGAACGGCGCCGCCCAGACGTTCTCGTAGACGAGGATGCCCGCCGCGGTGCCCGGGTCCAGCGCCGCGGCGGCCTCGGCGAGGTCGTCGTCGCCGAGGAGGCCGGAGCGCACGCCGTCGAACAGCGCCGCCTCGAGGACCTGCATCCGCCGGAGGTCGGTCTGCTCCAGGGCCGTGACGGTGCCGTCGGCGTCCTTCCGCAGGAACACGAGGTCCAGGATGCGGATGACGCCGCGGTCGACGAGGTCGACCAGCAGCGGCAGGGCCTCGCCGGTCATGCGGTCGGCCGGGAAGGCGACGACGAGGTAGTCGACCGGTCCCATCTGGTCGAGGTCGGGGTCGGTCGGCTGCTGGAGGTCCGTGGTCATCTCTGCCCCAGGGGGTGCGGGTGGACGGCGGTCGACCCAGCGTCGGCGCGGGGGCCGCCGGTCCACGTCCCCCCGCGCGGACGATCCGCACGACGGCGCGGGGGCACCCGCCTCCGGGGCGGGCACCCCCGCGCGGAGCGGCGGTCAGCGGTAGTCGGACTTCAGCTCCCGCCCGTGGACGATGATCGCGTAGATCACGATGACGTCGATCGTGATCATGAGGACCGACCACACCGGGTACGCGGCGATGAACGCGAGGTTCACCAGCGCGCTCAGGAACGCGATGCAGACGCCGACCACGCGGGCGGCCATGTTGCCCGCCAGGAGGCCGAGCCCCGCCGCGATCCCGATGGCGCCGATGATCATGTGCGTCCAGCCCCAGACGTCGTAGTCGACGTTCACGGCCAGGCCTGAGTCCGCGACCAGGTAGAAGCCGTCGTCGAAGACGGCGATGAGCCCCTGGATGATCTGGAACGTGCCGAGCATGACGAGCATGACGCCGGCGAAGACGACCCAGCCCGCCCAGCCGCTGGGCCGCTCCTCGAGGGGTTGCTGCTCGTAGCGCGGCCGCGGCACCGACGTGCTCGTCGACGTCGCGTCAGCGCGCGAGGTGTCTGTCACGTTGCCTCTCCTCCTCGGTCCGGCCCCGGGACCCGGTGGCCCGTGCGACGGGCGGGACCGGGGCGTGTGCGGCAGCAGCGTGGGGCCGCGGCGAGCGGGTGGGCATCGTCCGCTCCGCATGACCCGGCACCCGCCGGCGGCGCCCGTCGGTCAGACCAGGCCGAGCTCGCGGGCCCGCCGGACCGCCTGGTTGCGCCGGCTGACGGCGAGCTTGCGCAGGATGCTGCGGATGTGCGTGCGGACGGTGTTCACCGAGATGAACATGGTCGCCGCGATCTCCGCCGTGGACAGCATCCCCGCCAGGTGCCGCAGCACCTCGGTCTCCCGCTCGCTGAGCTCCTGGACCACGTCCGGCACCGCCCGGGGCGCCGCCGCACGGGTCCCGCCCGGGCGCGGCGGGGTGGTCGCCGACGGGTTCAGCCAGGCGGCGGGCCCCTGCAGCCGGGTCTGCGTGCGCAGCAGCCGCCGGGCCTGGGGCGGGGTGTCGATGAACGGCCAGCGCAGCAGTTCGGGCCGGGCGAGCTCCAGGGCCTCGGCGAGCTCGTCCACCGCGGCGGGCGCGTGGCCGCCCTCCAGCAGCTGGCAGGCGCGGATGACCCGGGCCTCGACGACGGCGGCCGGCGCCCGGGTCCCCGTCGGCTCGGTCGGCGTCACCGCCGTGGGGTCCCCGGACAGGAGGTCCACCGTCGCGCGCAGCCGCCGGCTCCACGGCTCGTCGGCCCGGGTCTCCCGGAGCATCGACAGCCCCTCGGTGACGTGCCCGCGGGCGACCGCGAGCCGGACCACCTCGCTGATCACCGGCTCGGCCACCCACCGGGGCAGGCGCGGCCCCCGCAGGTGCGGCCCCAGGCACCGCTCCGCCGCGTCGTACTCGTGCCGCAGCCGCAGCAGCTGGCTCTGCAGCACCGCGAGGAGCGGCTCCGCGTGGGTGGCGCCGGCCGTGCCGTCGCCCCGGGACCGCGTGCGGGCGTGCGCCCGGCCCAGCCACTCGCGGGCCGCGGGGAGGTCGTAGCGGCGCAGGTGCGTCCACGCGAGCGCGGTCGCCGACGCCGGCTCCCGCGTGGCGTCGTCCCGGCCCTCCTGGGCCGCGAGCCGCTCCGACTCGCCGGCCAGCTCGACGGCGTGGTTGAGCCGGCCCTCCAGGGCCTCGAGCAGGCCGAGGGAGGCGACGGTGCCGCTGCGCAGGTGCCGCGAGCCCGCCGCCTGGGCCGCGGCTGCCGCGGTGCGCAGACCGGCGGCCAGCTGCCCGGTCGGCTCGTCCGTGCCGAGGGCCGCCGACGCGCGCAGGGCGCCCAGCACCGCCGCGCCGTCCTGCCGGTCCTCGTCCCGGAGCGCGGCCAGCAGCGGGGCCGCGGTGTCGGCCTCGGCGAGCCGGGCGCCGGCGGGGACCCCGGAGGCGGCGGCGGTCGCCAGGGAGGCGAGCGCGGCCGAGGCGCGCAGCGCCGGCCGGGAGCCCTCCCCGCGGGCCGCCGCGACGTCGGCGAGGTCGGCGGCCGCCGGCGCGGCCCCGTCGGTCAGGGCGACCGCGGTCCGGAGCACGGCGGCGTCGGGGCCGCGGAACCGCTCGGGCAGCGCGCGCACCCCGTCCAGGGCGGCGTCGGTGCCGTGCGCCAGCAGGCGCGCGACGAGCAGGTCGTCGACCAGCAGCCGCGCGACCACCGGCCAGTCCTCCGCGGCGGCGGCGTGACCGACCGCCTCGGGCACCCGGCCGGCCGCGGCGTACCAGGCCGCGCAGGTGCGGTGCAGGGCGGCGACGTCGCCGGGGTGGTCGTAGGCCAGCTGGGCCTGCAGCATCTCCCGGAACAGCGGGTGCACCCGGTACCCGCCGGGCGCGCCGGGCGCGGCCTCGACGAACGCGTTGGCCCGCGCGAGGCCCGCGAGGACCCGCCGGCCGATCGGCCGCCCGCACAGCCGGTCCACCAGGTCGGGCCACAGCTCGGCGGTCACGCTGACCCGCAGCATGAACCTCCGCACCGGGGCCGGCTGCCGCTGCAGCACCTCCGCGAACAGGTACTGCGCCACGCTGCCGTCGTCCTGGGCGAGCGAGGTCACCAGGTGCTCGGGGGACGCCCCCTGCGCGAGGGCGGCGCCCGCCAGCCGCAGGCCGACCGCCCACCCCTGCGCCTCCCCGTGGAGCCTCCGGGCGACCTCCGGCGACACCGGCACGCCCATGGCGGCGAACAGCTCCCGGGTCTCGTCCACGGTGAAGGCCAGCTCGTCCGCGCGGATCTCCGAGACGGTCCCGGCCAGCCGGTACTGGTGCAGCGGCACCGGGGGGTCCGCGCGGGCGCACAGCACCAGCCGCAGCCTGCCCCCGGAGTGCCGGACCAGCAGGTCCAGCCCGGTGCCGATCGACCGGTCCCGCACGTGGTCGGCGTCGTCGACCACCAGCGTCACCGGCCGGGGCAGCGCGGCCACCCGGCCGGCCAGGGACGGGACGAACCCCGGCGGCTCCGGCTCCCCCGGCTCGAGGGACGACAGGCCGGCGCGCGCGAGCCCCACCGACTCCAGCGCACCGACGACGTAGCTCCAGAACGCCGCCGCGTCGTCGTAGTCGTCGACGGTGAGCCAGGCGACCGGGTCGTCGTCCGGCCGGCTGCGTGCCCACGAGGCCGCCAGCACCGTCTTGCCCGACCCCGCCGGCCCGCTGACCAGGGTCAGGGGCGACCGCTGCACCGCCCGGGACAGCGCGGTGGTCAGCCGCGGCCGCAGGACGGTGGCCTCCCCCGGCTCGGGCGGGGTCAGCTTGGACGCCAGCAGGGCCGGGCCGGAGCGCGCAGGGGCGTGCGCCGCCGTCCCCGACCCGGTCGCGTGGATCGGTGACAGACTCGCCATGGCGCGTCCTCTCGCGTGCGGTGCAGGCCGTCCCCCGTTCCGGAGCCTCCCTCTGGGCGCCTCACCGGGCCGGACGAGTGACCGGCCCCTTCCCCAGCCTGACCGTCCTGCCTGCGGGACCTCAGAGCCGAAGGTCACCGGCCTCCCCGTCCACGGAACCCGCCGTGGCGAGGCGGAGGTCACCGGAGCCTCCCGCTCCCCGCAGAGGGACGGGTTCATCCATTCCGGATGAGGGACGGCCCGGGCCCCTGCCGGACGCTGGCGGCTCCGAGGGCGGGAGGGCGCATGGTCCTGACAGCGGGCGGCGTCCCCCGGTGGCCGTGAACCCCGCCGGTCCACCGGCCGAGGGGCTGCGGCCGGCCGGGGCACCGCCGGTCTCCCAGCCACCGGACCGGTTCGACGCCGACGGCGCGGTCCGGGACGTGGTGCAGGCGGCGGTCGCGGTGCTCGAGGTGACCGCCGCGCTGGCCCGTCTCCTCGCCGACCGCGCCGCCACCCGCCGCCGCGCCGTCGCCGCGCGGCTGCCGCGGCCCGGGCTCGCCCCGGGGGCGCTCGCCCACCCGGTGGCGGCGACGGCGCGCGCGCTGGCCGGGGCGGCCGACCGCGTGGTCCCGGCGGTGGCCCGGGGCCTGCTCGCCCGCCTCGACGTCCCGGCACTGGTCGGCGAGTTCGTGGACCTCGACCGCCTGGCGGCCCTGATCGACGTGGACGCGGTGGCCGACCGGGTCGACGTCGGCCGCGTGCTGGACCGGGTCGACCTCGACGCCGTCGTGGCACGCGTGGACCTCGACCGCGCCGTGGCCCGTGTCGACCTCGACGCCGCGGTCGGCCGGGTCGACGTCGACGCGGTGGCCGACCGCATCGACGTCGGCCGGGTGCTCGACCGGGTCGACCTCGACGCCGTCGTGGCACGGGTCGACCTCGACCGCGCCGTGGCCCGCGTCGACCTCGACGCCGTCGCCGACCGCATCGACGTCGGCCGGGTGCTCGACCGGGTCGACGTCGACGACGTGGTCGACCGGGTGGACCTGGACCGCGCCGTGGCGCGCGTCGACCTCGACGCCGCGGTGGACCGGGTGGACCTCGACCGCGCGGCCGCGCGCCTCGACCTCGACGCCGCGGCCCTCCGCATGGACCTCGCCGGCCTGGCGCGGTACGTGGTCGAGGTCATCGACCTGCCCGGCCTGCTGCGCGCCTCGACCGGCTCGGTGACCTCGGAGGTGGTGCGCTCCGTGCGCGACCAGGGCGCCGACGCCGACCGGGCGGTGGAGCGGGTCGTCGACCGGCTGCTGCGCCGGCACGCGCGGCGGACCGCGGCGGGCGACGGCGTCCGCGGCCCCGCCGGTCCGGAGCCGTCGTCGTGACCCGGGCCGAGGAGCGTCGGGGCGCGCGGGCCGGACTCCCGGCACCGGCGCCGGAGGAGCGCGCGGAACCGCGGGGCGGTCGCGCCGGCCTGGTCACCCGCGCGCTGGCCAACGTGGTGGACCTGCTGGTGGTCGCGCTGCTGGTGGTCGGCGGCTACGCGGCGGTCGCGGCCGCCCGGTTCCTCCTGGACCCGGCCCGCTTCTCCTTCCCCGCACCGTCGTCGTCGACGCTGCTGTCCTGGACGCTCGGGGTGCTGGCGGTCTACCTCACCGTCACCTGGGCCGACGCCGGGCGGACCTACGGGGACCGGCTGCTCGGGCTGCGGGTCGGCGACGACCGCGGGGACCGGCTGGGCTGGGGACGGTCCGCGGTGCGGGCGGTGCTGTGCGTGGCGTTCCCCGTCGGGCTGCTCTGGGTGCTGGTCAGCCGGGGCAACCGGTCGGTGCAGGACCTGGTGCTGCGGACCTCGGTCGTCTACGACCGGCCACCGGCCCCGGTCGTCCCTGGCGGACGATGACCGCCGCCGGACCGCGCGGCAGGCTCGGGGTGACCGGGACGCCGTGCCCCGTGCGCCCCGGCCCCGGCAGCCCCGGGCCGCGACGACCGGCGGGAGGTCCGCCATGCCCACCCTGGCGCCGACCCCGGACCGCTTCACCGTCCTCGACTCCCTCATCGTGCGGGCACTGGCCGAGCTCCGGAACGCGCGGCGCGCCTGCGGGCGGCCGGGCGACGCGAGGGCCCTCGAACTGGCCCTCGAGCTGCGGGCGCAGGCCGAGGCCAACCTCAACGCCCTCCTCGAGTACCGGCACGCCGCGCAGCGGCGGTGACCCGGCCGTCCCCCGCGGACGAGGCGCCGGCGGGCGACGCCGGAGGAGGGTCGGTGCGCGCGACACCCGACCGGGGAGGACCCGTGCCACTGCGTGAGGAGACGTCCGGGACGGTCCGCGCCGGGACCGCCCCGGCGCGCCTCCCGTCCCCGCTGCTCGTCGCGGCCGCGCACCGGCTGGCCGCCCGGCTGCTGGGGGACACGGGGACGCGCTGGCGGCACGAGCAGGGGGTGGCGCGGCGCGCGGAGGAGGCGGCGGCCGCGGTCGCCCCCGCCGACCGGCCGCTGCTGCTGGCCGCCGCGTGGCTGCACGACATCGGCTACGCCCCGGAGGTCCGGCGCACGGGCTTCCACCCGCTCGACGGCGCCGTGTACCTGCGCGACCGCGGCTGGAACCCCGTGGTCGTCGGGCTGGTCGCCCAGCACTCCGGCGCCCGCTTCGTCGCCGACGAGCGCGGGCTCGGGGAGCTGGTGCGGGACCTCGACCCCGGCGGGTGTGCCGCCGGGCCGCTGGCCGACGCGCTGACCTACGCCGACCAGACCACGGCCGCCGACGGCCGCACCGTCGACGTCGAGGACCGCTTCGCCGACGTGCTCGGCCGGCACGGTCCCGACAGCGCCACCGCCCGCGCACACCCCCGGCGCGCGCCGGTCGTCCGGGCCGCCGTCGCGCGCACCGAGCGGCGCCTCGCGCGCCTGCACGGTCTGCGGGCCGTCACCTCCCACGACGGGGGGACGGGCGCCGTCGGGGGCTCCAGCTCCCCCGTCCGGGCGGCCGATGGGACCGGGTGACGCCGCACCGCCCCTCCCCCCGCTGGTACCCCGCCGAGGACCCCTGGGAGTGGGCCGGCCGGCACGGGCTCTGGCGCGGGGACGACGTCGCCGCCACGGCGCTGGTGCTCGCCGTCGCCGAGCACGCCGAGGACGCCTCCCCCTGGGCGGGCGGCCAGGTCGTGCGGCTGGTCCGGTCCGTCCTCGACGACGCCTCCCCCGCCGCGGGCCGGCTGGCCGCCGCGCTCGGCGGTCCCGCCGCCGCGCTCGGCGAGGTCGCGGCGACGCCGCTGGTGCACGTGCGGGCGGCGGTCGCCGCCCGGCCCGACCTGCCCGGCGACGTCGCGGCCGTGCTGGACCGGGACGAGGCGCTGCGGCGGGCCCGGCAGCGGGTCGCGGCCGCGCCGGCGGCGGACGCCCGCGGCCTGGTCGGGGAGTTCCGCGCGTGGTCGCTGGGCCGGGCGCTGCTGCGGCAGCGCGGCACGTGGGCCGGCCGGGCCCGGCTGGCGGTGCGCCTCGACGGGGAGGCCGCGGACCTGCTCGCGGAGCTCGGCCGGACACCGGCCGCCGACCTGCTCGTCCGCGCCACCGGCGGGCGCGCGGCCCGCGGCTGAGCCGCCGCCCGGACTGCGGGACCGCGCCCGCTCGGGGAGGGTGGCGGGGGTCCCGCCCGGGGCCGCGGACCGCGGGAGGAGCGCCGTGCCGGACTGGGTGACCGACGCGATCTGGTGGCAGGTGCACCCCCTGTCCTTCACCGGCGCGGAGCCGGCCGCCCTCCCGCCCGGGCAGCTGCGGCACCGCCTGCCCCACCTGCAGCGCTGGCTGGACCACCTGCTGGCGCTGGGCTGCAACGGCCTGGCGCTCGGGCCGGTGTTCGCCAGCGGCACCCACGGCTACGACACCGTCGACCACTTCCGCGTCGACCCGCGCCTGGGCGACGACGCCGACCTCGACGCGCTGCTCGCCGCGGCGCACGAGCGCGGCGTCCGGGTGCTGCTCGACGGGGTGTTCAACCACGTCGGCCGCGACCACCCCGCGTTCCGCGCCGTCCTCGAGCAGGGACCGGACGCCCCGACGGCGGACTGGTTCCGGCTGCACTGGCCGCCGGACTGGACGCCGGGCACCGCGCCGGGCGCCGACGTCTTCGAGGGCCACGACCTGCTCGTCGAGCTCGACCACTCCTCCCCCGCCGTCGCGGACCTGGTGACCCGCGTGATGACGCACTGGCTGGACCGCGGCGCCGACGGCTGGCGCCTGGACGCCGCCTACGCCGTCCCGCCGTCGTTCTGGGCGCGGGTCCTGCCCGCCGTGCGCGCCCGCCACCCGCGGGCCTACGTCGTCGGGGAGGTCATCCACGGTGACTACCCGCGGCTGGTGGCCGAGGGCGGGCTGGACGCGGTCACCCAGTACGAGCTGTGGCAGGCGGTCTGGCACGGCGTCGCCGAGCGCAACCTGTTCGAGCTGGCCTGGTCGCTGCAGCGGCACGCCGGCTTCCTGCGCTCCTTCGTGCCGTGGACGTTCGTGGGCAACCACGACGTCACCCGCATCGCCAGCCAGCTCCCCGACGTGCGCCACCTCCCGCACGCGCTCGCGGTGCTGTTCACCGTGGGTGGGACGCCGGCGGTGTGGTCCGGCGACGAGCACGCCTTCCGCGGGGTGAAGGAGCACCGCGCCGGGGGCGACGACGCCGTCCGCCCGCCCTTCCCCGCCGACCCGTCCGGGCTCTCGCCGCTCGGCGCGCCGACGTTCGCGCTGCACCGGGAGCTGGTCGGCCTGCGCCGCCGGCACCGCTGGCTGCACACCGCGGCGCCCGAGCAGGTGCACGTGGCCAACGAGCAGCTGGTGTACGCCGTCGCCGGGGACGGGCAGCGGCTGCTGGTCGCGCTCAACCTCGCCGACGCCGCGGTGCGCGTGCCCGCCCCGGGCGCGGGGTCGGTGCAGGCGGGCAGCGCGTCGGTGGGCCGCGGCGACGTCGGGCTGCCCGCGCACGGCTGGGCCGTCCTCACCGGCTGAGGTCGGCGCGCCCGGGGGCCTGTCGGGGCCCCGGCGGGCCCGGCATGCTCCGGGCACGCCCGGGCGGACCGGGCGTCTGGAGGTCGCCCGGATGACCGAGACCACCGATCCCGCCGTCCCCGCCCTGCGCGGGATCGGGCTGTTCGCCGGCACCGACGACGACCAGCTGCGCACCCTGGCCGCCGTCGGCACCGAGGTGCCCTTCACCGGCGGCGACGTCCTGTTCGTGGAGAACGCCCCCGCGGAGTCCTGGTGGGTGCTGCTGGAGGGCAGCATCGACCTGGTCCGCCACCTCGGGTCGGAGGAGACCCGGCTCGGGGTCATGGACGTGCCCGGCCGCTGGGCCGGCGGCTTCCGGGCCTGGGACGAGCACGGCGTCTACCTCGCCACCGGCCGGGCGGCCACGGACGGGCGGGTGCTGCGCGTGCCGGCCGGCGCGCTGCGGGAGCTGTGGACCAGCCGCTTCCCGCTGGGGCTGTACCTGACCGAGGGCGTGTCCCGGTCGGCGCGCAACTACGAGACGATGGCCCGGCAGCGGGAGGCCCTCGCCGCGCTCGGGACGCTGGCCGCCGGGCTCGCGCACGAGCTCAACAACCCGGCCGCGGCCGCGACCCGGGCGGTCGACGCCCTCGCCGAGGCGCACGAGGCGATGCTGTCGTCGCTGCGCCGGCTGGCCGCCGCCCCCGTCACCGCCGACGAGCTCACCCGGCTGGACACCCTCCGCCAGGAGCTGGGGAGCGGGCCCGGCGGGGACCCGCTGGAGGTCGCCGACCGGGAGGACGCCCTCGCCGACTGGCTGTCCCGGCAGGGGGTGGCGCGGGAGTGGGCGCTGGCCCCCGCGCTCGGCGGGGCGGGCGCCGACGTGGCCTGGGGCGAGCGGGTGGCCGGCGTCGTCGGGGCCGACCGGCTCGAGCCCGCGCTGGAGTGGGTGGCGAGCACCCTGGAGGCGGGCGGGCTGCTGGCGGAGGTCAAGGAGTCCACCCGGCGCATCTCCGACCTGGTGGCGGCGGTGCGGTCCTACTCCCAGCTCGACCGGGCCGCCGTGCGGGAGACCGACCTGGCCGAGGGCCTGGAGAGCACCCTGGCGATGCTCGCCCCGCGGGTGCCGCCCGGCGTGACCGTCGTCCGGGACCACGGGCCCGGCGTGCCGCGCATCGAGGCGCGCGCCGCCGAGCTCAACCAGGTGTGGACCCACCTGGTCGACAACGCCCTGCACGCGATGGGCGACCGCGGCACGCTGCGGGTGTCCACGCGGGTGGACCGGGACGCGGTGGTCGTGGAGGTCGGCGACACCGGCGCCGGGATGACCCCCGAGGTCCGGGCGCACGCCTTCGACCCCTTCTTCACGACGCGGGGCGTCGGCGAGGGCACCGGGCTGGGCCTGGACATCTCCCGGCGGATCGTCGACCGGCACGGCGGCGACATCGACATCGACCTGCGGCCCGGCGAGACGGTGCTCCGGGTGCGCCTGCCCGTCCGGCGTCCCGGACGGCACTGACCGGGGCGCCACCGGCCGGGGCGCCTCACGCGGGGCCGGCCGCGCCCCCGGAGGCCGGGACGGGCGCCGGGGTGGCCGCCCGCCGGTCCAGGGCGACGGCCAGCGCCGGGAACAGCAGCACGGTGACCACGCCGGCGCCGACCAGCGCCGCGGCGTTCTCCGGGAGCATGTGGCCGCTGCGCAGGCCGATCTCGGTGAGCGCGACCAGCACGGGCAGCGCGGTGGCGCTGACCAGGGCGGTCTGCGTGCGCTGACGCAGCGGCAGCACCCGGCGGTAGACCAGCAGCGCCGGGCCGCCCCGCACGGCGAGCATCAGCGCGAGGAACAGCACCAGCCGCAGCGGCGCGTCGGCGATCGAGCCGAGGTCCAGCGCCATGCCCGAGGCCACGAAGAACACCGGCACGAAGAAGCCGTAGCCGACCGCGTCGAGCTTGGCCTCCAGCTGGGGCGCCGCCCCGCCGACCCAGCGCCGCAGCACCATCCCGGCGAGGAAGGCCCCGAGCACCGCGTCCAGGTGGAACTGCTCGGTGACCGCGATCAGCGTGATCAGCAGCAGCACGGTGGCGCGCAGCGTGATCTGCGCGGTCGCGTCCTGGCCCGCGGCGACGACCCGGGCGAGCCGGCCGCCGTCCCGGATGCCGCGGCGCAGCAGGGCGAGGGCGACGGCGAGCGCGGCGACCGCGCCCAGCGACACGAGCGCGGCGACCCGGCCCTGGCTGCCCAGGAACACCGCGATCGCGAGGACCGGCAGCAGTTCCCCGACGCCGCCCGCGGCCAGCAGGTACCGCCCGAGCCGGCCGCCGAGCAGCCCCTTCTCCCGCAGCACCGGGAGCAGCGTCCCCAGGGCGGTGGTGGTCAGGCCGAGCGCCACCGGGAGGAACGCCTCCACGACGTCCCCGGCGGACAGCAGGCCCACCACGCCGAGCGCCAGCAGCAGGGACACCGTCCAGCCGAGCAGGGCGCGGCGGCCGGCGTCCTCCCGGAACAGCCGCGGGTCGAGCTCGTAGCCGGCGAGCAGGAAGACGAAGCCCAGCCCGACGTCGGCGAGCACCCGCACGTCCTGCGCCGTGCCGACGTCGAGGACGTGCGGGCCCAGCAGCATCCCGCCGGCGAGCAGCAGCACCACCTGGGGCACCGGCAGCCGCGGGAACAGCCCGACGAGGACGGCGGCGAGCAGGGAGACGGCCGTGACCGCGGCCAGGGTGTCGATCACCACGACGTCGTCCACCCGGTACTCCCCTCGCCCGGAGTGCCGGCCGATCCTCCCGCGCACCCCCCGCCGGGGGAACCCGGACCGCCGCTGTCACATCCGCGGGCGCGGCGGTGCTACCTGGACGTGAGCGCGATGAGGCACGGTGTCCCCGCACCGGCGGCCGCCGTGCCGGCCGTCCTGTCCCGGGCCGGCCGGAGCCGGCGCGCGGGCCGGGCGGATCGGGAGGACGGCGGGGCCGTGTCGGGACGAGGAGCGGTCCGCGCCGACCTCGAGCAGGTCTTCCGCGCCTCCTACCCGCGCGTGGTCGGCGTCGCCGCCCGGGTGCTCGGCTCCCGGGACGGCGCCGAGGACGTCGCCCAGGAGGTGTTCCTCTCCTTCGCCCGCACGACGGTGCCGGCGGGCGAGGCGCCGGGCTGGCTCTCGGTCGCCGCGGCCCACACCGCCCTCAACCACCTCCGCTCCGGCCGCCGCCGCACCACCCGCGAGGAGGCGGCCGGCGGCCCCGGCCCCGCGGTGCCCGACGTCGCCGACGACGTCGTCACCCTCGACGAGCGCCGCCGCGTGCGGGCGGCCCTGGCCCGGCTCCCCCGCCGCCAGGCCGTCGCGCTCGTCCTGCGGCACAGCGGCCTCAGCTACGCCGAGGTCGCCGCCGCCCTCGACCTGTCCCCCGGCAGCGTCGGCACGACCGTGCGACGCGCCGAGTCCGCCCTGCGCGAGGAGTTGACCCGCCGTGCGTCATCCGACTGAGGGCACGCTGCGCCGGCTCGTGGACGAGCCGGCCGGTGTCCCCGACGCCGACCGCGAGCACGTCGCCGGCTGCGCGACGTGCCTGACCGGCCTGGCCGCCGCCCAGCGCGACGCCGCCGCCGTCTCCGCGGTCCTGTCCCCGGGCACCGCCCCCGACACCGGGGCCGCCTGGCACCGCCTGTCGTCCGCGGTCGCCCGGGACGAGCGCCGCCGCGCGGCCGCCCCCGCCCCGGCCCGCCGCCGGCGCGCCCGGCTGCGCAGCCCGCTCGTGGCCGCCGCCGGCGTGGTCGCCCTGCTGGCCGGGGGCGGCGTCGCCGCCGCGACGGACTGGCTGCAGGTCTTCCGCACCGAGGAGATCGCGCCGGTCACCGTCACCCAGGCCGACCTGGTGGCGCTGCCCGACCTGTCCGCCTACGGCACCGTGCAGGTGCTGGAGGAGCCCGACGTGCGCCCGGTGGCCGACGCCGCCGCCGCGGAGGACGTCACCGGGCTCGCCGTCCCGGCGGTCGGGGAGCTCCCCGGCGGGGTGGGCGGCGACCCGGCCTACCAGGTCGGCGACCGGGCAGCGGTGGAGTTCACCTTCTCCGCCGAGCGCGCGGCGCAGGCGGCCGCGGCGTCCGGCGAGACGCTGCCGCCCCCGCCGGCCGGGCTCGACGGCGGCCGGTTCCGGCTGACCGCCGGCCCCGGCGTCGCCGCGGTCTGGTCCAGCGGCAGCGGCGCGCCGGGCCTCGTCGTCGCCCGGGTGGTGGCCCCCACCGCCGAGTCCTCGGGCGTCCCGTTCGCGACCGCCCGCGACTACCTGCTGTCCCTGCCCGGCCTGCCCGAGGACCTCGCCGCGCAGCTGCGGTCCTTCTCCGGTGACGGCAGGACGCTGCCGCTGCCGGTGCCGGCGGGCCTGGCGACCAGCTCGACCGCCGACGTCGACGGCGAGGAGGCCACGGTGCTCACCTCGCGGGACGGCTCGGTCGCCGGCGTGGTGTGGGTGACCGACGGCGTCGTCACCGCGGTGGCCGGGTCGCTGGGCGCCGACGAGGTGCTCGCCGTCGCCCGGGGTCTCGGGGAGTGACCTCCCCGACCGCCGCCGCGGAGCGGCTGCTGGCGGACCTGCCGCCGTCGCCGGCGGTGTGGTGCCAGGGGCTGCGCAAGCGGTACGGACGGCGGACCGCGGTCGACGGGGTCTCGTTCACCGTCGGCCGCGGCGAGGTGCTCGGCCTGCTCGGGCCCAACGGCGCGGGCAAGACCAGCGTCATCAAGATGCTGCTCGGCCTCGTCCGGCCCGACGCCGGGGAGGTCCTGCTGCTCGGGCGGCCGGGGCGCGACCCGCAGGCGCGGGCCCGCGTCGGCTACCTGCCCGAGCTGTTCCGCTACCAGCCGTGGCTGAGCGCGGCGGAGGTGCTGGCCCTGCACGTGCGGCTGTCCGGCGCGGCGGTGCCGGCGGCCGGGCAGCGCGACGCCCTGGCGCTGGTCGGCCTGGCCGACCGCGCCGGCGACCGGGTGGGCGGCTTCTCCAAGGGCATGCAGCAGCGGCTGGGGCTGGCCGTGGCGCTGGTGGCCCGCCCGGAGCTGGTGGTGCTCGACGAGCCGACCAGTGCGCTGGACCCGATCGGCCGCGTCGACGTCCGCGACGTCGTGCTGTCCCTGCGCGAGCGCGGGGTCGCGGTGCTGCTCAACTCGCACCTGATCGGCGAAGTGGAGCGGGTCTGCGACCGCGTGGTCATCCTCGACAGGGGGCGGGTCGCGGCGGCGGGGACGCTGGCCGAGCTGCTGGGGCAGCGGGAGGTGCGGCTGCGGCTCGACGGCGTCGACGCCCGCGCCGAGGCCCGGCTGGCCGCCACCGGCCGGCTGACCCGCAGCGGCGACCGGTTCACCGTCGCGCTGCCCGAGGACGCCGACGCCGCGGTGCCGGCGCTGGTCGCCGACCTGGTCGCGCTCGGCGTCCGGGTGCACGCGGTGGAGCCGGGGCGGATCAGCCTGGAGGAGCGGCTGCTCGACGTCCTCCGCTCGGGATCGGCGGCGCAGCGGTGAGCACCGCCCGCGTCGTGCTGACGATCGCCGGCCTGACCCTGCGCGAGGCCGCGCGGCGGAAGGTGCTGCGCTCCCTCGCCGTGCTCACGCTGGCGCTGCTGGGGCTGTCCGCGTGGGGCTTCGCCCGGCTCGACGCCGAGTTCGGCGGGTTGACCAGCGGCGAGGCCCGGATCGCCGCCTCGACCGTGCTCAACCTGGTGATGTTCGGGTTCAGCCTCATCGCCGCGCTGGGGACGGCGTTCCTCGCCGGCCCCACCGTCTCCGGGGAGGTGGAGTCCGGCGCGGCGCTGGCGGTGCTGGCCCGGCCGGTCCGCCGCTCGGCGGTGCTGGTGGGCAAGTGGCTGGGGCTGGTGGCGTTCGGCAGCGCGTTCGTCGCGCTGGCGGGCCTGGCGCAGTTCGTCGTCGTCCGGGTGACGGTCGGCTACTGGCCGCCGCGGCCGCTGGTGGGGCTCGCGCTGCTCGCCGCACAGACCGCGGTGCTGCTCACCCTGGCGCTGCTGCTGTCCACGGTGATCTCGCCGATGGCCTCGGGCGTCGTCGCGGTCGGCCTGTTCGGCGCCACCTGGATCGCCGGCGTCGTCGGCGGGATCGGCGACGCGCTGGGCAACGAGGGCGTCGCGCGGGTAGGCGCGGTGTCGCGGATGCTGCTGCCCACCGACGGGCTGTGGCGCGGGGCGATGAACGCCTTCCAGGACCCGACGCTGGTCGGGCAGTTCACCGAGCTCGGGGGGTCGCCGTTCTTCGGCGAGGCCCCGCTCACCGCCACCTACCTGGCGTGGGCGGCGCTGTGGGTCGCCGTCGTCCTGGGGCTCGCGGGGATGGCGTTCTCCCGCCGGGACCTGTAGCCGTCCCGGCTCGGTACCGTCCGTGGCCGGGGTCACACGACCCCGCCCCCACCCGACGACGCCGTCTGGAGTTGCCCCGTGCCGGTCGACCCGCACATCGCCGCCCTGCTGTCCCTGCTCGCCCAGTCCGGTGCGCCGCCCATGTGGGAGGGCACGCCCGAGGCCGGCCGCGCCCAGTACCTGGCCCTCACGCACGGCGCGCGCTCGCCCGAGCACGTGGTGCCGGTGGCGAGCGCCGAGGACCGCACCGTCCCCGGCCCCGAGGGCGACCTGCGGGCGCGGGTGTACCGGCCCGAGGGCGAGGGTCCGTTCCCCACGGTCGTGTTCTTCCACGGCGGCGGCTGGGTGATCGGCGACCTCGACACCCACGACAACATGGCCCGCAGCATCTGCCGCGGCGCCGGGGCCGTGGTCGTCGCCGTCGACTACCGGCTCGCCCCCGAGCACCCGTTCCCCGCCGCCGCCGAGGACGCCGTCGCCGCGGCGCGCTGGGTGGCGCAGCACCTGGACGAGCTCGGCGGCGACCCGCGGCTCGGGCTGGCCGGCGACAGCGCCGGCGGCAACCTGGCCGCCGTCGTCGCCCAGGTCCTCCGCGACGAGGGCACGAAGACCGCCGCGCAGTTCCTCGTCTACCCGTCGGTCGACGTCGCCGGCGAGTACCCGTCCCGGGTGGAGAACGGCAAGGGCTACTTCCTCGAGCAGGACACGATGGACTGGTTCCACGGCCACTACGCCGGGACCTGGGAGGACGCCCGCGACCCGCGGCTGTCCCCGCTGCACGCCGCCGACCTGGCCGGCCTGCCGCCGGCGCTGGTGGTCACCGCCGAGTACGACCCGCTGCGCGACGAGGGCGAGGCCTACGGCGAGGCGCTCGAGGCCGCGGGCGTGGCCGCCGACGTGCGCCGCTACGACGGGATGATCCACGGCTTCTTCGACATGGGCGCCTGGTCCCCGGCCGCGCAGGCCGCGATCGACGAGAGCTGCGCGCGCTTCGGCGAGCTGCTCCGCGGCTGAGACGGCGGGCCGGCCGCCCCCGGCGGCGGCCGGCCCGTCAGACCCAGTACGTGTCGTGGCGGAGCATGAACTCCGCCCGCTCCTCCGGCGTCATCTGCGCACCCCGGGCGAGCGTCCGGAAGTACTCCTCGCGCGGCCCGCCCGGCGCGAACATCAGCAGCATCGAGGCGTGGTCGCCGCCGCGGAACCCGTGCACCCCGCCCTCGGGGACGTAGAGGAAGTCGCCCGCGCCCGCGGTCACCCAGCTCCGCCCGTCGTAGAGCTCCACCTCGCCGCGCAGGACGTAGAACTGCTCGGAGATCGAGCGGTGGAAGTGCGGGCCGGGGCCGGACGCGTCGGCGCCGAAGGTCCACCGGTAGAGGCCGAACCGGCCGGTCGTCTGGTCCCCGGTGGCGAGGAACTCGCAGGTGATGCCGGCGGCCGAGACGGTGTCCGGCGGCGTGTCGGTGCGGCGCAGCCAGGCGGTGGCCTCGCCGGTGGTGCCGCGGTAGAGGTCGGGCGGGTAGTGGCGGTGCAGGGACACGGGTCCTGCTCCTCTCGTCGCCGGACGCCCATCGTGGCAGCGGACCGGTAGCGTCCGCCGGGTGCCGGACGCTGCGACGGAGCAGGTCGGGCGGCGGCTGGACGCCCTCACCTTCGGGCTGTTCACCGTCGCCCTGGGCACCAACGTCCCGACGCCGCTGCTGCTGGTCTACCGCCGCACCCTCGGGCTGTCCGACGCCGACCTCACCGCCGTCTTCGGCTGCTACGCGATCGGCCTGATCGCCGCGCTGACGGTGTCCGGGGCCGCCTCGGACCGGTTCGGCCGGCGCACCGTCGTCCTCCCGTTCGCGGTGCTGGCCGGGCTGGTCTCGCTGCTGTTCGTGCCCGCGGCCGAGCACCTGCCGCTGCTGTACGCGGGGCGGCTGCTGCAGGGCGCGGTGTCCGGCGTCGTGTTCTCGGTGGCCAACGCGTGGCTGCAGGACCTGGCCGGGCCCGCCGGCCAGCAGTCGGCGGCCACCCGCGGTGCGGTGTCGACGTCGCTGGGCTTCGCGATCGCGCCCGCGATGAGCGGGGTGCTCGCCGAGTACGGCCCGGCGCCGACGACGCTGCCCTACCTCGTGCACGTCGCCGTCCTGCTGGTGGGGCTGGCCGCGCTGCTGACCGTGCCGGAGACCGTGCGGGAGCGCCGGCCGGGCCGGCTGATGACCCTCGGCCTGCCGCCGGAGGCGCGGCGGCCGTTCCGCGCGGTGCTCGCGCCGACCGCCACGGGCGTGTTCGCCTTCCCCGCGGTGGCGGCGACCGTGCTGCCGCTGCTGGTGGTGCCCGACGGCGTCGGCGTCGCGTACGCCGGGCTGGTGGGCGGGCTGGCGCTGGCGGCGAGCGCGGTCGCGGCGCGGCTCGGGCGGCGGGCCGGGGGCGGCGGCGGTCCGCTCGGGATGACGCTCGGCGCCGTCGGCCTCGCCCTCGGCGTGGTGGCGGTGGCGACCACCTTCGAGCCGCTGCTGCTGCCGGCCGCGGCGCTGATGGGCGCCGGGGGCGGGCTGTGCCTGACGGCGGGGCTGACGCTGACCGCGCAGCTCGCGCCGCCGCACACCCGCGGGGCGATGAACAGCGCCTTCTACGCCTTCGCCTACGTCGGCTTCGGCACCCCGCTGCTGCTCGCGTGGCTGGGCTCGGTGTTCGGCACCGTCCCGGCACTGGCCGCGTTCGTGGCGGTGCCGCTCGCGCTCGCCGCCTGGCTGTGGTGGGAGCTGCGCTCCACCGCCCGGGGGTGAGATGCCAACCCTCGGCGGAATCTGCGGACAGGCTGCTGACCTGGGGATTCAGGCTGCGCGGGGCTCTCTGATCGACGAGACTTCGATCATGTGTTCGGGTGAGCTGAGTGGCGGGGACGTCCTCGACGACGTCGCCGCGGCGGTCGCCCGGCGCAACCGTGAGGACGCCCGGCTGACGCGCCTGGTCCGTGATGCGGCGAACCAGCAGGCGCCGGAGCGGGACGGGCTGAGGTCGATGGCCTCCTGGTTGCGCGGGCACTGCCGGCTGTCCACGGCGGAGGCGTCGCGGCTGGTGCGCAACGGCCGCGCGCTGGAACACCTGCCGGCGCTGGCCGAGGCGCACGACGCCGGTCTGGTGTCCGCCGAGCAGGTCGCCGTCGCGGCGACGGCGGTGACACCCGAGCGGCTGGTGACGGCTGCGGCGGCGGGGGTGGACCTGGCGGTCATCGACGCGGTCCTCACCGGCGTGGCGATCGAGCGCGCGCACGCCGACCTGGTGCAGGTGGTGCAGCACTACTGCACCGACCTCGACCCCGACGGGCCCGAACCCGACCCCACCGAGGGCCGGTCGTTGACGCTGTCCCGGCACGCCGACGGCTCGCTGGCCATCCGCGGCCACCTCGACGCGGTCGGCGGGGAGAAGCTGCAGACCGCCCTCGAGGCGCACGTGCAGGCCGACCGCCCCGCCGGGGACGAGCGCACCCGCGCCCAGCGCCTGGGGGACGCCCTGGTGCAGGTGGCCGACAACGTGCTGGCGTCCGGGAGCCTGCCGATGCTGCGCGGGCACAAGCCCCAGGTCGCTGTCGTGATCGACCTGGAGGACCTGGTCGACCCGCACGGCGGCCCGAACGCCGGGCGGATGGGCTTCGGCGCGACCATCTCCGCCGCCCGCGCCCGCTGGTTGGCCTGCGACGGCGCCGTCTCCCGGGTGGTGTTCGGCCCCGACGGCGCACCCCTCGACCTCGGCCGGGAGCAGCGGCTGATGAGCCGGCACATCCGCCGCGCCGCCGAACTCCGCGACGGCGGGTGCGTGTTCGCCGGCTGCGGCGCCCCGACGTGGTGGTGCGACGTGCACCACCTCGTGCACTGGATCGACGGCGGCGACACCAGCCTCGACAATCAGCCCTGCTGTGCGAGCGCCATCACACGAAGGTGCACCACGGCTTCCGCGTCGAACGACATCCGAGCGGCACTTGGCGCACCTACCGCCCGGACGGCACCGAGATCACCGTCCCCGCCCCACTCCTCGCCCCCGCCGCCTGACCGCCCGAGGTGGACGCGCGCCCGTGTCAGCCCAGCGAGCGGCTGCGCTGCTCCGCGCCGATCTCGCCGTAGGGGTAGTCGGCCCAGCCCGGGTCGCTGACGGCGTCGAGCCGCGCGGTCTCCTCCTCGGTGAGGACGAGGCCGGCGGCGCCCAGGTTGCCGCGCAGCTGCTCGGTCGTACGTGCCCCGAGGATCACCGAGCTGACGCCCGGCCGGGCCAGCAGCCAGGCGAGCGCCACCTGCGGCATCGTCACGCCGCGGGCCTCCGCGACGTCCTGCACCGCGGACAGCACGTCCCACGTCCGCTCCCGCGCGGCGACCCGGTCGTAGGCCTCCATCCCGCGCGCCGGGTCCTCGCCGAGCCGCGTCGCCCCGGCGGGCCGCTGGTCGCGGGTGTACTTGCCCGACAGCCACCCGCCGCCCAGCGGGCCCCAGGGCAGCAGCCCCAGGTCGTTGGCCAGGCAGGCGGGCACGATCTCGGCCTCGACGTCCCGCACCAGCAGGCTGTACGACGGCTGCAGGGTCACCGGGACGGCGAGGTGTGCGCGCTCGGCCACGTCCACGGCCCGCTGCACCTGCCAGCCGGTGAAGTTGGACAGCCCCGGGTAGCCGATCTCCCCCGCGGACACGGCGTCGTCCAGGAAGCGCAGCGTCTCCTCCAGCGGCGTGAGCGGGTCCCACGCGTGCAGCTGGTACAGGTCGACGGAGTCGACGCCGAGGCGGCGCAGCGAGTCGTGCAGCGCCCGGCGCAGGTGCCGGCGCGAGGTGCCGAGCGCGTTGGCGTCCTCGCCCATCGGGAAGCGGCCCTTGGTGGCGAGGACGACGCGGTCGCGGACGTCGGCCGGGCGCGAGGCCAGCCAGCGCCCCACGATCTCCTCGGACGCGCCGGCGGAGTAGACGTCGGCGGTGTCGACGAGCGTGCCGCCCGCCTCGACGAACACGTCGAGCTGCTCGTGCGCCCCCGCCTCGTCGGTCTCCGCGCCGAAGGTCATCGTGCCGAGCGCGAGGGAGGAGACGGCACAGCCGCTGCGGCCGAGGGTGCGCAGGTCCATGCGCCCAGCAAGCCACAGGACGCGACGCCGCGCGAGGTCAGCGCAGGGCCGGCACCTGGTTGGCCAGCTCCAGCAGCACGTCGGCGTGGCAGGGCTCGCCGGCGGGGCACCAGCAGGCGAGGTTGCGCCCGCGCAGCTGCCGGCGGGCCTGGGCGGCGAGGTCACCGGAGGCGGCCCAGCGGCGGAACCACTCGATCGCGGTGGCGCGGTCGGCGCAGCGGACGACGCGGCTGCCGTCCTCCTGCACCCCCGGCTCCCGCGCGGTCGGCAGCGGCCACGCGCTCTCGTCGTCGCCGGGCAGCCACAGGTAGGTCTCCCCCACCCGGAACGGGTTGCCCCAGCGCGAGGGCCGCGCGACGACGACGGTGTTCGGCGGCTTCCGCCAGCCGCGCGCCCGGGAGAGCTGCACACGCACCGGACCGGTCATGGGCCGATGCTGCCGCGCGGGTGTGACAGGACCGCGCCACCGCTCCCGGGGGCCCCCGTCCGGGGACACCCCCAGTGCGACCAGCGCTTTCGGGGGCGTCACCCGATGGTCCGCGCGCGGCGCCGTCGCGAGGCTCGAGCTGCCCGGCGGGTCCGAGGTCACGTCCCGCCTGGCTCCACCCCCGTGGCCCGACGACGAGGCGCCGTGTCCGCTCCCGAGTGCACCCTCGACCTCCCCCAGCCCTCCGCTCCGCCCCCTCCCCGCCGCGGTCCGGCGGCGCGCGTCCGGAGCTGGCTCGGCCGCCTGGCGCTGCGCCGCGTCCGCCGCCGCGGGCTGGACCTCTCCCGCCTGACGTTCCTCCCGGCCGCCGCGACGGTCCCGCTCCGGCGGGTCGACGTCGACCCGGTGCCCGAGCTCCGCGACGGCGGGCCGGTGCGGCGCCTGGACCTGCCGTTCGACCTCTCCGTGCTCCTGGTGACCGGCGCCGCGGAGGCCCGCGCGGTGCTCGCCGACCGCGACGGCTTCAGCACCGACGTCCGCCACCTGTTCAGCGGCACCGGCCCGGCCACGGCCGACGACGTCGGCGGCCTGGGGTTCACCGACCCGCCCGACCACACCCGGCTGCGCGGCCTGGTCGCCCCCGAGTTCACCCGGGCCCGCCTGCAGCGCCTCGAGCCGGCGATCGAGGCGACCGTGGCCCGGCAGCTCGACGAGCTGGCCGCGGCCGGACCGCCGGCCGACCTCGCCCGGCACGTCTCCGGCCCGGTCCCGATGCGGACCGTCTGCGACCTCCTCGGCCTCGACCGTCCCGACGAGCAGCTGGTCACCCGGCTGGCCACCCGGCGCTTCGACGCCGCCCGCGGCACCGCCGGCGCGTTCGGCGCGGTGTCCGCGCAGCGCCGGCTGCTGTTCGACGCGGTCGCGCGGCAGCGCCGGGACCCCGGCGACGGGCTGCTCGGGCGGATCGTCCGCGAGCACGGCGATGCCGTCTCCGACGCCGACCTGGCCGGCCTGGCGGACGGGATCGTCACCGGCGGGTTCGAGACGACGGCCTCGACGATCTCGCTCGGCACGCTGGTCCTGCTGCGCGACCCGGCCGCCGCGGCGCCGGTGCGCGAGGGCTCGCGCCGGGACGTCGAGACGGTGGTGGACGAGCTGCTGCGGCTGCTCTCGGTGGTGCAGGTGGCCTTCCCCCGCTTCGCCCGGCAGGACACCGAGGTCGCCGGGCACCGGCTGCGGGCCGGCGACGCCGTCCTGGTCTCGCTGAGCGCCGCCAACCGCGACCCGGCCTGGGCCGGCGCGCACCCCGGCGCGCTCGCCCCCGGGCGGCCGACCCGCGGCGGGCACCTCGCCTTCGGCCACGGCATCCACCGCTGCGTCGGCGCCGAGCTGGCCCGGCTGGAGCTGCGGATCGTCCTGCCCGCGCTGCTCCGGCGGTTCCCGGACCTCGCCCTCGCCGTCCCGCCCGAGCGGCTCGCCTTCCGCCGGCTGTCGTTCGTGTACGGCGTCGACGCGCTCCCGGTGACGTTCTGACTCAGCCGGCCGGGTCGGCCCGCAGCAGCGCGGCGCCCGGGACGACGAGGCGGCGCACGTGCGCGTCGACGTCGTCCGGGCCGGGGGCCGGCTCGCCGAAGTCGAGGGCGCCGATCGCGTAGAAGTCCGTCGTCGCGGTGACGCACTGCCAGCGCCAGGCGAGCTCGCGCGCGTCCAGGTGCGGGAGCAGCGGCGCGAGGGCGGCGCAGTACCGCCCGGCCGTCGCGCGCACCGCCGCCGCGCCGTTGGCCTCCCAGCGGTCCGGGGACTGGTCGAAGATCCGGGTGAACACCCGCGCGGCGTACCGGCCCCGGCCCGCGCAGCGCAGCGCCACGATCGGCCGCACCCAGCCGTCGACGAGCGCCTCCACGCCGGCGTCCCCGCCCAGGCCCGCCAGCACCCGCTCCCGGTCGGCGACGACACCGTCCACCACCCGGCGCTCCACCGCGGCGACCAGCCCGTCCTTGCCGCCGAAGTAGTAGCCGACCGCGGCGGCGTTGGCGACGCCGGCCCGCCGCAGCACGTCACGCACCGAGGTGCCCGCCGCACCGGCGGTCGCGAGCAGCTCCTCGGCCGCGTCCAGCAACCGTGCGGGGGTTGCGGTCCCGGTCACGGCCCCTCCATCCTGGGTCACCGCCCTGAGACGGGCGTATCAGGCGATCGTCTGGAGCCACAGCATGCCCGACGCTCGAGGAGTCCGGGGCGGGCTCGGCGCGCTGCTCGCCGTCATGTGCGCGGCCCTGGCCCTGGTCATCGGCGCCGGCTCGTCGCTGGCCCTGGCCCTGCCGGAGCTCGCCCGCGCCACCGGCGCCACCCAGACCGAGCTGACCTGGGCGGTCAACGTCTACGCCCTGACGTTCGCCGCGCTGCTGCTGCCGCTGGGCATCGCCGCCGACCGCTTCGGCCGGCGCGGCGCGCTGCTGCTCGGGCTCGCGGTGTTCGCCGCCTGCAGCGCGGCGTCCGGGCTGGTCACCGACCCGGTCCAGCTGGTCGTGCTGCGCGGCCTGGCCGGCGTCGGGGCGGCGGCGGTCATGCCGGCCACGCTGTCGGTGCTCGTCGACGCCTACCCCGCCGAGCGCCGCGCCGCAGCGATCGGCGTGTGGGCCGCGGTCTCCGGCGCGGGCGCGCTGCTCGGGCTGGTGCTCGCCGGCGTGCTGCTCGAGTTCGCCTGGTGGGGCAGCGTGCAGGTGGCGTTCGGCGCGCTGTCCGGGCTGGTGCTGCTGCTGTGCCTGGTCGTCGTCCCGGCGTCGCGGAACCCGGACCTGCCGCTGGACCCGCTCGGCGGGCTCCTCGCCCTCGCCGGCCTGGGCGGCGTCGTCTGGGGCGTCATCGAGGGTCCCGAGCGCGGGTGGACCGACCGGACGACGCTCACCGCCCTCGCCGCCGGCGGGCTGTGCCTGCTCCTGTTCACCGTGCACGAGCTGCGCAGCCGGCACCCCATGCTCGACGTCCGGCTGTTCCGCCACCGCGGCCTGTCCGCCGGCAGCATCGCCGTCTTCCTGCAGTTCTTCGCCGCCTTCGGGCTGTTCTTCCTCGCGCCGCAGTGGCTGCAGTACGTGCACGGCCTCTCGCCCCTGCAGGCGGCGCTGTGGCTGGCGCCGATGGCGCTGGGCATCGGCCCGACCGCGCAGCTCGCGCCCGTGCTGCTGCGCCGGCTCGGCGCCCGCACCGTCGCGGCGTGGGGGCTGGCCCAGATGGGCGCCGCGCTGTTCCTGCTCGCCCGCCAGGCCGACGGCGACGCGCCGCTGTGGCACTTCGCCGCGGCGCTGTTCGTGTTCGGGGTCGGCTTCGGCCTGGCCCTCACCCCGGGCACGGCGCTGATCATCGAGGGGCTGCCCGCCGACCGGCGCACGCTCGCCGCGGCGGTCAACGACGTGACCCGCGAGGTGGGCGGCGCCCTCGGCGGCGCGGTGGCGGCCAGCGTGCTGCTCGCCGTCTACCGGGACGAGCTGGTCCCCGTGGTCTCCGGCCTGCCCGCGCAGGCGCGCGAGTGGGCCGGGGCGGGGCTGGCGCAGGCGGTCGAGGTGGCCGGCCGGTCGGGTGCCGACGGCGCCGCGGTGGCCGGCGGGGCCCGGGACGCGTTCGGCGCGGGCTACGCCACCGCGCTGCTGATCGGTGCCGCGGTGCTGCTCGGCGGCGCGCTGCTGTGCGGCGTGCTCGCGCCCTCCCGGCACACGGCCCAGCACCGTGCCGGGCGGGCGGGCCCGGTCGCGCCGCCGCGCCGGCCGGTCGTGAGCGTGGCGCGGGTGTCCGTGGCGGTGCCGACCCGCCGCCTGCCCCGCGGCGTGGAGGCGCTGCTGGCCGGCGGCGTGGTGCTGGGCGTGTTCGGCGGGGTCGTCCTGCTCACCCACACGCTGTCGCGGGCCATCGACGCCCCCATGGCGGGCACCGCCCCCGCGGCGCTCACCGGGGCGCCGCAGACCGCCCGGCCCCAGCAGTCCCGCGCCCCGGCCGCGGTCGTGCCCCCGGCCCTGACCGAGACCCCCGAGCAGACTCCGGAGACGACGGCCGCCGCACCCACCAGGACGCCGACGACCCCGGCGCCCACCACGCCCCCGGCGCCCACCACGCCCCCGGCCGCCACCACGACGACGCCGACGGCCGGGCCCACTCCCGCACCGGCGGAGACGACCACCCCGACGGCGGAGACCACGACGCCACCGGCCCCGACCACGACGCCCGCCGAGACCACGGCGCCCGCCCCGACCACGACGCCCGCCGAGACCACGGCGCCCGCCCCGACCACGGCGCCCGCCCCGACCACGGCGCCCGCCCCGACCACGGCGCCGGCCGAGACCTCGGCGAGCAGCGGCACCACGACCCCCGGCGGCACGACCACCGGGGAGACGACCACCGACGCCCCGGCCAGCCCCTGAGCCGGATCCGGCAGGACCGCTGCGGTCCCCGGCAGGGACACCCCTGTCGCGGCACGGCGCGGCGACCGATCCTGGGGCATGGACATCCTGACCCCGAGCACGGCGGGCCGGGTCCGGCGGGCGGTGACCCGCTACTGGCAGGCCCAGGTGCACCTGTGGGAGACGTACCTGTCCGCGGACGGCTGGGACCCGGATCCCGGGGCCCCCGCGCCCGAGGACGAGGTCCTGCACTGGGTGGGGCGGCGGCTGGTCGGCAGCGTCCTGCCGGACGAGCCGCGCTGACTCACTCCCCCGCGGTGAGCGCGGCCAGCTCGACCACGGCGCCCACCAGCGCCGCGCCGTCGAGCAGGACGAGGTCGTTGTGGTCCGCGCCGGGGACCTCCACCAGCCGGTGGAGACCGGCGGCCGCGCCGGCCACCCGCCGGCTCTGCGCCGGCGGCACGATCGTGTCCGCGGTGCCGAGGACGACCGTCGTCGGCACCCGCACCCGGGCGACCCGCTCGGCGACCGGGTAGCGGTCGCGCAGCAGCAGCCGCACCGGCAGGAACGGGTAGTGCTCGGCGCCGACGGCGGCCAGGTCGGTGAACGGCGACCGGAGCACCAGCCCGGCGGGCGGGTGCTCCTCGGCCAGCTCGGTCACCACCGCCGCCCCCAGGCTCTCGCCGTAGTAGAGGAGCCGGCCGGCGGGCACGCCGGCCTCCTCGAGCAGCCAGGTCCGCGCCGCCCGGACGTCGAGTGCCAGGCCCTCCTCGCTCGGGCTGCCCGGGTTGCCGCCGTAGCCGCGGTAGTCGAACAGCAGCACCGCCAGCCCGGCGTCCGCCAGCGCCCGGGCCAGCGGCGCGCGCAGCCCGCGGTGCCCGCCGTTGCCGTTCGCCACCAGGACGGCGGGTGCGCCGGCGTCCGGCCCGGGGACGAACCAGGCGCCCAGGGTCAGGCCGTCGGCGGTGGTCAGCCCGACGTCCCGGGCGCCGGGGACCGCGACGGCCGCGGCCGGCAGGGGGCCGTCGTCGGGGAGGTAGACGAGGCGCCGCTGGAACGTCCACAGCAGGCCCACGACCACAGCCAACAGGACGACGACGACCAGCGCCGCCCGCGGTCCGGAGCGCACGACCCGATGGTCGCGGACGGCCTGCACCGCCACCCTCCCGGACCGGATGGCGGCCGCGGGACACACCCGGGGAGGGTCCGTGACCGGTAGCGTCGGGGCGGACCGGAGGAGGTCCCGTTCCCACACACCGCGGACGCTGCGCCGAAACCCACCTCGGATGCCCCTGCCGGGGCGACGAGACCGTCCACGAGCGACGCGCGAGTGAGATGCGCGACGCGCGGGCCCGGTCCGGCGAACCGGTGGACTGCCCCGAGTGCGGCTCCCTCACCACACCGCTGTCCCTGCTCACCTGGGGGAACTGCCGGGTCTGCCGCACGGCGCAGTCCCGGCTGACCGACCCGCTCCGCTGGTGACGACGGCGGGACGGCCGCCGTCCCCCCGCCGGGAGCCGGTACAGTCCCCTCCGGTCGCTGTCGTGCCTCTGCTTCGTTCTCGGACGTCCGCAGTCGTCTCTGCCTGACGTTCCTCTCGGTCCTGCCGGTCGGTGCGGCGACCCGGCGCCGGCACCTGCCGGACCGACACCCCAGCACGGAAGAGAGAACGACATGACCCAGGGCACCGTGAAGTGGTTCAACGCGGAGAAGGGCTTCGGCTTCATCGAGCAGGACGGCGGCGGCCCCGACGTCTTCTGCCACTTCTCGGCGATCAGCGGCTCCGGCTACCGGTCGCTGGACGAGGCGCAGCGCGTCGAGTTCGACGTCACCCAGGGCCAGAAGGGCCCCCAGGCGGAGAACGTCCGCGCGATCTGAGCACCACCGGGAGCACGCGGCGCGACCGCGCCGCGTCCTCCCGCCGCACCACCACGGACCCCCACGGCCCCCGGCCGCGGGGGTCCCGTCGTCCCCGGGCCCGCAACCGGACCGCGGGACGCCCGGCGGGCACGCCCCCGTGTGAGAGTGGCGGCCATGTACCTGCTGCTCGAGTACTCCCTCGCCGACGACTACCTGGAGCGGCGGGCGGCGCTGCGGGAGGACCACCTCGCGCTCGCCCGCGCGGCGCACGAGCGGGGTGAGCTGCTGCTGGCCGGCGCGCTGCCCGACCCGTTCGACCGGGCCGTGCTGGTCTGGACGGTCGACCGCGAGGTCGTGGAGCGCTTCGCCGAGTCCGACCCGTACGTCGTCCACGGCCTGGTGACCGGCTGGACGGTCCGGCCGTGGAACGTCGTCGTCGGGGGGCAGGAGTCGTGAGCGGCTTCCCGACCGTCGCCGAGCTCGCCGCCGAGGAGGAGGAGCTGCGGTTCCCGACCTTCACCAACGACGACGCCTGGGACCTCGGCTCGGCGCTCGTGGCCACCGCCCGCCGCGCCGACGCGCCGGTCGCGGTCGAGATCCGGCGCAACGGGCACCGGCTGTTCTCCGCCGCCCTGACCGGCGCGACCCCGGACAACGCGGACTGGATCGCGCGCAAGGCCCGGACCGTGCACCGCTTCGGGCACAGCTCGCTGTACGTCCGGCAGTCGTGGATCGAGCGCGGCACCACCTTCGAGGAGTCCTCCGGGCTGGACCCGCGGCGCTACGCCGCGCACGGCGGCGCCGTGCCAGTGCTCGTGCGCGACGTCGGCCCGGTCGGCGTCGTGGTGGTGTCCGGCCTGCCCCAGCTGGAGGACCACCGGATGGTCGTCGCGGCGATCCGGGCGCACCTCGGCCGCTGATACGGGTCGGTACTGGTACCTGTGGGCTCCGTGTCACAGGATGTGCACCGTCGTCGGCGACGAGGCCGGCGACGGCACCCCGGAGGGGCTGAGGACGTGACGGTGCGCAGTGCGGTCCGCTGGGCCGCGACACACGGCGCGATGCGGCTGGCGATCCAGGCGCGGGCCCGGGCCGGCAACCCCGACGCCGAGGTCCTCCGCGACCCGGTGGTGCGCGAGGACCCCTACGCCCACTACGAGCGGCTGCGCACGCCCGCGCCGTTCGCCGGCGGCGCGTTCGCGCGGGTCAGCGTGCACCACGACGTCTGCACCGACGTCCTGCGCAGCGACGACTTCGGCCAGATCGGCGGCAACCGCACCGAGGGCCTGCCGCCGGTGCTGCGGCTGGCGCTGCGCCTGGCCGGCCCGCGGCCCAGCGTCGGGCCGATCGACCCGCCGTCGATGCTCGCCGTCGACCCGCCCGACCACACCCGCTACCGCCGGCTGGTCAGCCGCGCCTTCACCGCCCGGGCGGTGGCCCGGCTGCGCGAGCGCACCGGCGAGATCGCGCACGACCTGCTCGACGACCTCGAGCGCGAGGCCGCGGCCACCGGCGGGCGGGCCGACCTCGTCGCCCGCTACGCCAGCCTGCTGCCGGTCACGGTCATCTCCGAGGTGCTCGGCGTCCCGGTGGCCATGCGCGAGCAGTTCCTCGCCTGGGCCGACGGCGCCACGCCGAGCCTGGACATGGGCCTGTCCTGGCGCACCCACCGCGAGGTCGAGCGCAACCTCGGCGAGCTCGACGCCTGGTTCCGCGGCCACCTGCGCCGGCTGCGCCGCGAGCCCGGCGAGGACCTGCTGTCGAACCTCGTCACCACGGCCGACGACGACGGCGCCGCGCTCACCGAGCAGGAGCTCATGGCCACCGCCGCGCTGGTGTTCGGCGCCGGCTTCGAGACGACGGTCAACCTGGTGAGCAACGGCGCCGCGCTGCTGTTCGCCCACCCCGACCAGCGCCGGCTGCTCGCCGAGGACCCGTCGCTGTGGCCGAACGCCGTCGACGAGGTGCTGCGGCTGGAGTCGCCGGTGCAGCGGACCGGCCGGCGGGCCAGGCGGGCCACCGAGGTGCACGGCGTGCCGATCGCCGAGGGCGACCTGGTGCTGCTCGTCCTCGCCGCGGCCAACCGCGACCCGCGGGTGTTCGACGACCCGCACGTCTTCGACGTCACCCGCCGCAACGCCCGCGACCACGTCGCGTTCTCCAGCGGCATCCACTTCTGCCTGGGCGCCGCCCTGGCGCGGATGGAGGGCGAGGTGGCGCTGCAGGCGCTGTTCGAGCGGTTCCCCGACCTCGCCGCCGCCGGCGCCGGGCACCGCCGGAGCACGGTCATCCTGCGCGGCTGGGAGTCGCTGCCGGTCTCCCTCACCCCGGCGCGGTCCCCCGCCGCCGACCTCGCCCGCTGAGGAGGCCGCGTAGCGTGCCGCCGGTGGAGACCCCGTTGCGCACCTGGGCCGGCAACCTCACCTACCGCGCCGCGCGGGTGCACCGGCCGCGGACGGTGGCCGAGGTGCAGGAGGTCGTCGCCGGCAGCGAGCGGGTCAAGGCGCTGGGCTCCCGGCACTGCTTCAACGACATCGCCGACACGACCGCCGACCTCGTGGTCCTCGACGACCTGGACACCGGGGTCGAGGTCGCCCGGGCCGACGACGACGGCGGCGTGCTGTGGGTACCGGCCGGGATGCGCTACAGCGAGCTGGTGCGCGAGCTGGCCGGCTCCGGGCGGGCGCTGCACAACCTGGCGTCGCTGCCGCACATCACCGTCGCCGGCGCCACCGCCACCGGCACCCACGGCTCGGGGAACCGCAACGGCTCGCTCGCGACGTCGGTCGCGGGGCTGGAGCTGGTGCGCTCCGACGGCGCGGTCGTCGTCCTCGGCGAGGACGACGCCGACCTGCCCGGCGCGGTCGTGCACCTGGGCGCGCTCGGCGTCGTCACCCGGGTGGCGCTGCGGTTCCAGCCGACCTTCGACGTCGCCAACACCGTGTACGTCGACATGACCTGGGACCGGCTGTTCGCCGACCTCGACGCCGTCGCCGACGCCGCCTACAGCGTCAGCGTCTTCACCGACTGGCACCGGGTCACCTCGGTGTGGGTCAAGTCCCGGCCCGAGGACCCCGCCGCACCCGAGGACTTCTTCGGCGCCCGCGCGGCCACCGAGCCGACGCACATGCTCCCGGACACCCCGGTCGAGAACCTCACCCAGCAGCTCGGCGTCCCCGGCGAGTGGCACGAGCGGCTCCCGCACTTCCGCGCCGAGTTCACCCCGAGCAAGGGCGACGAGCTGCAGAGCGAGTGGTTCGTCCCCCGCCGGCACGGCCGCGCCGCCGTCGAGGCGCTGCGCGGGCTCGCCGACCGGGTCGCGCCGCTGCTGCAGGTCAGCGAGATCCGCACCGTCGCCGGCGACGAGCTGTGGCTGAGCCCGGCGTCCGGCGGCGACGTCATGGCGCTGCACTTCACCTGGCTGCCCGACCAGCCCGCCGTCACCGCGGTGCTGCCGGCGATCGAGGCCGCGCTGCGCCCGTTCAGCGCCCGCCCGCACTGGGGCAAGCTGTTCACCACGGAGGCCGCGGAGCTGGCCGGGCTCTACCCGCGGATGGCCGACTTCCGGGCGCTGGTGCGCCGCTACGACCCGCGCGGCGCGTTCCGCAACGACTACCTGGACCGCACGGTCGCCGCGTTCGCCTGACCGCTCAGCCCAGCTCGCGCAGCCGGCCGGCGAGGAACTCCCGCTCGACGGCGTTCTCGGTCAGCAGCAGCGCCTCGGTGTACGCGTCGCGGGCCTCGGCCACCCGGCCGAGGCGACGCAGCAGGTCCGCGCGGGCCGCCGGCAGGTAGCCGTAGCCGGCCAGCTGCGGCTCGGCGGCCAGTTCGTCGAGGGCGGCCAGGCCCGCCGCGGGCCCGGACGCGAACCCGACGGCGACCGCCCGGTTGAGCGCCACCACCGGTGAGGGCCACACCGCGGTGAGGACGCCGTAGAGCGCGGCGATCTCCGCCCAGTCGGTGTCGGCCCACGACGGCGACTCGGCGTGCACCGCGGCGATCGCCGCCTGCAGCGCGTACCGCGACGGCGGCCGGGCGCGCAGCGCCTCGCGGACCAGCGCGACGCCCTCGGCGATGGCGGCCCGGTCCCAGCGCGTGCGGTCCTGCTCCTCGAGCAGCAGCAGCCGGCCGTCGGCGCCGGTGCGCGTCTCGCGGCGGGCGTCGGTGAGCAGCAGCAGCGCGAGCAGCCCGGCCACCGCCGGGTCGCCCGGCAGCAGCCGGCGCAGCATCCGGGCCAGCCCGACCGCGCGCTCCACCAGGTCCCGGCGCACCAGGTCCTCCCCGGCCGGGGTGGTGTGGCCGGTGGTGAACAGCAGGTGCACCACCGACAGGACGGCGTCGACCCGCTCGGGCAGCTCCGCGGCCGGCGGCACCCGGTACGGGATGCGGGCGACGGCGATCTTCTTCTTGGCGCGGGTGATCCGCGCGGCCATCGTCGCCGTCGGGACGAGGAAGGCGCGGGCGACCTCGGCGGTGCTCAGCCCGCACACCAGGCGCAGGGTGAGCGCCACCTGCGCCGGGCGGTCCAGCGCGGGGTGGCAGCAGGTGACCACCAGCCGCAGCCGGTCGTCGGGGTAGCCGTGCGCCTCGTCGACGAGGGCAGGCGCGATCCCGCCGTCGACACGGTCCTCCTCGACGAGCAAGGGCAGGTGCCGGCGCTCGACGCCGTGGTGCCGCAGCACGTTGAGCGCCCGCCGCCGCGCCGTCGTGGTCAGCCAGGCGCCGGGCCGGGCGGGGACGCCGTGCGCGGCCCAGTCGGTCAGCGCCGCGGCGAAGGCGTCCTGGACGCACTCCTCGGCGAGGTCGAGGTCGCGGGTGACGCGCACCGTCGCGGCGAGCACGAAGGCCCACTCGCGACGGTGCGCGTCGGCGACCGCGGCCGCGACGGCGGGGCCGAGGGGGCCGGCGGTCGGGGAGGACACCGGTCAGTCGAAGGTCATCACCGGGCGGACCTCGACGCCGCCGAAGCGGGCCGGCACCGTCCGCGCGACGGCCAGCGCGGTGTCGAGGTCGGGGGCGTCGATGAGGTAGTAGCCGCCGAGGGCCTCCTTGGTCTCGGCGAACGGGCCGTCGGTGACCTCGCCGCCGCGCACGCTGGTCGCCGTCGTCGTCGGCTCCAGCGCCTCGCCGCCGAGCAGCTTCGCGCCGTGCCGCTCCACACCCGCGGAGAAGGCGTCGTGCTCGGCCGTGATCTCGCCGTAGACGTCGGGGGTCGCGGTGGCGTACTGCGCCTCGTCCTCGTAGATCAGGACCAGGTACTTCGTCATGGTGTCCTCCGGGCTCCGGGGGCCCGCCTGCCGGGCCCTCCACCTCTACGACACGCAGCACCGCACCAGATCGACAGTTCCCGCGGAAGGACTTCGCGCCGCCCCGTCTCCGGCATGATCTGACAACCGGACGGCCGGGTTCCGCGAATGTTCTGACGGTGCGCGACGCGGCGGGGAGTCCGTAACGTCACTGTCAGCAGTCAGGGCGTACCCGTCCGTCACGCACGGGTCGCGCCACCTCCGAGACCCCGAGGAGCTCCCCGTGCCGTTCTCCCGCCTCAGCCTGATCACCGAGTCCTCCGCGCAGCCCGACGCCCTCGCCGGCTCGGCCTGGAGCGTCCTGTCCGGCGGCGACGCCACCTGGCGGCTGGACGCGCTGTGCGCCGAGACCGACCCCGAGGCCTTCTTCCCGGAGAAGGGCGGCTCGACCCGCGAGGCCAAGCGCGTGTGCGCCGGCTGCGACGTCCGCACCGAGTGCCTGGAGTACGCGCTGGCCAACGACGAGCGCTTCGGCATCTGGGGCGGGCTGTCCGAGCGCGAGCGCCGGCGGGTGCGCCTGGCCCGCCGCAGCATGCCGCTCAGCGCCTGACGGCCCGAGCGGGGCGGCGCCGGACCCGCGGGTTACGGTCCGACGCCGGACCACCGCCCGACGAAGGAGCCGCCCGTGGCCGAGGTCGTGCTGTTCCACCACGCACTGGGGCTGACGCCCGGCGTCACGGCGTTCGCCGACGACCTGCGCGCGGCCGGGCACACGGTGCACACCCCCGACCTGTTCGAGGGCCGCACGTTCGGCTCGGTCGGGGACGGCGTCGCCCACGCGCGGGAGGTCGGCCTCGGCGAGGTGGTGGACCGCGGCGCCCGCGCCGTGGCGGACCTCCCCGAGGACCTGGTCTACGCGGGCATGTCGCTCGGCGTGCTCCCGGCGCAGCGGCTGGCGCAGACCCGGCCCGGCGCCCGCGGCGCGGTGCTCCTCTACTCGTGCCTCCCGGCGGAGGAGTTCGGCTCCTGGCCGGCCGGCGTCCCGGTGCAGGTGCACGGCATGGACGCCGACCCGCTGTTCGTCGACGAGGGCGACCTCGACGCCGCCCGGGCGCTCGCGGAGCAGGCCGACGACGCCGAGGTGTTCCTCTACCCCGGCGACCGGCACTACTTCGCCGACCGCACGCTGCCCTCCCACGACCCGGAGGCGGCCGCGCTGCTCACCCGCCGGGTGCTCGACCTGCTGGCGCGCGCGTGAGCTCGCCGGAGGTGGCCGCCGCGCGGGTGCAGGCGGTCCTCGACATCCCGCTGCACCGGCACCTGGGCATGCAGCTGCGCGACCCCGCCGATCCGACCGCCGGCATCTGGTTCCCCGTCGGCGCCGCCGCGCAGAACCAGGCCGCGCTGCTGCACGGCGGCGTCGTCTACACCTTCCTCGACGTCGCGGCCTTCCTCGCGCTGCTGCCCTCCCTGGGCGACGGCGAGCACGCGGTCACCCACGACCTCACCGCGTCGCTGCTGCGGCCGGTGCGCGCCGGCGCGCGGGTCGACGTCACCGGCTCGGTGCTGCGCCGCGGCCGCGCGGTGGCGTTCCTGCGCTCCGAGGCGACGGTGGACGGCGCCCTCGTCGCCTCGGCGCAGGTCACCAAGACGATCGTCCCGGCGGGCCGGCCGGGCTGACGGGGCTCACCAGAGCGACATCGAGCGGCGGAAGATGCCGGCGACGTCCTCGGCGGTGACCTCCCGCGGGCAGGTGGCCAGCAGCCGCTGCTGCTTCATCGTGCCCTCGACGAGGTCGTCGACGTCGCCCTCGTCGAAGCCGACCGCGGCGATGCCGTTGGGGATGTCGATGTCGCGCATCAGGTCGGTGAGCACGGTGGGCAGGAACTCGGCCGGGTCGTCGGGCTGCCCGGCGTTGGGGGCGAGCAGCTGCGCGGCCCGGACGTGCCGCTCCGGCGACGCCTCGAAGGTGAACCGGAAGGCCTCCGGCGCGGTCAGCGCCACCGACATGCCGTGCGGCACCATCGGCTCGCCGGCCGGGTAGTCCTTCGGGTGGAAGTCCTTCACCTGCCCGGCGATCGGGTAGGCGTTGGCGTGCGGGACGTGCACCCCGGCGTTGCCGAAGCCCATGCCGGCGAAGGTGGCGGCCATCGCCATGTCCCCCCGCGCCTGCGTGTCGTCGCCGTGCCGCACCGCCCGCCGGAAGGAGCCGGCCAGCAACGAGAGCGCCTTCTCCGACCACATGTCCGAGATCGGGTTGGACCCGCAGTAGGGCACCCGCTGCTCGGGGGCCTTGCGGTCGTAGGTCGTGTACCAGCGCGCGGTGTAGCTCTCCAGCGCGTGGCACAGGATGTCCATCCCGGCCGCGGCGGTGACCCCGGGCGGCTGGGTGACGGTGAGGTCGGGGTCGATGACGGCGAGGGTGGGCCGCAGCCGCGCGTGGCTGATGCCGGTCTTCACCCGCTGCGCCAGCACGTCCATCACGCAGATCGTCGTGCTCTCCGACCCGGTGCCGGTCGTCGTCGGGACGGCGACCAGCGGCTTGAGCTGCTCGGTCGGCGCCTGCCCCTTCCCCACCGGCACGTTGACGTAGTCCAGCAGCTCGCCGGGGTTGGTGGTGAGCAGGTTGATCGCCTTGGCGGTGTCGATGCTCGACCCGCCGCCGACGGCGACGAACGCGTCCCACGGCCCGGAGTCGCGGGCCGCCTCGATCGCCTCGGTCAGGCTGACGTCGGTCGGCTCGACGTGCACGCCGTCGTAGATCCGCGCCTCGATGCCGAAGCGGCCCATCTGGTCGGCGACCCGCTGCGGCAGGCCGGTGGCCGACACGCCGGCGTCGGTGACCACCAGGACCCGCCGCACGCCGAAGCGGCTGAGGTCGTACCCGATCTCCTCCGACGCCCCGCTGCCGAACTTCAGCTGCGGCGCCCCGTAGGTGAACACGGACTCGGCGGTCATGTCGGCCTCCTCGGCTCGGGCGGATCCCGGTTGCACGGATCGTTGCACCCTCCTTGTGGCCGGGACCACAGCGAGGCAGGGTCGGGTGCGCCCACCAACCTTCCCCCTGGAGGTCAGCCGTGACCGCAGAACCCGAGACCACCGCCGTCCCCGCCCTCGACGACCTGCTCGCCGACTCCCCCACCAACTGGGGCAAGTGGGGCGACGACGACGAGGTCGGCGCCCTCAACTACCTCGGCCCCGAGCAGGTGCTGGCCGCCGTCGGGCTGGTCCGGCAGGGCAAGGTCTTCACGCTGCAGCGGCTGATCGGCGACCCGAAGGGCGACCCCGTGTGGCCCGGCCGCTCCCCCGCCGAGCGCACCCAGATCCTCGACGAGTCCACCTGGGACTCCGACGACGCGCCGCAGTACCCCGGCGGCCTGCACTACGCCGACGACAAGATCAACGCCTTCCTGCAGGGCTCCACGCAGTACGACGGCCTCGGCCACGTCTGGTACGGCGGCAAGATCTGGAACGGCTACGACGCCCGCACCACCGTCGGCGGGCTGGACAAGGCCAGCGTCGAGCCGATCGCCCAGCGCGGCGTCGTCGGCCGTGGCGTGCTGCTCGACATGGCGCGCTTCCGCGGCAAGCCCACCCTCGACAAGGGCGAGACGTTCACCCACGAGGACCTGCTGGCCTGCGCGAAGGAGCAGGGCGTGGAGATCCGGAAGCGGGACATCCTGATCATCCGGACCAACTTCCTGCAGCTGTTCTTCGAGCAGGGCGACGCCTTCTACGACGGCTTCAACGAGCCCGGCCTGGTCTACAGCCCGGAGCTGGTGCAGTGGTTCCAGGACATGGAGATCCCCAACCTGGTCACCGACACGATCGCCAACGAGGTCACCACCGACCCGAACAACGGCGTCGCGCTGGTGCTGCACAACGCGCTCATGCGCAACCTCGGCGTCACCCTCACCGAGATCGCCGACCTGGAGGCGCTGGCCGCCGACTCGGCCGAGGACGGGCAGTACGAGGGCCTCTACGTCGCCGCGCCGCTCAAGGTGCACAAGGGCAGCGGCTCGCCGGTCAACCCCGTCGTCCTCAAGTGAGGCCCTCGTGAGCGTCTACGACGACCGCCCCTGGTTGGCGCTCTACGGCGACCAGCCGCCGGACTACGACATCGAGTTCGGCGACGCGCTGTCGATGTTCCGCGCCGGCGTGCAGCGCGACCCCGACGGCGACGCGCTGCGGTACTTCGACGGCACCGTCGTCCGCCGGGACCTCGACGCCCTGACTGACGCGATGGCCGCCGGGCTGCTGGAGTCGGGCTTCCGGCCGGGTGACCGGCTGGCGGTCTACCTGCAGAACGTGCCGCAGTTCGTCATGGCCATGGTCGCCACCTGGAAGGCCGGCGGCGTCATGGTGTCGATCAACCCGATGAGCCGGGCGCGGGAGCTGTCCTACCTGCTGGCCGACTCCGGCGCGACGGTGCTGCTGTGCCTGGACACCCTCTACGACGAGGTCGCCCGCGACGTCGTCCCGGGCACCGACGTCCGCCTGGTGCTCACCACCAGCGGGCTGGACCTGCAGACCCGCGACGACGAGCGGCTGTTCGCCGGCGTCACCCGGCAGCGGCACGAGGGCACCACCGACCTGCTCGAGTTCGTCGAGCGGTACCGCGGGCAGACCCCGCCGCCGGTGGAGCTCGGCCCCGACGACGTCGCGTTCCTGACCTACACGTCGGGGACGACGGGCGTGCCCAAGGGCGCGATGAACACCCACCGCAACGTCGTGTTCACGGCGCAGGTCTACCGGGACTGGGTGCACGCCGGGCGGGACGGCGCGATCTTCGGCATCGCGCCGCTGTTCCACATCACCGGCCTGATCGGCCACGTGGCGGTGAGCATGCTGGTGCCGGCGCCGCTGGTGCTGGCCTACCGGTTCGAGCCGCAGGTGGTGCTCGACGCGTTCCTCGAGCACCGGCCGACGTTCACCATCGGCGCGATCACCGCGTTCAGCGCGCTGCTCAACGCCCCGGGGTTCTCCAAGGAGCACTTCGACTCGTTCACGTCGATCTACTCCGGCGGGGCGGCGATCTCCCCGGCCGCGGAGCGCGGGTTCTTCGAGGCCACCGGCAAGCAGGTGCACAACGCCTACGGCCTCACCGAGACGACGTCGCCGATGACGGTGACGCCGTTCGGGTCACCCTCGCCGGTGGACCCGACCTCGGGCGCGCTGTCGGTCGGCGTGCCGGCGCCGAACACGATCGTCCGCATCCAGGGCGACGACGGGCAGGACCTGCCGCTCGGCGAGGTCGGCGAGATCGTGGCCGAGGGCCCGCAGGTGGTGGCCGGTTACTGGGGCAAGCCCGAGGAGACGGCGGCCAACCTGCCCGGCGGGGCGCTCAGGAGCGGCGACGTCGGCTTCATGGACCCGCAGGGCTGGGTGTTCATCGTCGACCGCAAGAAGGACATGATCAACGCGTCGGGCTACAAGGTGTGGCCGCGCGAGGTCGAGGACGTCCTGGCCGAGCACCCCGCCGTCCGCGAGTCCGCCGTCGTCGGGGTGCCCGACGAGAAGCGCGGGGAGACGGTCAAGGCGTTCGTCAGCCTGAAGCCGGGGGCCGGCACCACCCCGGAGGAGCTGATCGCGCACTGCAGGGAGCGGATGGCCGCCTACAAGTACCCGCGCAGCGTGGTCGTGCTCGACGAACTGCCGAAGACGGTCACCGGCAAGATCCTCCGCCGCGAGCTGCGGGGGACCTGACCCCGGCCGGGTCCCCGCTCCCCCCCGGGGCGGGGACCCGGTCACCGCACCGGCGCGCCCGGCCGGCGCGCCCGCGCGGGACGGGCGGCCCGGATCCCGGCCGCGCCGGTGCCCACGACCGCGACCAGCAGGGCCACCCAGGCCCACAGCCACGGGTCGCCGGCCTCGACGTCCCGGCGGTACCAGAGCACCACCACGAGCTCGAGCGCACCGAACACGGTGTAGGTGACCGCCGCGACCCCCAGCCGGTCCAGGTCCCGCTCCCGGACCGACAGCGCCGCGGCGAACCCGAGGGCGAGCAGCCAGGCGCCGATCACCTGCGAGCTCAGCGGCGTGATCTCCCACGGCCAGAACGACGCGACGGTCTCCACGTGGTGGTGCACGGTGAGCCCGCCGGCGAACAGGACCCCGCCCGCCGCGGCCAGCAGCACCCCCTCGACGAGCAGCAGCCCGGTCAGCCGGGCCGGCATCGGCAGCCGCACGGGCAGGCGCCCGCCCCGGCGGACCTCCTGCCCGAGGACCACCGCCAGGCACAGCGCCGGGACGACGAGGTAGACGGCCAGCCAGATCCAGGCCGCCGCCCGGGCGACCGGCCCGCCGGTGAGCAGGTGCAGCCGGTGGGTGTGGATCAGCGTCGCGGCGCAGGTGAGGACGGTGAACAGGGTGACCGTGAGCACCGGGACCCGGATCCGGCTCCACCGGTCCTCCCGGAGGGAGAGCACCGACAGCACCGCGCCGGCGGTGTAGGCGGCGCCGAGGAACGCGGCGGTCGCCTCGGTGCGGATCGACCAGGCCCAGAAGCGGTCGGCGACGTCGGCGAGCAGGAGCAGCTCGGAGACGGCGAGCAGGGTGAGCCCCAGGAAGGCCGTCAGCAGCCACCGGGTACCCGGGCGGACCTCCTCGGCGGGGTCCGGCGTCCGCGGTGCGACGGGTTCCATCCGCTGCCGCCTGTCGATCGGGCTCGCGCGCACCGGCACCGTGCCTGCACCGGCGTCCCAGGCTGACGCGTCGCCCCCGCCGGGACAAGGGCCCCGGAGCACGACCGGGCCGGTCAGCGCACGTTCTCCGTCCACACGTCCCAGCCCAGCCGGACGACGAGCGCGGTGACCACGACGAGGAACACGACCCGGATGAAGCCGGTGCCGCGGGAGGTCGCCGTCCGGGAGCCGACGTAGCCACCGAGCGTGTTGGCCGCGCCCAGGCACAGGCCCAGGCCCCAGACCACCGACCCGTGCGGCACGAAGAACGCCAGCGCGCCCACGTTGGTCGCGACGTTGACGATCTTGGCCTTGGCGCTGGCGTTGAGGAAGTCGTAGCCCAGCAGGGACACCAGGGCGAACACGAGGAACGAGCCGGTGCCGGGGCCGAGGACGCCGTCGTAGAACCCGATCACCGCCCCGACGGCGAGCGCGGTGCCGTGGTGGCGGCGCCCGGTGTGCCGCAGCGCCGTCACCTCCCCCAGCGCCGGGCGGAACGCGGTGAACAGCGCGATGCCGACCAGCGCCACGACGATCACCGGCTTGAACACCGCGGCCGGCAGCAGCGCCGCCACCGACGCCCCGCAGAACGAGCCGACCAGGGCGACCGCGGCCATGGGCAGCGCGGTCCGCAGGTCCGGGTGCACCCGCCGCTGGTAGGTGACCGCGCTGGTGGTGGTGCCGAACACCGACGCCAACTTGTTGGTGGCCAGCGCCTGCACCGGGGCCAGGCCCGGTACCAGCAGCAGCGCGGGCAGCTGGATCAGCCCGCCGCCGCCGACGACGGCGTCCACCCAGCCGGCGGCCAGCGCGGCGACGAGCACGAGGGCGAGCAGGGAGGGCGTCAGACCCTCCGGGAGGAGCAGGTCAGTCACGCGCGGGTCCCGATGCGGTCACGGACGGCCAGCCTCCCCGACGCCGGGGCGGACGCCGGCGCCGGGTCCGGGGAGCCGCGTTGCGGCCGGTGGCGTCCGGCGGTGCGATCAGGCATGGCGCACACCCGGGACGAGGAGCCGCCCGGCCGTGTGACGGCGACCGACGCCCACTCGCCGCACCGGCTCACCGCCCGCGACTGGCGCCGGGTGCTGCGCCGCGTCGCGCGGCACGTGCTGAGCGACCGGCTCATGGTGCAGGCGTCGGCGGTGGCGTTCTTCGCGCTGCTGTCGGTCGCTCCGGTGCTGGTCACGGCGGTGTCCGTGTACGGCGTCGTCAACACCCCCGAGGACGCGCTGCACCAGCTGTCCGGGGTGGCGGGGATGCTGCCGGAGGACCTGCGGTCGCTGGTGGTCGACCAGCTGACCACGATCACCACCGCCTCCACGCACGTGAACACCTGGCGCGGGCTCGGCGGCCTGGCCGCGGCGCTGTGGACGGCGACGACCGCGATGACCTACCTCCTCGACGGGCTGACCCTCGCCTACCACGAGACCGAGACGCGGGGCTTCCTCCGCCGCAGCGCGCTGGCCCTCGTCCTCGTGCTCGGCGGTGCGGTCCTGCTCGGCGGGATCATCGCCGGTGCCGGCGAGGTCTCGAGTGCGCTCGCCGGGGCACCGGGCGCCGTCCGCGACGTCGCCCCCGTGGTGACCTGGGTGCTCGCCGCGGTGCTCATGAGCACGGTGCTCGCCGTGCTCTACCGCTTCGGTCCCGACCGCGCGCAGGCCCGGTGGCGGTGGATCACCCCCGGGGCGGTGCTGACCACCGGGCTGTGGCTGGCGACGACGATCGGCTTCTTCAGCTACGTCCGGAGCCTGGGCGACTACTCCGCGACGTACGGGTCGCTCGCCGGCGTCGCCATCAGCATGTTCTGGCTCTGGACGACGGTCTTCCTCGTGATCGTCGGCGCGGTCGTGAACGCCGAGACCGAGCGGCAGACCGCCCGGGACTCGACCGTGGGCCCCGAGCGGCCGCTCGGGAAGCGCGGCGCGGTGGTCGCCGACAGCGCGCCGCCCTACCCGGGCGAGCGCTGAGGGCGGTCAGCGGTAGTTGACGTGCACGTGGTCGTAGTGGTTGGCCGTCGTGCCGCCGCGGTCCTCCATCGTCTGCCACGACCCGTTCGGCGACGACAGCATCCGCTGCTCCCAGATCAGGTAGTCGACGCCGAGCTCGTCCCAGTGCGCGCGGTGGTAGGCGACGATCGCGTCGCCGAGGGCGGCGTCGCTCATGACCATGTAGTCCAGCGCCTTGCCGGAGGGGTGGCCGCCCGGGTCGGCCGCGCTGGCGCGGGTGCCGCCGAGCGTGATCGAGTCCGCCCCCGGCACGTTGCTGACCACGGCGTTCGCGGCGGCCTGCACCTGCGACTCGACGGGACCGGCGCTGTTGGTGATCCGGGCGACGACCGAGACGGCGGTGGTGCCCGCGGTCTCCGCGGGGCCGGCCTCCTCCTCGTCCGTGGCCGTGGTGGTCCCGGCGGCCGCGGCGGTCTCCGTGGCCTCGGCGGCCTCGGCGGCAGCGGCGGCCTCGGCAGCGGCGGCGGCCTCTGCGGCAGCGGCGGCCTCTGCGGCAGCGGCGGCTTCGGCGGCGGCGCGGGCGGCGGCCTCGGCCTCGGCCCGCTGCCGGTCGACGGTGGCCTGGTCGGCGGCGGCCTGCGACTGCTGCGCCGCGGTCTCGGCGGCCTCCCGCGAGCTGCGGGTCGCGGCGAGGTCCTCGAGCGGCGCGAGGTCCGGCGGGGTGGTGGCGGCCACCGGGCCGGACTGCGCCGACAGCCCCAGCGCCTCGGCGACGGCGACCGACTCGCTCGCCGTCCCGGCCTCGGCGGTGGCGGCCGGCTGCGAGCCGACCAGGACGTTGACCAGGACCGCGCCGGCGGCGGCGACGCCCAGGTACAGACCCGGACGGCGGTGCGCGGCCAGCGGACGGCGGCGGTGGGAACGGTTCACGGCCGCGCCGGGGCGGCCGGGGGTGGTGCTCGAGGGCATGGCTGCAGGTCTCCCGTCAGCCGCCTACCGAGTTAGCTGACGGGTTCGGGCGGGAAGCGGCCCTACCCGCCCGGACGCACGGGTCCGGTGCGGGATTCACCCCAGTGCTGCGGTGGGTCCCCGGCTCGCCCAGGGGGCGACTCGGCGGCGACCGCCCGGGTCCCCTGGCGGGGACGGGGCCGGACGGCCTCGGCCACGGTAACGGCCGTTATGCGTCCGTGACAAACCGCGGCCGTGTTCCGTGGCGCGGACCACGTCCCGGTCAGGGGCGGGTGAGCAGCCGCCCGGCGACGCGCAGCGGCAGGCGCAGCCACCACCCGGTCACCCGCCAGGGCAGGACCGCGGCGGCCCGGACGCCGCGCGCGCCGAGGGCGGCCAGGTCGGCCCACTCGGCCGGCCGCGGCGCCGGGGCGGCCGCGGAGGGCGGCCCGGCGGGGGTCGGCTCCTCGTCGTCGGCCGGGGTCCCGCCGGTCGCCCCGTCCGCCGGCAGCGCTGCCGACGGCACGGGCTCCCCCGGGTCCTCCTCGGGCACGAGGACGTCGAACGCGGTGCGGCGGCGCGGGGCGCGCAGCGAGTCGAACGACGGGATCGCCGGGGACGGCGGCGCGTCGTCCTCGTCGGGCAGCGGCCACAGGCCCACCGCCACCGGCTCGGGGACGACCGCGCGGACGGCGGCCACCATCGCCGGCCCCAGCCCCGGGACGGCGGCCAGCTCGCGGCGGGTCAGCGCGGACAGCTCCTCGACGGTGGTGACGCCGGCGCGGGTCAGCGCGCCCACCGCCCGCGCGGGCAGGCCCAGCTCCCGCACGCTCCCCGCCGGCACGCCCCGCGACCTCGTCGACATGGCGTCGGACCCTAGCCCCGGAGTCACCCCGCGGCGCCCGCCGGGGAGCCGTCCCGGGCCGGCTCGCCAGGAGCGGTCGGGGGGGCGGTGCCGGCGTCCGGTGCCGGGGAGGTCGCCGGCGCCTCGCCCGTCGACGTCGTCCCCGCGTCGGGGGCCGGGGGCTCCTCGGTGGTGGGCGCGGCGGTGTCCCCGGGCGTCCCGGTCGCCGGCGCGGGAGGCTCCGGCGTCGTGCCGCCCAACGGCTGGGTCCCGGTCGCCTCCGGGGTGCCCTCCGGCGTCGCGCCCGCGGACCCGGTGCCCTCCGCGGTCGTGGCCTCGGGCGTGGTGGCCTCCGGGGTCGTGGCCTCCGGGGTCGTGGCCTCCGGGGCGGGAGCCCCCGGGGTCCCGGCCTCCGGGCTCGTCGCCTCCGGCGTCGTGGCCTCGGGGGTGCCGCTGTCCCCGGAGGGCGCCTCGGGGGTCGCCGCCGGGGACTCCGGCGCGGCCTCGCCGGGCGAGCCGGGACCGGCGCCACCGGCGGTCGTCTCCGGCTCGGGCACCGCGGTGTCGGGGGCGACGGCGACGAACACCTGCACCCGGTCGCCGGCGGCGAGCTCCACGTCCACCGGGTCCAGCCGGACGACGGTGCCCGGGGCCGCGTCCGCGGTCTGCTCGCTGCGCTGCCCGACGGTGAGGCCGAGGGCGGTCAGGTCGTCGGCGACCTCGGCCACCGGGCGGCCGACGTAGTCCGCGGCCCGCAGCACGATCCCGGCCTGCTGCGTCTCGGCCGCGTCGGCCACCGGCGCGTCGCCGGCGCGGGTCACGGTGAACAGCACGCCGCCGGCGACGAGCACGACGAGGAGCAGCGGCAGCAGGACCAGTGCCCGCCGGCGCCGGTGCGGCTCCGGCCCGACGACGGGCGCGGGGGCGGGGGCCGCCTCGGGCGCGGGGGCGGCGGCCGCCACCGGGCGGGTGGGCGGCACCGGGGCGGCCTGGTGGTCGAGCGTCTCCTCGACGGCGGACAGGAAAGCGGCACCGTCGGGCAGGCGGGCGCCGGGGTCCTTGGTGAGCGCGGCACCGATGAGCTCCCGGACGTCGGGCGGCAGGTCCTCGGGCAGGGGCTGGGGCTGCTCGCGGACCTGCTTGAGCGCGACGGTGACCGGGTTGGTGCCGGTGAAGGCGGCGTGGCCGGTCAGCGACTCGTAGCCGACCAGGCCGAGGGCGTAGACGTCGCTGGCCGGGCTGACCCGCTCCCCGGCGGCCTGCTCCGGGGACATGTACTGCGCGGTGCCGATGACCTGGCCGGTCTGGGTGAGCGGCACGCACTCGGCCGACCAGGCGATGCCGAAGTCGGTGAGCTTCACCCGCCCGTCGGGCCGGACGAGGATGTTCGAGGGCTTCACGTCGCGGTGCACCACCCCGTGGCGGTGCGCCTCGGCGAGGCCGGCCGCGGCCTGGCGCAGCACGGACATCGCGGCGTCGGTGTCCAGCGGGCCCTCGGTCTGGATGAGGGTCGACAGCGGCGCGCCCTCGACGAGCTCCATCACCAGGTAGGCGAGGTGCTCGCCGGTGGCGTCGTCGGTGCCCTCGCCGTAGTCCAGGACGGCGGCGATGTTCGGGTGGGTGAGCGCGGCGGCGTGCCGGGCCTCGTTGCGGAAGCGGGCGAGGAACGTCGGGTCGTCGGCGTACTCGCTGCGCAGCACCTTGACCGCGACCGGCCGGGCCAGCAGGTGGTCCCGGCCCCGCCACACCTGGCCCATGCCACCCGTGGCGATGAGTTCCTGCAGCTCGTAGCGGTCCCCCAGGGTCCGTCTCCCCTGCTCCACCGTGGTCACTGCGTGACTCCGTCCCGTCCGACGCCGCGGGGTGCGCTCCGCCTCTCCGGCCCCCACCGGGAGCTCCGCGACCGCTCCCCCCGCCGGGCGGCCGACCCTGTGTCGGTTCCCGGCCGGGGGGCCGGTCAACCACCGAACCGCGCACCGCCGGTCCCCGGTCGCGTGCCGGTGCTCGCCCGGCCGGCCCCCGGTCCGCCAGGATCCGGGCGATCCGCGGCAACGGGGCCGCGGCCGTTCCGGAGGTCGCCCGTGGACTCGACCCTCAGCACCGTCGCCCTGCCGGCCGCCCTGGCCGTGATCATGTTCGGGCTGGGGCTGTCGCTCACCGTGGACGACTTCGTCCGGGTCACCCGCCGGCCGCGCGCCGCCGTCGTCGCCCTCGGCCTGCAGCTGCTGGTGCTGCCGGCCCTGTGCCTCGGCCTCGTCGTCGCCGCCGGCCTGGAGCCCGTGCTCGCGGTGGGGATGGTGCTGCTCGCCGCCTCGCCCGGCGGGACGACGGCGAACCTGTTCAGCCACCTGTTCCGCGGCGACGTCGCGCTCAACGTCTCGCTGACGGCGGTCAACTCGCTGCTCGCCGTCGTCACGCTGCCGCTGGTGACCAACCTCGCCGTGTCCGTCTTCGACCCGCCCGGCGCCGGGTCGATCGGGCTGCAGTTCGGCAAGACCGTGCAGGTGTTCGCGATCGTGCTGGTGCCGGTGGCGCTCGGCATGCTCGTGCGGCGGGCGGCGCCGGCGTTCGCCGAGCGCACGGACCGGCCGGTGCGGGTGCTGTCCGCGGTCGTGCTCGCGCTGGTGATCGCCGGGACCGTCGTCGCGGAGCGGGAGAACGTGGCCGGGTACCTGCGGGAGGTCGGGCTGGTCGCGCTCGCCTTCTGCGCGCTGAGCCTGCTGGCCGGGTTCGCCGTGCCGCGCGCGCTGGGCGTCGGCCACCGGCAGGCGGTCGCCTGCGCCTTCGAGATCGGCGTGCACAACAGCACGCTGGCGATCACGGTGGCGATCAGCGTCCTCGGCAGCGTGGAGCTGGCCGTCCCCGCGGCGGTCTACGGCGTGCTGATGTTCCCGGTGGCCGCGCTGGCCGGCTGGGCGATGACCCGGTCCTCCCGGTCGGGGGCGCCGGAGCGCGTCGCGTCCTGACCCGCCCGCCGGCGCACCAGGGCGGGGACGACCTCCGCGCCGGCGGTGCCGGCCGCGGCCCAGCCGAGGACGACCAGCCAGGCCAGCGGGTCCAGCGGGGTGCAGCCGAAGAACCGGCTGAGCCCGGGCGTCTGCACGACCGCGGCCAGGGCGGCCAGCGACCCGGCCGCGGTCGCCAGCACCAGCGGGCTGCGCCGCCCGGCCCAGGCGGTCTGCCCGAGCTGGGTGGCGATCAGCGCGGCGAGCCCCATCGTGCTGGCCCGCCGGCGCGGGCCGGTGACGCGGCCGGTGGCCCACGCGCCGGTCGCGCCGGCGGTGGTGGCCAGCCCCCGGACGGCGACCAGGCGGCGCACCGCGTCGGCGAAGCCGCGGTACGGGCCGGCGAGCAGCACCGGCGCGAGCGGGTGGCCGGCCAGCGGCCCGTCGTCCGAGGCCGGGGCGGCCGCGGACGGCCGGGCCACGGCGACGGCGAGCGCCGGGAACATGTCGGTGAGCAGGTTGACCAGCAGCAGCTGCCGGGTGCCCAGCGGCGCCCGGCCGCCCAGCGCGGAGCCGAGCACGGTGAACGCGACCTCGCCGGCGTTGCCCCCGACGAGGATGGCGACGGCGTCCCGGACGCGGGACCACAGCGCGCGGCCCTCGGCGACGGCGTCGACCAGCCGGGTCAGGTCCCGGTCGGTGATGACCAGGTCGGCCGCGCTGCGGGCGGCGGGCGACTCGGCGCCGGCGACGCCGACCCCCACGTCGGCCAGCCGGATCGCGGCGGCGTCGTTGATGCCGTCGCCGGTCATGGCCAGCGTGGCGCCGGCGCGGCGCAGGGCGCCCACGAGCAGCACCTTCTGCTCCGGCGTCAGCCGGGCGAACACCGCTGCCTCACGCACCAGCGCGGTCCGCTCGGACTCCGACGCCCGCGCCAGCCGTGCGCCGGTGACCACCCGGCCGGCACCGGGGACCCCGGCCTCGGCAGCGATCGCGGCGGCGGTCTCCGGGTGGTCGCCGGTGGCCACGAGCACCCGGACGCCCGCCGCGGCCAGCTGCTCGACCGCCGCGGCCGAGGAGCCGCGCACCGTGTCGGCCAGGCCCACCAGGCCCCGCAGGGTCAGCCCGGTCGCCGCCGCCTCGAGGTCGTCGGGCCGGCCGTCCACCGCGCGGTCGGCGACGGCGAGCACCCGCAGCCCGTCGCACGCCAGCTCCCGCACCCGGTCCGCGGCGTCGCCCGGGTCGGTGCACAGCCGCAGCACGACCTCCGGCGCGCCCTTGACCACCAGCCGGCCCGAGCGCAGCGCCGCCGAGAACCCGCGCCCGGTGGCGAAGGGCACCGAGGCCTCCGGCTCGCCGTCGCCGGCGACACCGCGCTCGGTGGCGGCGGCGTCGACGGCGCGGTCGGTCTCGTGCGCGTCGGTGTCGCCGGCCCCGATCCCGGCAGCGGCCAGGCGCAGCAGGCCCTCCTCGTCCCCGTCGTCGTCCCCGAGCGGCAGCAGCCGGGCCACCCGCAGCCGGTTCTCGGTGAGCGTGCCGGTCTTGTCGAAGCAGACGGTGTCCACCCGGCCGAGCGCCTCCAGCACCCGGGCGCTGCGCACCACGACCCCGTCCCGCGACAGCCGCCGGGCCGCCGCCTGCTGGGCGACGGTCGCGACCAGCGGCAGCCCCTCGGGGACGGCCGCGACGGCGACCGCCACCCCGGAGCTGACCGCCTCGCGCAGCGGCCGCCGCCACAGCACGCCGAGCGCGGCCACGGTCCCGCCGCCGGCCAGCGTCAGCGGCAGCACCGAGCGGGTGAGCTCGGCCAGCCGGGCCTGGACGCCGGCCGGCGGCGCCCCGCGCCCGGCCGCCCGCGCCGCCCGGCCCGCCTGGGTGGCCGGCCCGACGGCGACGACGACCGCGCGGCCGCTGCCGGCGACGACGGTCGTGCCGTCGAAGAGCATGCAGCGCCGGTCGGGCACCTCGGCGCCCGGTGTCGCCGCCACCGACTTGGCCACCGCCAGCGACTCGCCGGTCAGGCTGGACTCGTCGGCCTCGAGGTCCTCGGCGGCCAGCAGCCGCGCGTCGGCGGTCACCACGTCGCCGGACCCGACGAGGACCACGTCGCCCACCCGCAGCGCGCTCGCCGGCACCTCCTCCGCGCCGCCGTCGGCCTCGCGGCGGACGGGAGCGTCCTGCTGCAGCAGCAGCGAGGCCAGCGCCGTCTCCGCGCGCATCCGCTGCGCCGCCCCGAGCAGCGCGTTGCCGACCGTCACCCCGCCGACCAGGAACGCGTCCGCGGTCTCGCCGAGCACGGCGGTGGCGCCGGCGCCGGCGCCCAGGACCGGGGTGAGCGGGTCGGACAGCTCCGCGGCGACGGTGCGGCCGAACCGGAGCGGCACCCGGACCGCGGCCGTGCCGGTCCCCCGCCGCCAGGCGCGGGTCAGCGGGCCGGGTGGGGCGTCGTCGTCCCGGGGCAGGTCCGCCAGCCGGCGCAGGACGTCGTCGGGGTCGAGGGCGTGCCACGGCGTGTGCACCGACGGGGGCGGCGGGGGGCGGCGGGCGGCGCGGACCGCCGTCACGGTGCCGTCGAGCATCGTCCACAGCGCCGCGGTCTTGCCCGGGGTCGTCGCCCGCCGCTGCCCGCCGCGGGCCGAGCCGACGGCGGCCAGCAGCCCGCCCAGCACGTTGCCGGTGACCGCGCTCTGCACCGACCGGCGGGTCAGCCGCCGCGCGTCGGTCACGGCCCGCACCACCCGGCAGGCGTCGGCCAGGCCGGCCCCGGTCACCAGGTCCGCCGCCCAGGCGGGCGCCCGGTCCGGCCGCACGGGGGCCACCGCGACGTCGGCGGCCAGCAGCGCGGCCGCGTCGCCGGAGGAGACCAGCAGCACCCCGTGCCCGTCGGCCTGGAGCCGGCGGACGACGGCGACCGGCGGCTCGTCCGCGGGCGCCACCTCCCCGGCCACGCCGGCGATCTCCCGGGTGCCGGCGTGCGGGGTGAGCACCAGGCGCGCGCCGGTGCCGGCGGCGGTGGTGAGCAGCGCCTCGGCGTGCGGGTCGAGCTCGGGGGCGACCAGCACGGTGCCCACCCGCCGGCGCCCGGCGTACAGCGTGCGCAGGGCGGCCCCCGGCGCGTCCGGCGCCTCCCGCGGCGGGCCGAGCCGGGTGCCGTCCGCGCCGCGGCCGTCGGCCAGCAGCCGCGCCGCGGCCGTCCAGACGGCGGCGGGATCCCACCCGCCGGCCTCCGCGGTGGCCTCCAGGACGACCGGCGGGCCGGTGCACAGGGTCGCCCCGTCGACCACCACGCAGTCCACGCGGTCGAGCCGGCGGTAGGCCGTGCCGTCCAGGGGCAGCACGCCGGCGCGGCACAGCAGCCAGTCGAGCGTGGCGGCGAAGGACTCGCGTCCGGCCAGCGCGGCCTTGGGCGTGAGTGCCTTGACCAGGTCGGCGGCGCGGGCGGGGCGGCCGGTCAGGGCGAGGACGGCCAGGACGGCGCCGGTCGTCGTCGGGCCCATCCGGCCCTGGTAGCGGTCGACGACGCCGGGCGGGAGCGGCACCGGCCGCTCCCCGGCGCGGGCCGCCGGGGCCGCGTCCTCCGGCTCGGCCCCGTCCGGCTCGGGCCGGCACAGCTGCTCCTCCCGGCGCCGCCACACCTGCCGCCGGGCGCGGACCTCGAGCACCTGCTGGGCGGAGGCGGCCGCGTTGAGCGCGGGGATGACCGGGCTCTGGGTGGCCGAGTGCAGCACGGCGGAGAGCCCCTCGAGGACCAGCCGGGTGCCGTACCGGCCGATCCGCCGGGCGAGCAGCTCGGTCATCCAGTCCTGGGTGTCGATGAGCGTGACCGCGAGCGTGGCGTGCCGCGACAGGGCCGGGACGGGCAGCGCCCGGGCGGTGAGCGCGGTGAGCACGCCGAGCGCGTCCACCGCCAGCGCGGTCGCCGTGGCCAGCAGCGGCTCGAGGTCGGCGGGGTGGTCGGCCGCCTCGCGCAGGACGTCCCGCCGGTCGCCGGCATCCTGGAGCGTGCGCACCGTGCCGAGGACGTCGTCCACGCCCACCCGCCGCGTGTCGACGGCGACCAGTGCCCGGCCGAGGACCTCGTTGACCGTGGCCCACTGCACGCCGTCGAGCCGCTCGAGGCGGGCGCGCAGCGTGCGGCCGGCGTCGGGCGGCGCGCCGGGGGCGCACTCGGGCAGCTCGACCTGCACCAGGCCGGCGTCGGCCCACACCCGCGGCGTGTGCCGCCCGCCGTCGGGCTCGAACATGCCGGCGGCGACCCGCGCGAGCTCCCGCAGCCGGCCGGTGGGCAGCGGGTCGGCGCCGGTGAGCAGCGTGCCGGCGGCCCGGACGCCGGAGACGGCGGCCTGGGTGAGGTCGACCGGGCGGCCGGCGATCCGGCTGGTCAGGCCCTCCGCCGTGCGCACCGCGGCGCGGGTGGAGACGCCGAGCAGGCCGGCGGTGAGCACGGCCGGCGCGGCGGCGACCTGCGCGCCGGTCACCGCGAGGCGCGCCGTGGAGGCGAGGGCGCGCCGGGCGGTGGCGGCGCGGTGGAGGACGCGCATCGGCGGGCTCCCCCCTGCACGACACCTGCTGTCCACCCATCGTCCACCCGAATGTGACCGGAGTCACGACCGGGTACCGGTCCACGGTCGTCCGCATCCCGTCAGTCCGCCGCGCCGCGCCAGCGCAGCACCTCCAGCGCCGCGGCCACGCCGAGGACGTTCTCGGCCAGCGGCCGGGGCAGCAGCTCGTCGGCGCGGGCCAGCCGGCGCAGCACGGTGTTGCGGTGGGTGTAGAGCCGCTCGGCGGTGCGGGAGGCGTTGCCCAGCTCCCGCACGTAGGTCAGCACCGCCTGGCGGGTGTCGGCGTCGGCGGTCGCCAGCCGGCCCAGGGTGCCGGCCAGGAACTCCTCGAGCTGGGTCGGCTCGGTGGTCAGCAGCGACACCAGCTGCACGTCCTCGAAGCGGGCCACCTGCTGCGGGGAGGTCAGCCGCGCCAGCATCCGCTGCGCCGTCGCCGCGTCGAGGTGGCTGCGGCGGAACCCGTCGACGTCGCGGCCCGGCCGGCCCACCGCCACCCGGACGTCGGGGTGCGCGGCCAGCGGCCCGGCCAGCTCCGCCGCCCGCGGCGCGGTCCCCACCGGCAGCCACACCCACAGCGCGGCCGCGCTGGCGACGACGGTCAGCCGCCGGGTCGCCCCCGCCGCCCGCATCACCGCCTCCGCGGCGGCCTCCAGCTGGCCCGGCGCGGCGCTGCCCGACCCGGTCCACACGACGGCGGCGGTGTGCGGCCCGGTCAGCCCGTAGCCCAGCTGCGCCTCCGCGCGGGCCCGGCCGATCGGCGCGCCCTCCAGCAGCAGGGTGACCGTGGCCCGGCGCTCGGCGTGCGCGCCGCGGGTCAGCTCGGCCCGCTCGGCGGCCATCCGCTCGGACAGGGCCGCGACCGTGTCGTCGATGAACGTGGTGATCGACAGCGCCGAGACGTCGAGCAGCTCGCGCAGCTCGGCCGGGTCGCCGGTCAGCTCGAAGCAGATCTCCATCCACCGCCGCCAGGCCACGCCCTGCGCCGTCCGGTAGGCGTCCAGCCCGCTCTGGTCCAGCCCGCGCCGGACCAGGTCGCGGGCGGCGTCCAGCACCTCCCCGCCGGTGTTGGCCGGCACCCGCCGGCCGGGGTGCTGCACGTTGGCCGCCGCCCAGTGCAGCAGGTTCGCGAGGTTGGCCCGGCGGGTGGCGGCGGCGAGCACGGGGTCCTCGGCGACCGGGCGCATCCGCTCGGTGCCCAGCGACGCCCGGTGCAGCTCCTCGATCCAGTCGGCGCGGGGGTCCAGCGCCACCTCCGCGCCCCGGCGGAACAGCTCCCGCGTGCGGGGCGAGACGGCCGGCCACTCGACGCTCCCTGGAGCACTCTGCACCGCCCCAGTATCGGGGCGGTGCAGTTCGTCATTGCACCGGGTGACCGGGACCACGCAGTGTCGTGGGCCGCTGCACCCGTGTCCCGAGGACGGAGCACCGCATTGACCACCACGCAGACGCCGGTCGAGCACCTCGACGTGCTGATCGTCGGCGCCGGGATCTCCGGCATCGGCGCCGGCCGGTACCTGACCACCGAGCTGCCCGCGAAGAGCTTCGCGATCCTCGAGGCGCGCGGCGCCTCCGGCGGCACGTGGGACCTGTTCCGCTATCCCGGCATCCGCTCGGACTCCGACCTGTCCACCTTCGGCTACGAGTTCAAGCCGTGGCGGGACCGCCAGGCGATCGCCGACGCCCCGAAGATCCTGGCCTACCTGCGGGAGACCGCCACCGAGAACGGCCTGGACGAGAAGATCCGCTACCACCACCGGGTGCTGGCGGTGGCGTGGTCCAGCGAGGACGCCCGCTGGACGGTCGACGTCGAGCGCACCGACACCGGTGAGCGGCTGCAGCTGACCGCCGGCTGGGTGTTCTGCGCCGGCGGCTACTACCGCTACGACGAGGGCTTCACCCCGGTCTTCGAGGGCCGCGACCGCTTCCGCGGCCGGATCGTGCACCCGCAGGCCTGGCCCGAGGACCTCGACCTCACCGGCAAGCGGGTCGTCGTCGTCGGCTCCGGTGCCACCGCCGTGACGATCGTGCCGGCCATCGCCGACACGGCCGCGTCGGTGACGATGCTGCAGCGCACCCCCACCTACGTGCTGCCGGTGCCGCGCGAGGACAAGGTCGCCGCGCTGCTGCGGAAGTGGTTCGGCGACGAGCGCGGCTACGCGCTGACCCGCCGCAAGAACATCGCCCAGCAGCGCGCGATCTGGAGCTTCTGCCAGAAGCACCCGAAGGCCGCCCGCAGGGTCATCCGCTGGGTCAACACCAAGCAGCTGCCCGAGGGCTTCGACGTCGACACGCACTTCAACCCGCCGTACGACCCGTGGGACCAGCGGCTGTGCGCCGTCCCGAACGGCGACCTGTTCCGCGCCATCCGCGAGGGCCGGGCCGACGTCGTCACCGACCGGGTCGTCACCTTCGACGAGACCGGCATCCAGCTCGCCTCCGGGCGGCACCTGGACGCCGACGTGATCGTGACCGCGACCGGGCTCAACGTGCAGGCCTTCGGCGGGGTCGCGATCACCGTCGACGGCGCGCCGGTGACACTGTCGGAGACGGTCTCCTACAAGGGCATGATGCTGTCCGGGGTGCCGAACCTCGCCTACGCGATCGGCTACACCAACTCGTCCTGGACGCTGAAGGTCGGCCTGCTCTGCGAGCACTTCGTCCGGCTGCTGCGGCACATGGACGAGCGCGGCCTGGACACCGCGCGGCCGGTGCTCGCCGACCCGGCCATGCCCACCCGGCCCTTCCTCGACTTCGCCGCCGGCTACATCCAGCGCGCCGTCGGCCAGCTGCCGCGGCAGGGCGACCGGATGCCGTGGCTGACCTCGATGGACTACCACTCCGACGTCAAGCTGCTCCGGGCCGACAGCGTCGTCGACCCCGAGCTCCGGCTCACCCGGGCGGCCGACCGCGTGACCGCCGCCGAGGCGGTGCCCGCGTGACCGCCGCCGAGGCGCCGGCCCGCCCGGCGGCCACCGGGGAGGACCGCTTCGCCGACCTGCCGGCCGGCCCGCGGATCTGCTACCGCGTCGACGGCCCGGACGACGGCGAGCCGCTGGTGCTGGTCGCCGGCCTCGGGCTGGACCTCACCTCGTGGCCGCGGCGCATGGTCGACGGGTTCACCGGCCGCGGCTTCCGGGTGGTCCGGCTGGACAACCGCGACGCCGGCCGGTCCGGCCGCATCGCCACCCCGCCGCCGGGCCGCGCGCGGCAGCTGCTGGCCCGGCCCCGGCCGGACGCCTACGACCTCACCGACATGGCCGCCGACACCGTCGGCGTCCTCGACACCCTCGGCCTCGGCCGGGTGCACCTGGTCGGCATGTCGATGGGCGGGATGATCGCCCAGGTGGTCGCGGCCCGGCACCCGCACCGGGTGGCCAGCCTGACCTCGATCTTCTCGACCACCGGGTCGCGCCGGGTCGGGCAGCCGGCCCGCTCCACGATCCTGCGGCTGGCGAAGGCCGCGCCGCGCACCGTCCAGGAGTCGGTCGAGCGGCACCTGGCGATGCTCGGCCACATCGGCGGCCCCGGCTTCCCGCCCGACGACGACCTCGAGCGCGCCTGGGCGGCCGCGGTGTGGGAGCGCGGCGGCGGCGACCGCTCGCGGGAGGTGGCCCGCCAGATCGGCGCCATCCAGGCCTCGGGCGACCGCACCGCCGACCTGGCGCGCATCACCGCGCCGACGCTGGTCGTCCACGGCGACGTCGACCGGATGGTCCACCCCAGCGGCGGGCGGGCCACCGCCGACGCGATCGCCGGCGCCCGGCACGTCGAGATCCCCGGCATGGGCCACCACCTCGCGCCGGGCGTCGTCGACCGGCTCGTCGAGCTCACCACCGACCTCGCCCGCGGAGCGGGCCGCAGTGACACCGCCCGCGGAGCGGGCCGCAGCGACACCGCCCGCGGAGCGGGCGCCCACCTGACGGGAGAGAACCGATGAGCAGCGTGCGCGGCAAGGTCGCCGTCGTCACCGGCGCCGGGTCCGGCATCGGCCGGCAGCTGGCCTTCGAGCTGGCCAAGCGGGGGGCGCGGCTGGCGCTGTCCGACGTCGACGAGCTGGGCCTGGGCCAGACCGCCGACCGGGCGAAGGCGCTGGGCGCGGAGGTGCACACCGCGCGGCTCGACGTCAGCGACCGGGCGGCCGTCGTCGCCTACGCCGAGGCGGTGGCCGCGCACTTCGGCGTGGTGCACCAGGTCTACAACAACGCCGGCATCTCCGGCGGCGGCCGCTCGGTGCTCGACACCGACTGGGAGACCTACGACCGCACGCTCGGGGTCAACCTGCACGGCGTCATCAACGGCACCAAGGCGTTCCTGCCGCACCTGATCGCCTCCGGCGACGGGCACGTCGTCAACGTCTCCAGCCTCAACGGGTTCATGGCCCAGCCCACGCTGTCGGCGTACTGCGCGAGCAAGTTCGCCGTCCGCGGGTTCACCGAGGTGGTGCGCACCGAGATGATCGCCGGCGGGCACCCGGTGCAGGTCACCGTCGTCCACCCGGGCGGGGTGAAGACCAACATCGCGTCGGCGACGGTGGCCGAGGCGCAGGCGCAGGGCCTCGAGCTCTCCCCCGCGGAGCTGACCCGCAACCGCGTCTACAACGAGAAGCTGCTGACGATGCCCGCGGAGCAGGCGGCGCGGATCGTCGTCGACGGCGTCGAGGCCGGGAAGCCGCGGGTGCGGGTCGGGAAGGACGCCGTCCTGGTCGACCGGCTGGTCCGGCTGCTGCCGGCCCGCTACCCGGTGCTGTCGGCCTGGTACGACCGCAAGCTGTTCGGCCGGGCCTGAGGCCCGCGGCCCCGGCCGCCCGCCCGGCGGCCGGGGCTCAGAGCCACACGCCGGGCAGGACCCGCCAGATCCGGTCGACGTCGGCCACGCCCGGCTCGTCGCCGTTGCAGGTGACCGCCACCGCGGTGTGCCGGTCGGCCGAGACGCGGAAGACGCTGCGGAACCCGGCCCAGCTGCCCTCGTGCTCCACCGCCCCGGCCCGGGTGACGAAGAGGCCCGCGCCGTAGTCCAGCGCCGCGTTGACCGGCGCGGGGTCCTCGAGCCGGGCCGCGAGCAGGTCCTCGCCGCCGAGGCGGCCGGTGCGGTACTCGTCGGCCCAGCGCACCAGCTCCGACGGCGTCGTCCGGACCGAGCCCGGGCCGACCAGCTCGAACCGCGAGCCGGCCGGCCGCCACGGTCCGGTGGCGGTGTCCTTCACGTGTCCGCGCGCCGCGGACGGGTCGGCGGCGTCGGGGTCGGTCGCGGACGGGTCGACCACCATGGCGAGACCGAGGGGCTCGAAGACGCGGGCGCGCAGGAACTCCGGCAGGGGCTGACCGGACGCCGCCCGGACGACCTCGGCCAGCAGGACGTAGTTGGAGTTGGAGTACGCGAAGCCCCCCGTCCCGGGCAGCTCCGGGTGGGCGGCGATCGCCTGGACCGCCTGCTCCTGCGTCACCCGGTCGGTCACCCCGATCCCGGCCGCCTCGAGGTCGGCGAGGAAGTCGGGGATGCCGCTGGTGTGGTGCACCAGCTGGTCGAGGGTCACCTCGTCCGCCCAGGCCGGGAGGTCCGGCAGCCACCGGGACACCGGGTCCTCCAGCGACAGCACGCCGTCCTGCTCGAGCAGGAGGACCGCCGTCGCGGTGAACTGCTTGCCCACCGAGCCGACGTCGAACGTGGTCTCCGTGGTGAGCGGGCGTCCCGTCCCCGTGTCGGCCAGGCCCCGGGCGGCCGCCCAGACCACCTCGCCGTCGATCCCGACCGCCGCGGAGCAGCCCGGCTCGTCGGCGGCGAGGACCTCCTGGAGCAGCGCCTCGCTGCGGGCGACCTGCTCCTCGAGCGCGGCCGCGGCCGTCGGTGCGGCCTCGTCCCCGTCACCACCGGCGGAGGAGGTGCACGCCGCGAGCAGCCCGGCAGCGGCCACGAGGGCCGCGACCCTCAGGAGCGGTGGAGCCCCCCGGGTCGCGGGGCCAGGCGCCAGCCGGTCGCGCCGGTGAGCGCGATCGCGGCCGCGACGGCGACGTACAGCCAGGCCGCCGGCCGGTCCCACGCGACGTCGCCGTGGTGCAGCAGGACGACCACGAGCTCCAGGACGCCGAACACGGTGTAGGCGATCGTCGCGGTGCGCAGCCGCTCGAGGTCCCCGGCCAGCGCGGCCAGCGCGGTGGCGACGCCGAAGGCGACCAGCCAGGCGCCCACCACCCGGGCGGTGAGCGGGGTGAGCGTCCAGGGCCACAGCGTCGTCGCCGACGACGGCGCGACCGAGATCGCGGCGCCGACGGCCAGCAGGACCACCGACTCCACCGCCAGCGCCGCCCGCAGGACCATCGGCACCGGCCGGGTCCGCGGCGGGTCGGTGCCCGGCGCCCGCTCCTGGACCGGCAGGACGACGAGCATCGCCAGCGGGATGACCACGTAGACGGCGGTCCAGAACCAGGCGGCGCCGCGGGCGAGGGCCGGCGCCGCGGCGAACTCGGCCTGGAAGTGGAACCGGTCGACGTGCACCAGCGTGGCGACCAGCGTGAGCACGGTGAACACCAGGATGGTGAGCACCGGCACCCGGCTGTGCGCCCACACCGGGTCGCGCAGCGACAGCACCACCAGGGTGAAGCCGGCCGCGTAGCCGGCGCCGAGGAAGGCCGCGGTCGCCGGCGGCTGGATGGTCCACGCGAAGCTCTCGCTGGTCCGCGTCGACAGGACGAACAGCGCGACGAAGCCGAGCGCGGTGAGGACGCTGAAGGCCAGCAGCAGCGCCCGCATGGCCGGCAGCAGCTCGCGCCGCCCGGTCGCGGGCCGCCGCACGGCCGTGGGGGCAGGGTCCACCGCGGACCTCCGTGGTCGCTCCGCCCCCGTGCGCGCCCCATTGGAGCACCGGCGCCGGGGGCTGTCACCGGACTTCCGTCCCCGTCCGGTACCGCCCTCGGGACCTACGCCTCTACGGCGCGGCGGGCCGTCCTGCCGATGCTCGAACCCGGCAGTGCTCCACCCAGCGATGCTCGACGCGTGCAGCGAGGCGGGTCCCCATGACGCCACCGCTCCCCGGTCCCCCGGGCGGCCGGGCGTGACCGCCGGGGTGGCGCTCTCGGCCGAGACCCGGCTCGCGCGCCTGCTGGAGCGGCTGCTCACCGCCGCCGAGGCGTCGCTGGCCGCCGGGGACCTGGAGCCCGCGCGCACCACGGCCGAGGAGGTGCGCGCGGTCGACCCCGACAACCGGCGCGCCGCGCTCGTCCTGCAGCGGGTGGCCGGCCGCCAGGTCGGCCCGGCCGGCGAGCGGGCGCTGATGACCCTGCTGTTCTCGGACCTGGTCGGGTCCACGCTGCTGTCCGAGCAGGTGGAGCCCGAGCAGCTGCGGGACCTGTTCGCCGTCTACCGCGCGGCGGCGCGCGAGGCCGTCGACCGGTACGGCGGCACCCTCATGCACTACTCCGGCGACGGCATCCTCGCCGGCTTCGGCCACCCGGTCCCGCACGAGGACGACGCCCGGCGGGCGGTGCTCGCGGGCCTGGACCTGGTGGTGGCGCTGCACGACGCCCGGGCGCGGCTGACCGACCGGTTCGGCGTGGCCCTCGACGTCCGGGTCGGGATCCACACCGGCCGGGTGGTGGTCACCGACCTGGTCGACGACGGCGCCGTCGCCGAGCGGGACTCCGTCGTCGGCCTGGTGCCCAACCTCGCCGCGCGGGTCCAGCAGACCGCCGACCCCGGCACGGTGGTGATCAGCGACGTCACCCAGCAGCTGGTCGACGCCGACTTCTACCTGCAGTCCCTGGGCGAGCGCGCGCTCAAGGGGATCAGCCGGCCGGTCGAGGTGTTCCGCGTCGACCGGCCCCGCTACGCCGCGGCCCGCTTCCAGTCCGAGCGGTACCGCAAGGCCGGGCTGGTCGGCCGGGACGAGCCCCGCGCCCGCCTGCTGGGCGCGTGGGACGCCGTGCGGCGGGGCGACACCGGCGCCGCGTTCCTCGTCGTCGGCGAGCCGGGCATCGGCAAGTCGCGGCTGGCGGCGGAGGTCCTCGACCGGGTGGAGGCCAGCGGCGGCCGGGTGGTCGGCGCCGCCTGCCTGCCCTACCACGCCAACGTCTCGCTCTGGCCGATCGCGCGGATGATCGAGCGCCTGGTGAGCCGGGCCGGCGAGGGCGGGGACCGGCTGCGCCCGCTGGTCGCGCACCTGGAGTCCCTCGGGCTGGACCCGGCGGCCGTCGTCCCGCTGATCGGCCCGCTGGCCGGGCTGCCCCCGACGCCGGAGTTCCCGGCGCCCGAGCTGGACCCCGGCGCCCTCCTCGACGAGACCCTCGACCGGCTCGTCGACTGGATGGCCGCGGCCGCCGTCCGGCGGCCGCACCTGCTCGTGGCCGAGGACCTGCACTGGGCCGACCCCTCCACCGTCGACCTGCTGGGCCGCCTCGCCGCGCGCCGCCCGCCGGGCCTGCTGGTGCTCGCCACCAGCCGCGACGAGACGGCGGTCCCGTGGCGGGGCGCCGCCCGCGTGGTCCCGCTCGGGCGGCTCGACGACCGGGCCGCCGACCGGCTGGTCGGCAACCTCACGGCGGGCCGGGACCTCGACGACGCGGTGCGGTCGGCGATCGTCGAGCACGCCGAGGGGATCCCGCTGTTCGTCGAGGAGCTCACCCGCTCCGGCATGGAGGCGCGGCGCGCCGAGCCGATCCCGCTGCGGCTGCAGGAGCTGCTGACCTGGCGGCTCAAGGCGCCCGGGGTCGACCTGCGGGTGGTCCAGGCCGCCGCCACGATCGGGCCCACCTTCGACCCGGCGACCGTCGCCGCGGCGGTGGGCGACCCGGACGTCGTGGCCGAGCAGATGACGGTGCTCGCCGACCTCGGCGTCGTCGAGCCGGCGGGGCTGGCGACGGGCGCCTACCGGTTCCGGCACGCGCTGATGCGCGACGCGGCCTACGAGACCCAGGTGCTCGACGTGCGCCGCCGCACCCACGCCGCGGTCGCGGAGGCGCTGGCCGCGCGCGGTGCCGAGCCGGCACTGATCGCCCAGCACCTGGACCTGGCGGGTGCGGCGATGCCCGCCGCGGGCCGCTACGTCGAGGCCGCGCAGTCCGAGCAGGCCCGGGGCGCCCACGCCGAGGCGGCGCGGCTGCTCACCCGGGCGCTGGAGCTGGTGGCCCCCCTGCCCCCGTCCGAGGACCGAGACGCGGCCGAGCTGGGCGCCCGGATGCTGCGCGGCCTGTCCAGGAGCGCGATGCGGGGCTATGCGGATCCCGAGGTGGAGTCCGACTACCGGCGGGCGCAGGAGCTCGCCACCCGGCTCGGGCGCCCGGAGGCGCTGCCCGCGCTGATCGCGTTGTGGGCGTACTGGCTCACCAGCGGCCGGCTGACCACCGGGCGCGGCGTGCTCGACCAGCTCACCGCCATGGTCCGCGAGCCCGCGTTCGCCGCCTTCGGGCCGGAGCTGGACGCGGTCACGGGCGTCCACGAGTTCTACCGGGGGCACCTGGTCACGGCCCAGGAGCACCTGGAGCGGGCGCTGGCCGGCTTCGCCGCCCGGCCCGCCGGACGACCGGTCTCCCCGATCTGGCCGCTGCCCAACGACCCGGTCTCCGGCGTGGCCGCCGCCCTCGCCGCCGTGCTCACCGCGCGCGGTGAGGTGGCCGAGGGCGAGCGCGTGCAGCAGCAGGCCGTCCGGGGGGCCGAGGCGCTCGGTCCTCCGCACGGCCCGTACAGCCGCGCCTTCGCCCGGGTGGCCTGGGGTGCCTGGGTCCGTCGGCTGCTCGGCGACGACGGGGAGGCCCGGCGCCTGGGTCAGGAGGCCGTCGCCATCGGCCGGGAGCACGGTTACGCCCTGTGGACGGCGCTCGGCTCGGCCTGGGCCGCCACCGGGACCCCCGGCGGCGCCCCGGACCGGGTGTTCCTCGAGGAGTCCCTCGCGGCCCTGGAGCTCATCGGCCAGCGGGCCTTCGCCGCCTGCCACCTGGCCCTCCTCGCCCGGCTGGACGAGGAGGCCGGCGAGCCGGACCGGGCCGACGAGCACCTGGCCGCGGCGTTCGCCGCGGCCAGGGACAGCGGCGAGGACCTGCACCTGCCGGAGCTGCTGCGCCAGCGGGCCCGGTCCACGCTCGCCCGCGGCGGCGACCCCGCCCGGGCGGCGGCCGACCTGACCGAGGCGCTGTGGACCGCGACGGCGCAGGGCGCCCGGCTGTCCCGGCTGCGCGCCGCCCTCGACCTCGCCCGCCTGCCGGCGGAGGTCCGGCCGGAGGACTGGCGCACCCTCGTCGCGGAGGCGCGCGCGGACCTGCCGGCCACGACGGTGACCCCCGAGACGGCCGCGGCCGACGCGCTGCCGGCCGGCTGACCGGCGCTCAGCGGCGGCGCGGCAGCACCACCCGCGCCCGGGTCACGCCGTCCTCGGAGGTCAGCGTCAGCCGGCCGCGGTGCTTCTGCGCGACCACCGCCAGCGACGTCGCCAGGCCCAGCCCGGTGCCCTGGCCGACCGGCTTGGTGGTGAAGAACGGGTCGAACGCGCGCGCGAGCACCTCCGGGGGCACCGGCGGACCGGTGTCCTCCACGTCGACCACCACGGCGTCGTCCTCCCCGCGGGTCCGCACCGTCACGGTGCCGTCCGGGTCCACCGCGGCGAGCGCGTTGTCGAGCAGGTTCGTCCACACCAGCGCGAGGTCCGCGGCCCAGCCCTGCACCGTCTGCGGCCGCGGGTCCAGGTCCACGACCACCCGGACGCCGGGGGGCACCGCGTGGCGCAGCAGCACCAGCGCCTGCTCCAGGCTCGCGTGCACGTCGACGTCGGCCAGCGACTGGTCGGAGGAGTAGGCCAGCGGGCGCACCCCGGAGACGATCCGGGACAGCTGGTCGGCGCCGGCCGAGACCTCCTCCAGCAGGGCGGCGACCTCGGCCGAGCGGGCCAGCCCGCGCACCGCCCGGCCGCGCCCGGCGGCCGGTAGCCCGGCCAGCTCGCCGGCCAGGGCCGCCGGGTCCACGCCCAGCCGCACGAGGTCGGGGGCGACCGCCCAGCCGCGGTCGACGCCGGCCGCGTCGAGGACGTCGGCGAGCGCCCGCTCGGCGTCCCCGCGCGCCAGCGGGTCGTCCGGCACGGGCACCGCGCCGGCGAGTGCGCGCAGCGGGGCGTCGGGGTCGTCGTCGCCGGACAGCAGGGCCCGGAGCCGGGCGACGCCGCGCTGGACGGCGGCCGCCGGGTTGTTGAGCTCGTGCAGCAGGCCCGCCGACAGGGCGCCGAGCGCGGCCATCCGCTCGTGCTGGCGGACCAGGCCCTCCTCGCGGTCCAGCCGCCGGGTGGCGGCCAGCAGCATCGCCCGGGCCGACGCGGGGTGGGTGAGCAGCCGGTCCAGCGCGTCGGCGCCGATCCGCTGGACGCGGCTGCGGGTCCGCGCCCGCACGGTGGCCGAGCGGGGCCGGCGGTGCGCCAGCCCGAGCTCGCCGACGAGGTCGCCGACGCCGCACACGTTGAGCAGCACCTCGGAGCCGCCGACCTCCCGGCTGACCTCGAGGTCGCCCTCCAGCACCACGTACATGGCCTCCGGCGGCGAGCCCTCGGCCATGAGCACCTCCCCCGCGGCCAGGTCGACGCCGCTGCTGGCGTCGGCCAGGGCGGCGAGGTCGTCCTCCGGGAGGTGCTCGAACAGCCGCGAGCGGCGCAGCGCCGCGGCGACGTCGGCGTCCGCGGCGCCTGGGGCCGTGCGGGTCACCGGGCGCCCAGCCGCTGGTGGGCGAAGCGGACCGCCATCGCGCCCTCCCCCACGGCCGCGGCGATCCGGTTGCCCGACCCGTGCCGCACGTCGCCGGCGGCGAACACCCCCGGCACCGACGTCTCCAGCGGCAGCGGCGGGGTCGACAGCGGCCACTCCGGCGCCCAGGTGCCGACGTCCATGCCGGTGAGCACGAACCCCCCGTCGTCGCGGCGGACCAGGCCGTCCAGCCACGCGGTGCGCGGCGCCTGCCCGATGAAGACGAACAGCGCGTCGGCGGCGACCTCGCGCTCCTCGGTCCCGGTCCGCAGCCGCAGGCCCTCCAGCCGCCGCGTGCCCAGCGCGCCGGTCACCTGCGTGTGGTACTCGACGGCGACCTTCTCCGAGGCGGCCAGCCGGTCGACCAGGTAGCGGGACATGGAGCCGGCCAGGTCCCCGCCCCGGACCAGCAGCGTCACCGACGAGGCGAACGTGGAGAGGAACAGCGCGGCCTGCCCGGCCGAGTTGCCGGCGCCGACGACGAACACGTGGCCGCCCGCGTGGTCCACGCCCTCGGCCCGCCCGGCGCCGTAGTAGACGCCGACGCCGGTGAGCCCGGCGGCGCCGGGGACGTCGAGGGTGCGGTACTCGACGCCGGTGGCGACGATCAGCGTGCCGGCGCTGACCTCGCCGCCGTCGTCCAGGCGCACCACCGTGTACGGGTCGGCCCGGCGCACCCCGACCACCTCCGACGGCACCAGGATCTCCGCGCCGAAGCGGACGGCCTGCTCCCGGGCCCGCAGCGTGAGGTCGGCGCCGGAGAGCCCGACCGGGAAGCCGAGGTAGTTCTCGATCCGGCTGCTCGTGCCGGCCTGCCCGCCGGGCGCGTTGCTCTCCAGCACCAGCGTGGCCAGGCCCTCGGAGGCGCCGTACACCGCGGCGGCCAGCCCGGCCGGCCCGGCGCCCACCACCACGAGGTCGTAGGCGGCGCGCTCGGCCCGCGCCCGCAGCCCGATCCGCGCGCCGACCTCGTGCAGGTCCGGCTGCACGAGCACCTCGCCGTCGTCGAGCACGAGGGCCGGCAGCGAGCCGGCGTCGATGCCGGCCACCTCGAGCAGCTCGCGGGCCTGCGGGTCGGTCTCGACGTCGAGCCAGCGGTAGGGCACCAGGTTGCGGGTGAGGAACTCGCGGACCGCGTGGCTGGCCTGCGACCAGCGGTCGCCGACCAGGCGCAGGTTGGCCACCGGCGGCGGCCGGCGCCAGGTCTGGAGCAGGTCGTCGAGCACCGGGTAGAGCCGGTCCTCCGGCGGGTCCCAGGGCTTGAGCAGGTAGTGCTGGACGTCGGCGTCGTTGATCGCCTTGATCGCGGCGTCGGTGTCGGCGTAGGCGGTGAGCAGCACCCGCCGGGCGTCCGGGTAGAGCCGCCGGCTGGCGGCCAGCAGCTCGACGCCGCTCATCCCGGGCATCCGCTGGTCGACCAGCAGCAGCGCCACCGGCTCCTCGCGCAGCCGCAGCCGGCGCAGCAGGTCCAGCGCCTGGTCCCCGGAGGACGCCGCGTACACCTGGTACTGCTCGCCGTAGCGCTCCCGCAGGTCCCGCTCGACCGCGGCCAGCACCGGGCCGTCGTCGTCGACGGCGAGCAGGGCGGGGCGGCTCACGGCTCGTCCCGCGGCACCGGTGGGGGGTGCACGCGGCGGCTGGTGACCGGGCCGGACGGGGCGTCCACGGGCCCACCTCCCGGTGGAGTGGCTGGCGGCCGTTGGGCGCGGAGTCTAGGAGGATCGCCGGGGCCCGAACAGCGCTCCCGCCGTCCGGTCAGGTGACGGTGAACGTCCCGTTCATGCTCGGGTGCGGATCGCACAGGTAGCGGTACTCGCCCGGCTGGAGGTCCAGCACCCAGACGGTCTCGCCGGTGCCGAGCACGCCGGTCTTCTCGTCGACCGCGCCGTCCCCGCCGTCGAGGTGGAAGTCGTGGACGTCGCTGTGGTCGGTGACGACGACGTTGTACTCGCCGGCGGGCAGCTCGGTCACCGGCGCGCCGTCCTCGTCGACCAGGGCGATCTCGAAGGCGTCCGGCGAGTCCTCGGTCCCGACGCTGCCCTGCAGCGTCGGCGCGCCGGCCACCGTGGTGGCCGCGGCCTCCGCGTCGTCGCCCCCGGAGCCGCCGCACGCGGCCACCAGGAGGAGCACCGCCAGGGGAGCTGCTGCTGGAGTCCTCATCGCCATCACCCGGCACCCCGCTCCGGCACCGGGGCGGTCCTGCGTCCCGACGTGGTGCCGCAGCAGGGGAACGGTAGTACGCCCGCGCCCCGTCGAGGGGACGTCGCGGTCCGGTCCCCGCCCCCGCCCGGCGGGCCACACCGCGGCCCGCCGCGAGCCCTGCCCCCGGCGTGCGGAGGAGCCGGCGATGCCCGGCCCCACCGACGCCGGGCGGGCTGGGCGCCCTCGAGGCCGCGCTCATCGCGGGGCTCGTCGGCGTCGGGATGGACCACACGGTCGCCGTCCCCGCCGTCTTCCTCCACCGGATCGCCACCTTCCGGCTGCCGGTCCTGCCCGGCCGGGCCGCCCTCGCCTGACTCCGGCGGCACCACCACGTGGAGTCCCTCAGAGGCCGAGCGCACCGGAGGCGGGGTCGGCCCAGCGGCTGGAGTCGTCGTAGGTGCGGACGACCAGCGACCGCCAGCGGCCGGTGCGGCTGATCTCCTTCTCCGGCACGCCGCGGGCGTAGGCGGTGGTGGCGAAGCCGCGGCGCAGCGAGTGCGGGGACAGCCCCTCGGTGGGCACCCCGGCGCGCTCGGCGGCCCTCTCGAGGACCAGGTCGACGCTGCGGGTGGTCAGCGCGCCGGCGCCCAGCCGCGGGGTCCGCCCCTTGCCCACCGACCGGAACAGCGGGCCGGAGGTGACGCCCTGCTCGGCCAGGGCGGCCAGCCAGGCCCGGGCGGCGCGGACCGGGCAGGTGGCCGCGCGCACGCCCGGCGCGAGGGCGAGGGTCTCCCCCGCGCCCTTCTGGTCGGTCTTGGAGTAGCGGAGGAGGACGTCGAGGCCGCCGTGCCCGGCCGGGGCGAGGTCCTCGATGCGCAGCCCGACCAGGTCGGAGGCGCGCAGGCCCAGGGCGTAGCCGACGAGGACCAGCGCCCGGTCCCGGACGCCGGCGAGGGTGTCGGGCAGGTCCTCGACCAGCGCCCGGACGGTCGCGGTGTCCAGCGCGCGGGCCCGCCGCGGCCGGACGCCGGCGCGGGCGGCGGTGCGGCGGATGCCGCTCAGCGTGCGGCGCACCCCCTCGCTGTCCCCGGGTGGGGCGTGCCCGGCGGTGCGCGAGGCGTCGTTGAGCGCGGACAGCCGGCGGGCGACGTAGCGCGGGCTGTGGCCGGCGTCGGCCATCGCGGCGAGCCAGGCGGCGACGGCGAGCGGGTCGGCCGGCAGCGCGGACGGCAGCGACCGGCCGCGGCACCACTCGGCCCAGGCGGCGAGGTCGCGGGCGTAGGCCGCCCGGGTGCTCTCGGCCAGGGACGCGGCCAGGTAGGTGCCGACCGCCGTCAGGTCCGTCGCGGGGACGACGCCCCGCTCCTCCGGGTGTGGACCGGCCGGGACGGCCATGCCGGGCACCTCCGTCCGCCGCCGGATTTCACTTCGCAGAGTAGGGGCTTCTCGGAAGTGATGCCGCGGATCTCCACACCGCCACCGATACATGGATGGGCGGCGTCCATCTATCGTCACGGGCATGACGGAGCCTGCCGCCGAGGCGGCCACCTCCACGTGCGCCTATCCCGGCTGTCCGGCACCGCCCCGGCCGCGCACCCCCGGGCGCAGCGGGCCCTCCCCCCGGTTCTGCGAGCGGCCCGACCACAACCCCGAGTCGGCGCGGCAGGCCCGCGCCCGCGCGGCCGGCTCGGCGGCAGCCCGCCTGGCGGCGACCACCGCCGCCCTCGTCCAGGACCTGCCGCCCGAGGGTCGGGTCCGGCAGCTGGTGGGCCGCTGGGCCGACGCCACCCGGGAGGCGGCCCGGACGGCCGAGGCCCAGGCCGCGCTGCTCACCGCCGCGACCGAGGCGCTGGAGCAGTACCGCGACGAGTCGTCCGTGGAGGCCCGGCTCGCCCGCGCCTCGGCCGACGTCGACGCCGCGCACGCCGCCCGCCTCGACGCCGAGGAGCGCGCCCGCGCCGCCGAGGCGCAGCGTGCCGGGTCCGAGGAGGCGCGGCAGGCGGCCGAGCGGGACGCCGCGGCCGCCCGCGCCGACGCCGGGGACCGGGTCGCCGCGGCGGAGGCGGAGGCCGCGCGCCGGGTCGCGCAGGCGGACGCGGCACGCCGGGCGGCGGAGACCGCCCGGGCGGAGGCGGAGGCGGCGCGCGACCGGGCCGGCGAGGAGCGGGACGCCGCCCTGCGGGAGGCCGAGGAGGCCGCCGACCGGCAGCGGGCCGCCGAGCGGGACGCCGCGGCGGCGCGGGAGGACGGGCGGCGGGCCCGCGCGGACGCCGCCCGGGAGCACGACGCGCTCGTCGAGGCCCGCGCCCGGTGGGACGTCACCGAGCGCGCCCTCACCGCGGATCTGGCGGCGCGGACGCGGGAGCGCGACGAGGCGGCGGCCGCCCGGGACGAGGCGCGCGCCGCCGGCGCGGCCGCCCGGGTGCAGGCCCGCGACGCCGAGCGGGACCGGGACGCCGCCCGGCGCGCCGAGCAGGACGCCCGGACGCTCGCGCGGGAGGCGGCCGACCGCGCAGCCGCGGCCGAGCAGGGCCTGCGCGAGGCGCTGACCGGGGTGGCGCGCAGCGCGGAGCGGGCCGAGGCCGCCACCCGCCGCGCCGGCGAGGCCGAGGCCACGGCACGGGAGGCCGCGGAGCGCGTCGGCGCGCTGACCGCCGAGGTCGAGGACCTGCGCGCCCGCCTCGCCGGGCGGGACGGCGGCGACCAGGGACCTCGGACCGGCGCGCCGGAGCCCGACCGCGCGTAGCCTCCCGGGGCACGGGGCCGCGCGGGCAGCTGTCGTCGGGGAGCCCGCGTCCCGGCCCCCGCTCCCCCGGCCGAACACCCGGCCTCCACCTCCGTCCCGGCGGTCCCGCCGGGCGGCGACCGAGGGACCCCGCCATGAGCGACCAGTGGCAGTACCCGGACCCGACCGCACTGCAGCCCCCCGGGGGGCCGACGGCCGACGTCACCGTCGGGCCGCCCGTGGACGAGCCCGCCGACCTCGAGGAGGACCGGCGCCTGCTCGCGGACTGGGAGTACGCCGAGCTCGGCGGCGAGGGCTGAGGCCCGCCCGCGCCCGTCAGGGACGGGCGCGCAGGCCCTCGAACGTCGTCCGGACCAGCGCGTCGGCCAGCGCGTCCGGGGACAGGCTGCCGCCGGGCCGGTACCACTCGGTCAGCGAGTTGACGGTGCCGAACAGCAGCCGGCTGGTGACGGCGGGGTCGACGTCGGGGCGCACGTCGCCCTCCTCCTCCGCGGCGCGCACCAGGTCGGTGACGATCGCGTCGAACTCCCGCCGGCGCTGCAGCGCGGCCTGCTCCACCGGGGAGTTGCCGCGCACCCGCAGCAGCAGGGTGACGAACGGCAGCTCGGCGGCCAGCACCCGCACCGAGCCGCGCACGACGTGCTCGAGCCGGTCGATCGCCCGGCCGGTGCGCGCGCCGGGCTCCTCGGTGACGGCGAACAGCGCGTCCAGCGCCCGGTCCAGCGCCAGCCGCAGCAGCTGGACCTTGCCGGGCACGTGGTGGTAGATCGCCGACTTGGTGACGCCGAGCCGGCCGGCCAGCTCGTCCATGCTGGTGGCGTCGTAGCCGCGCTCGTTGAACACCGCGACCGCGACGTCGAGCAGCGAGTCCAGCGAGTGCCCGGGGCGCCCCCGGCGGACCCGCGCGTCCGTCACGGGCGGTCGCGGTTGTCGGTCATGCGCTGCAGTTTGCCCATCGACCGCGGCAGCGTCTCCGGGTCGACGACGAGCACCTCGATGGTGCAGCCCACGGTGTCCTTGACCCCCGTCGCGACCTCCGCGGCCGCGGGCTCCCGGCGCTCGGGCGGGCAGTCCGGCCGCGCCTCCACCCGGCAGACCAGGTGGTCCATCCGGCCGCGGGTGACCAGCTCGAGGGCGAAGTGCGGCGACAGGCCCGGCGTCCGCAGCACGACCTCCTCGATCTGGGTGGGGAACAGGTTCACGCCGCGCAGGATCACCATGTCGTCGGTGCGGCCGGTGACCTTCTGCATCCGCCGCATGCCCGGCCGCGCCGTCCCGGGCAGCAGCCGGGTGAGGTCGCGGGTGCGGTAGCGGACGACCGGCACGGCCTCCTTGGTGAGCGAGGTGAACACGAGCTCGCCCTCCTCGCCCTCGGGCAGCACCTCGCCGGTGACCGGGTCGATGACCTCCGGGTAGAAGTGGTCCTCCCACACGTGCAGGCCGTCCTTGGTCTCCACGCACTCCTGCGCGACACCCGGCCCCATCACCTCGGACAGCCCGTAGATGTCGACGGCGTGGATGTCCAGGCGGTCCTCCATCTCGCGGCGCATCTGCTCGGTCCACGGCTCGGCGCCGAAGATGCCGATCTCCAGGCTGGAGGCCCGCGGGTCCAGCCCCTGTTTCTCGAACTCGTCGACGACGGTGAGCATGTAGCTGGGCGTCACCATGACCACCCGGGGCGCGAAGTCGGTGATCAGCTGCACCTGGCGCGGCGTCATGCCGCCGGAGACGGGGACGACGGTGCAGCCGAGCGCCTCCGCGCCGTAGTGGGCGCCGAGGCCGCCGGTGAACAGGCCGTAGCCGTAGGCGTTGTGCAGCACGTCGCCGGGCCGCCCGCCGGCGGCGCGGATGGAGCGGGCCATGACCGCGGCCCAGGTCGCGAGGTCGCGCCCGGTGTAGCCGACGACGGTCGGCTTGCCGGTCGTGCCGGACGAGGCGTGCACGCGGCGCACCTGCTCGCGCGGGACGGCGAACATCCCGAACGGGTAGTTCTCGCGCAGGTCGGCCTTGCTCGTCGTCGGGAAGCGGGCCAGGTCGGCGAGCTCCCGGCAGTCGTCGGGGTGCACGCCGGCGGCGTCGAAGGCGCGGCGGTAGTGGGGCACGTCGTCGTAGGCGTGCCGCAGCGACCACCGCAGCCGCTCGAGCTGCAGCGCCCGCAGCTCGTCGACCCCCATCCGCTCGGCGGGGTCCAGGGTCGCGGGGTCCGGTGCCTCGCCCAGCCGCTGCGCCGTCGTGGTCGTCATCGCCGTCCTCGTTCCGCGCTTGTCTCTCCCGGTGCCGTGGGTCACACTATTCCTGACCGCTCGGTCAGTAAATGGGAGGAAGGCCATGGCCGCACCCGTCGTGGACCGCGCCGCCGTCGACGAGACCGCCCTGCAGGAGCAGTTCGAGGCGACGGTCGCCGCCGACCGGCGGATCGAGCCGCGCGACTGGATGCCCGAGGGGTACCGCAGGACGCTGGTGCGCCAGATCGCCCAGCACGCGCACTCGGAGATCATCGGGATGCAGCCCGAGGGCGACTGGCTGCTCGCCGCCCCCAGCCTGCGCCGCAAGGCGATCCTGCTGGCCAAGGTGCAGGACGAGGCCGGCCACGGGATGTACCTGTACTCGGCGGCGGAGACGCTCGGCGCCGACCGGGCCGACCTCACCGACAAGCTCATCGAGCGGAGGCAGAAGTACAGCTCGATCTTCAACTACCCGACGCCGACCTACGCCGACGTCGGCGTGATCGGCTGGCTGGTCGACGGCGCGGCGATCTGCAACCAGGTGCCGCTGTGCCGCTCCTCCTACGGGCCCTACGCCCGGGCGATGATCCGCATCTGCAAGGAGGAGTCGTTCCACCAGCGGCAGGGCTACGAGCTGCTGCTGACCATGATGCGCGGCACCGACGAGCAGCGGGCGATGGTGCAGGACGCCGTCGACCGGTGGTGGTGGCCGTCGCTGATGATGTTCGGCCCGCCCGACGACGACAGCCCCAACACCGCGCAGTCGATGGCGTGGGGCATCAAGCGGCACACCAACGACGAGCTGCGCCGGCGGTTCGTGGACATGACCGTGCCGCAGGCCCAGGTCCTCGGCGTCACGCTCCCCGACCCGGACCTGACCTTCGACGAGGAGAGCGGGCACTGGCGGCACGGCCCGATCGACTGGTCGGAGCTCAAGCGGGTGATCAGCGGGGAGGGGCCGATGAACGCCGTCCGGATCGCCCGCCGCCGCGCCGCCCGCGACGACAACGCGTGGGTGACCGAGGCGGCCACGGCGTACGCGGGGAAGCACGCGTGAGCACCGACCTGACCGCCGAGGGCGGGCACGGCGCGGTCCCCACCGGGCCGGAGGTGCCGACGACACCGGCGCCGTCGGTCAGCCGCCGCGACTGGCCGCTGTACGAGGTGTTCGTGCGCGGCAAGCGCGGCCTCAACCACGTGCACGTCGGCTCGCTGCACGCCGCTGACGACGAGATGGCCGTCCACGCCGCCCGCGACCTCTACACCCGGCGCAACGAGGGCGTGAGCATCTGGGTGGTCAGGGCCGCCGCCATCACCGCGTCCAGCCCGGACGAGAAGGACCCGATGTTCGCCCCGAGCGGCGACAAGGTCTACCGGCACCCGACGTTCTACGAGATCCCGGAGAACGTCCCCCACATGTAGGAGGACCCCCTCTCCCCCCACCACCCTCGTTCCTCGGGCGGCGGGGCCCTGAGAGGGGGCCGGAAGGGTTCCCGTGCACGAGGAGACGGTCTACGACGCGCTGACCAACGCGCACGACGACGCCGGGCACTGGGCGTTCGGCACCGGGTTCGACGACCCGCTGGCCGGGGTGGACACCACCGTCCCCGACGGCGTCGACCCCGCCGACCTGGGCGCCTACTGCCTGATGCTCGGCGACGACGCGCTGGTGCTCGCCCAGCGGCTGACCCAGTGGATCACCGCCGCGCCCGAGCTCGAGGAGGAGGTCGCGTTCGGCAACGTCGGGCTGGACCTGCTCGGCCAGGCCCGGCTGCTGCTGGCCCGCGCCGGATCGGCCGGCGTCCTCGGCCGGTCCCGCGAGCGGGCGACGGCGAGCATCCCCGACGAGGACGCGCTCGCCTACTTCCGCGACCCCGGCGAGTTCCGCTGCACCGGCCTGGTCGCGGCGGAGAACGGCGACTTCGCGCGCACGATGGTCCGGCTGCTCGCGGCGTCCGCCGTCCGGCTGGCGGTGTTCGCCCGGCTGCGGGACTCCCGCGACCCGGTCCTCGCCGCGATCGCCGCCAAGGGCGTGCACGAGCTGACCTACCACCGCGACCACGCCGCCCGCTGGGTGCTGCGCCTGGGCGACGGGACGGCCGAGTCGCACCGCCGCGCGCAGGCCGGCGTCGACGCGGTGTGGCCGCACCTCGCGGACCTGTTCACCGCCACCGACGTCGAGGCCCGGCTGGTCGCCGCGGGCGTGGCCGTCGACCCGGCCGCCGTCCGCGACGAGGTGCGCGGCGTGCTCACCACCGTGCTGGTGCGGGCGACGCTGACCGTGCCCGCCTGGCCGGCCGACGCGCCGCCGCGCGGCCGGGTCGGCGAGCACGGCCCCGAGCTGGCCGAGCTGCTCGCCGGCCTCCAGGGCCTGGCCCGGCAGCACCCGGCGGCGACCTGGTGACGGCAGAGATGGCCGTCTCTGCCGACCCGCGGGCGGTCGCCGAGACCGTGACCGACCCGGAGCTGCCGACGCTCACGCTCGCCGACCTCGGGGTGCTGCGCGACGTCCGCGTGCACGAGGACACCGTCGTCGTCGACATCACCCCGACCTACACCGGCTGCCCCGCCATGGGCGTCATGCGCGCGGACCTGCTGCACGCGCTGCACGCGGCCGGGTTCGACGACGTCGAGGTGCGCACCGTGCTCTCCCCCGCGTGGAGCACCGACTGGATCACCGAGGAGGGCCGCCGCAAGCTCGCCGCGGCCGGCATCGCGCCGCCCGGCAAGGCGCCGGTCCGCCCCGAGGGGCCGATCCCGCTGCAGCTCGGCCCGACCCGCCGGACGGCGGCCTGCCCGCTGTGCGGCTCCCCCGACACCGTCGAGATCAGCGAGTTCGGCGCGACGGCGTGCAAGGCGCTGCGCCGCTGCCGGGCCTGCGGCGAGCCGTTCGAGCACGTGAAGGAGATCTGAGTGAGCGCACCGGCCCGCCGCCGTCCGCGGTTCCACCCGCTCCGGGTCGCGAGCGTCGAGCGGCTCACCGACGACGCGGTCGCGGTCACCTTCGACGTCCCCGAGGACCTCGCCGAGGACTACGCGTTCCGCCCCGGTCAGGCGCTCACCCTGCGGCGGGTCGACGGCGACCGCGACGAGCGGCGGTCCTACTCGATCTGCGCGCCGGTGGGCGCCCCGCCGCGGGTCGGCGTCCGCGAGGTGCCCGGCGGCTTCTTCTCCTCCTGGCTGGTGCACGAGGTGCGGCCCGGCGACGCGATCGAGGTGCTGCCGCCGTCGGGCACCTTCACCGCCGACCTGTCGCGGCCGGCCGACCACGTGTTCGTCGTCGCCGGCTCCGGGATCACCCCGGCGCTGAGCCTGGCGAGCACCGTGCTGCGCGACGGCGAGTCGACCGTCACCGTCCTCTACGGCAACCGGCGGACCAACACGGTGATGTTCGCCGACGAGCTCGCCGACCTGAAGGACCGCTTCGGCCCCCGGCTGCAGCTGGTGCACGTGCTGTCCCGCGAGCCGCGCGACACCGAGCTGACCAGCGGCCGGCTCGACGGCGACCGGCTGCGCACGCTGGTCGGCGCGCTCGTCGACGCCGAGCGCGTGGACCACTGGTGGCTGTGCGGCCCGCACGGGATGGTCACCGACGCCCGCGCGCTGCTGCGCGAGCTCGGCGTGCCGGACGCGCGCGTGCACCAGGAGCTGTTCTACGTCGACGACGTCCCGCCCGAGCCGGTGCGCGGCGACGAGGAGACGGTGGCGGGCCCGAGCGCGCAGGTCACGGTGGTGCTGGACGGCCGTTCGACGACGCTGGCGCTGCCCCGCGACGTCCCCGTCCTGGACTCCGCGCAGCGGGTGCGCTCGGACCTGCCGTTCGCCTGCAAGGGCGGCGTCTGCGGCACCTGCCGGGCGCGGGTGACCGACGGCGAGGTGGAGATGCGCCGGAACTACGCGCTGGAGCCCGCCGAGGTCGACGCCGGCTACGTCCTGACCTGCCAGTCGCTGCCGCGGTCGGACGCCGTCACCGTCGACTTCGACGCCTGACCCCCGTGCGCCCGGTCGCCGTCGGCGAGACCGCGGTCCTCGACGTCGTCGTCACCGCGGCGATGACCGTCGACTTCGACGAGCTGGGCCCGGTGCACCCGGTCTACGCGACCTACGCGATGGCCAAGCACTTCGAGGAGGCCGGGCGGAAGCTGCTGCTCGGCCACCTGGAGCCGGGCGAGGCCGGCGTCGGCACCGCGGTGGCGGTCGAGCACCGGGCGCCGGCGTGGGTGGGCGACCACGTCCGGGTGACCGCCCGCGCCACCGGCGTCCGCGGCAACCGGCTGACCTGCGCGTGCCGCGCGGTCGACGCCGCGGGCCGGGAGCTCGGCCGCGGCACGACCGAGCAGGCGGTCCTGACCGAGGAGGCCCTGGCCGCCCGCCTCGGCCCCCGACGGAGGAGGGACTAGGTCGCGTCCTGCGTGCCACACCGTCCTCGACGGCCAGGCCGCGGTTCCGGCATGCGTGGTGTTGGTCCTCGACCCAGGTCTGACGGCCGAGTCGGCGCTACCGCCGAGGACCACGACCGGCACGACGACCAGGCCGTGCCGCAGTCGGTGAGGCAGCCGAGCACGACCGACGTCGCTGTCCTCGGGGTGGCGGCGCACCGTCGCTGTCGCCGCACGCTCGGGGACGTCCCGAGACGTCCACAGGCCCACCCGTCGTCGCTACCGTGCTCACGGGTGTCTGTGCCCGAGAGGCCCTCCCGTGCGTCCACGCAAGGGGTTCCCGTGCGACGTCGATCAATGGCTTCAGCCGCCATCGCACTCGGTCTGCTCTTCGCGCCGCAGCTGACAGGCTCCGCTGCGGCGGCGCCGCCGGTCGAGATCAGCGGTAGGTACACGACTGTGTTGACGGGCGGCACGATGCCAGAAGGTCCGGGCAACGCGGCCTTCTTCGAGTTCTCGAACGCGGTGACCCTGAGCGGCAGCTTCAACGCAACGGGTACTGCGAACTACCGGTGCGTGCAGGTCGACGCGAAGTTCTTCAGGTGCCAGGGCGAGCAGGTCGTGACTGGCACGGCCCCAGGCATCATCGACGGCGTGGGAACTACCACCAGCCGCGCACTCCTCGTCTGCGAGTTCACGACGGGTCGATGCTCAGCGACATCGGTCAGCATCTCGGGAACGGGAGCGTTCTCGGACGTCCACGCCGTGACCCGGAGTCAGAGCGTCCTCGGCGTGCCCGGCGGCACGTACTCGGGCAGGCTCGTCATCTCGGGAGGCTGATGGGCGCGAGACCGTCGGCGAACGGTCGCTGCGAGACCTCGGGCCTGTCGGACCGACCTGCGCTCACGGGGACCGGTCCGCCCGCCCGTGCCGTGGCGCCGCCTGGCTCGGGCCCGGGCCTCTTGTGGCCGCTGACGGAGACAGCCGGGAATCGAGCTGTCGACGCCACTCCGGTGCACTGACGGTCGACCACGGACTCGGGCCGGGGGCGGTCTCCAGTCCTCGTCCTGCGTGCCTCGGTGGGGGCGGCTCCCGAGGGACTTCGCTGCGTACGCGCCTGCCGCACCGACCGTTCACGTGGCAGCGCTCGATCAGATGTGGCGTCGTTCCTGCGCCAGCGAGCTCAGCGCTGCGCCAGACGGTCAGCGTGCTCCTGCTCCTCCGGCCGGACCACCGACGCCGACGAGCGGACGAGCCGCCACGAGGTGGTCCCGCCCTCCGGGGTCGCGCCCGTGCCCGCGGCCAGCGCGCCGTCGATCGCGGCCCGCACCCACGGTTCGTCGTCCGGCTCGGCGGCGAAGAGCACCCGCAGCCGGACCTCGTCCCCCGCCCGCTCGGCCCGGGTGTGGTGCGGAGCGAGCGGGCACGGCGGCTCGTGTTCCCAGCTGCCGCACAGTGCGACGGTGATGGCGCCGCCCGGTGCACGGTCGTCCGCGCCGGGTCCCATCGACAGCACCGCGTCGTGCGCGAACCGCTCCCTGGCCACGTGCCCACTGTGGCAGCCCGCCGGCGGCGCACACGGGCGGCAGACCTCTCGTTCCGCACCGATGAGTTCGTGCCGCCCCGGGCGTCCTACGGACGACACCTCACACCACCGCCGCACCACCTCGGACGCGCAGAGCCGCCCGGCGTGGGTCCGCACCCCGGGGAGGACCGATGAGCAGGCAGCAGAGCACCCCGAGCGCCGCCCGGACGACGGGCACGACCGGCACGACGACGTCGCGCGACGGCACGCGCATCGCCTACGACCGGCGCGGCAGCGGCCCCGCGATCGTCGTGGTCGACGGCGCGCTCTGCTCGCGCGCCTTCGGGCCGTCCGCCGAGCTCGCCGCGGCGCTGGCCGACCGGTTCACCGTGTACACCTACGACCGGCGCGGCCGGGGCGACAGCACCGACGCCGCCGCCGGCGCCCCCTACGACCTGCAGCGCGAGGTCGACGACCTCGCCGCCGTGGTGGCGGCAGCCGGCGGGTCCGCGGCGGCGGTGGCCCTGTCCTCGGGTGGAGCCATCGCGCTGGCGGCCGCGCAGCGCGGGGTGCCGCTCACGCACCTGGTCACCTACGAGGTGCCGTTCACCGTGCCCGGGTCGGGCACGCCGTTGCCCCCTGGTTTCGCCGACCAGCTGCGTGCCGCGGTCGAGGCGGGGCACCGCGGCCGGGCGGTGTCGATGTTCATGGCTCAGGTCGGGACACCCGTAGCGGCGCGGGTCGTCGTGCGCCTGCTCCCGGTGTGGCGCAAGCTCACCGCGGTCGCGCACACCCTGCCCTTCGACATCAGCGCGATCGCCCGGCACGGCACCGGCGCACCGCTCCCTGCGGAGGACTTCGCCGCCGCCCGCGTGCCCACCCTCGTCGTGTGCGGCAGCAGGTCACCGGCGGGCATGCAGGAGGCCAACCGCGCGCTCGCCGACGTCGTGCCCGGCGCCGCCCACCGCGTCCTCGACGGCCAGACCCACATCGTGAAGGCCGCCGCCCTCGCCCCGGTCGTCGCCGACTCCGTGCTCCGGTAGCCCGGCCGCCAGCGCCCTCGAGGAGGCGGTCAGCCCCGTCCGGGAGGCCCTACTCGTCCCCGCGGCGCACCAGGTGCACCGCCGCCTCCTCGGCCGACGCCGCCCCGCCGTCGATGCCCAGGTCCTCGCCCAGCAGCTCGTCCTCCCGGTCGACGACGCCGTCGTCGCCGACCTCGGTCAGCCGGCCCGCGCGGGCGTCGCCGACCTCGTCGTCGAGCAGCTCGCCGTCGCCGCCGGCGAGGTCACCGAGGCCGTCGGGACCGTCGTCGTCCCAGGACCGGTCCGGCAGCTCCCGGGCCAGCCGCCCGGCGAGGCTCTCGCCGGTGGCCTCCTCCCGCTCGGTGGTGCCCCAGTCGTCCACGCCCCAGGGCCGCTCCGGCGGCGACCAGCCGGTGTCCAGGTCGCGCGGCCGGCGGGGGTCCTCGAGGGTGTCCTCGGCCTCGAGCAGGCCGGTGGCCTCCTCGGGGTCGGTGCCGTCGGTGCCGTAGAGGTCGCGGTCCACGGTGGGCTCCTGGGGTGCGGGCGGGACGGACGGCGCTGTCCGGGGCCAGCCCACCCTGCCACCGCGCTGGGCCGGGCGGGAGGGCCGCGCGTGTGACCGAACGAGCAGTCCGACCTGCGACCACGCCGTCCCGCACCGGCGGACACTGGAGGCAGCCGACCTCCAGGGAGACCGCCGTGGACACCTCGATGACCACGCTGCACGAGCACTACGTCCGGCGGGTCAACGCCGCCGTCGCCGAGGACCGCACCGACCTCGTCCGCGACCTCTACGAGGAGTACTTCGAGGAGGCGCTGCGGCGCCTGCTCGAGACCAGCGCCGCCGTCTGACCAACGCCGCCTGACAGCCACCGCCCGACGCTCAGCCGGCGTCGGCCCAGGACCGCACGACCGCGACGTCGAGCGGGAAGTCCAGCGGGAACTCACCGAACAGCAGCCGCCCGGCGGTGGCCGCGGCGGCCCGGACCGCGGCGACGACGTCCTCGGCCAGGTCGGCCGGGGTGTGCACGACGACCTCGTCGTGCAGGAAGAACGCCAGGTGCGGCAGCTCCTCCAGCCGCCCCTCCCCCAGCTGCCCCTCCCCCAGCTGCCAGAGCCGGTTGCGCAGGTCGGCCAGCCAGCACAGCGCCCACTCCGCGCCGGTGCCCTGCACGACGAAGTTGCGGGTGAACCGCCCCCACGCGCGCCGGGCGCGGTCGGAGTCGCGGCCGCGGGGCTCCGGCGCCTCCCCGAGGTCGGCGTCCCGCTCCGCCCACGCGGCGCCCGGCGGAGGGGAGCCGCGGCCGAGCAGGGTGGACACCACCGCGCCGCGCTCCCCCGCCCGCGCCGCCTCCTCCACCAGCCCGATCGCCCGCGGGTAGCGGCGGGCCAGCCGCGGCACCATCCGGCCGCTCTCGCCGCGGGTCCCGCCGTAGAGCGCGCCCAGCACCCCGACCTTGGCCTCGGCGCGGGTGGCCACCACCCCGGCGTCGACCATGCCGGCGTACAGGTCCCGCGAGCGGGCCGCGGCGGCCAGCGCGGTGTCGGCGCTCATGCCGGCGAGCACCCGCGGCTCCAGCTGGGCGACGTCGGCCACCACCAGGGCCCACCCGTCGTCGGCCACGGCGGCCGGACGCACCTGCACGGGCACCGACAGCGCGCCCCCGCCCGACGACGCCCACCGCCCGGTGACCACCCCGCCGGGCAGGTAGACCGGGCGGAACTGGCCGCCGCGCACCCAGGCGTCCAGCCAGCTCCAGCCGTTGGCCGCGAGCAGCCGGGCCAGCCGCTTGTACTCCAGCAGGGGCGCGACGACCGGGTGCTCGACCCGCTCCAGCGTCCACGAGCGGGTGTCCTCGACCGGCAGCCCGGCCACCTGCAGCGCCCGCAACAGCGCGGCCGGCGAGTCGGGGTTGAGGTCAGGGGCGCCGAGCGCGGCGCGGACCTCCCCGGCCAGCGCCTCCAGCACCGCCGGCCGCAGGCCCGCCGCCGGGCGCGGGCCGAGCAGCCCGGTGAGCAGCGCGTCGTGCACGTCGGCGCGCCACGGCATCCCGGCGTGCGTCATCTCCGCGGCGGCCAGCGCGCCGGAGGACTCGGCGGCCAGCAGCAGGCCCAGCCGCGCGCGCTGCGGGGAGGCGGCGAGCACGGCCTGCTGGCGGCGGTCCTCGGCGACCGGGTCGAGCGCGTCGGCGGGGTCGGCCAGGGCGAACAGCGCCGGGTCGTCCGCGGTCACCGGCTCCAGCGCCGCCCAGCCCGGGTCGGCCGCCGGCCCGGGACCGGCGTGCGGCGAGCCGCGCAGCACGGCGGCGCACAGCCGCAGGTCGGTGCAGCGCGCCACGCGGACGCCGGCGGCCAGCAGCGCCGGGTACCAGCGGGTGGTGTCGTCCCACACCCACCGGACGCCGGCCCGCTCGCGCTCCCGCACCAGCGCGCCCAGGCCTTCAGCGGGGACCTCGGCGACCGCGCCGTCGGCCTCGTGCACCGCGACCGCGTCCCCGCGGCGGCGCAGCAGGACCCGGTCCACCGCCGCAGTCTCCCCGACCGCGCCGACGGTCTCGCGGACCGTCGGGGCCGGGATCAGGGCCGGTCGAGGGTGGCTCCGGTGTCCGACACCTGTCCAGGGGCACCGTTGGCGGACCCCGGTCCCAGCGACTGCTCGCCGAGCAGCACCGCGGCGGCCTCGACCGTGGGCGGTTCCTGGGCCGGGGCGGGCCCGGCCCCGGGAGCCGGGGCGCCGGGTGACCGAGCCGGCCGGGTCGCCGGGGCCCGGGGGTCCACCACCGGCACGGCCGTCGGGTCGGCGTGGCCCCAGGCCCGCTCCACCTCGCCGATCAGCGCCTCCAGGTAGGACCGCAGCTGCGTCCGGCACGCCTGGCCGAACGCCTGCAGGTAGGCCACCTGCTCCTGCAGCTCCTCGGCGGTACGGGCGTCCCCCGCGGCAGCCGGCGCGTCGCCCTCGGCGACGATCCGGGCCGCGGCCTCGTGGGCGGCCTGGATCATCGCGCCGACCTTCTCGCGCGCGGACCGCAGCTGCTCGTCGTACTGCTGCTGCGCCTCGCTGACCATCACCCGGCTGAACGTCTCCGCCTCGGCCACGTACTGGTCCGCGGTCTGCTGGGCGACCGCGAGCAGGCTCACCGCCTGCGCCGTCGGCTCCTCCCGGGGCCTCTCCTCGCCCACCTGGGCCTGCAGCTCCTGCACCCGGCCGCGCAGCTCGACCTTCTCCGCGTGCAGGCGGGCCAGCTCGTCGCCCACCCGGTCCAGGAACCGGTCGACCTCGGCGTCGCTGTAGCCCGGGTGCAGCATCGACGACCGGGTGAACCGCACCTCGCGCACGTCCGCGGGAGTCAGCCGCCGGCCGTCGGGGGCCACCTGCTGGGTCGTCATGACGTCACCTCTCCATCGACATCGGGTCCGGGACGGCTGGGGGCGAACACCTCGGTGCGGATGCGGTCCCGGGGCAGGCCGTGCCGCAGCAGCCGCTCGACGGTGTCCTCGACCATCGCCGGGGGACCGGCGACGTAGGCCTCGCGACTGCCCCACGGCCCGGACCGCGCCACCACCTCGCCGACGTCGCCGTGCGCCAGTCCGGAGTCCCCGTCCTCGGAGACGGCGGCGGTGACGGTGAGCCACGGGTTCTCCCGCTCGAGCCGTGCCAGGTCCGCCCGGTCGTACAGGTCGCTCTCGGCGCGGACGCCGACGAAGAGGTCCACCCGCCGGGGCGGGCCGCTGCGGGCGACGTGGTCGACGATCGCCTTGAGCGGCGCGAGCCCCGTCCCCCCTGCCACCAGCAGCAGGTCGCGATCGGAGTCGGGATCGAACCGCATGTGGTCCACGGGGGGCCCCAGCCGCAGGACGTCCCCGACGTCGACCTGCCGCACCAGGGCGGTGCTGACCGGCCCGCCGGCCTGGGCCCTCGCGTGGATCTCCAGCTCGCCGTCGGGCCGGCAGGCGTTGGCCGGCGAGTAGTAGCGCCACAGCCGCGGCCGCAGCTCGGTCTCCAGGGAGATCGACTCCCCGGGGCGGTAGGACAGCGGGATCTTCGTCCGCAGCCGCAGGACGGCGGTGTCGACGGTGCGCCGCTCGTGCGCCGTGACCTCGGCGTCCCACCACGGCGGCTCGTCGGCGATCTCCTCAGCGGCCGCGACCATCACCGAGGCGACCAGCTCGTAGGCCGCCGTCCAGTCCGCGGCCAGCGCGTCGTTCCAGTCCTCGTCGAAGTGCGCGAGCGTGGCCAGCAGGCTCGCCCCCACCGCGGGGTAGTGCTCGGCCACCGTCCCGAACTTGCGGTGGTCGCGGCCGAGCTGCTGCAGGATCGGCACGAGGGAGTCGAGGTCGTCGACCCGCGCCACCACCTCGCCGAGCGCGGCGAAGAGCCGGTCGCGCTGGTGTGCCATCGAGACCGGGAACATCTGCCGGGTCTCGGGATGGGCGAGGAACAGGTGCGAGTAGAACCACAGCGGCGCCTCGTCCCCGACGGCCGCGGCCTTGGCGAAGCTCGCTCGCATGGCAGGGATGTCCACGATCGCCCCCCGTGTGCCGTCGGCTCGGCCTGTGACCTGGCGCACACTAGCGAGGCCTCCGGACGGCGGCTAGACCTCTCCGGCACCGCTCCGGTCGATTTCGGGACCCGCTCCTGGCAGGGTCGGTCGCGGGGGCGCCGTCGGGGTACCCCTCCCCGCGGACGGCGACGACGGGCGGGCCCGGACACGGGGAACTCCGCAGCTCACCGTTCGCCCGTCGGCCGGCCGAGGAGGACCCCATGCTGTCTGACCGATCCCGACCCGTGATCGAGGCGACCCTGCCGGTGGTCGCCGACAACGTCCAGGAGATCGCCCGGCGCTTCTACCGGCACCTGTTCGGCGCCCACCCCGAGTTGTTCGACGGCGTCTTCAACCGCGGCAACCAGGCCACCGGGGAGCAGCAGGTCGCGCTGGCCGGCTCCGTCGCCGTGTTCGCGAGCACCCTGGTGAAGACGCCGGAGCAGCTCCCCGAGCAGCTGCTGTCGCGGATCGCGCACAAGCACGTCTCGCTCGGGATCACCCCCGCCCAGTACGACGTCGTCCACGAGCACCTGTTCTGGGCGATCGTCGACGTGCTCGGGGACGCGGTCACCCCCGAGGTGGCCGCGGCCTGGGACGAGGTGTACTGGCTGATGGCCTACGCGCTGATCCACCAGGAGCGCGGTCTCTACAGCGCCCGGGGTGTGCGCCCGGAGACGGTGTGGCGGGAGTGGGAGGTGGCGGAGAAGGTCCAGGAGACCGCCGACGTCGTCACCTTCCGGGTCCGCCGGGTCGACGACCGGCTGGTGAAGACGTCGCTGCCCGGCCAGTACTGCACCGTGCAGGTGCCGATGCCCGACGGCGTGCGCCAGCCCCGCCAGTACAGCCTCACCCGCGCCGACGACGGCCAGCACCGCCAGTTCTCCGTCAAGCGGGTGCGCGGCGGCGACAAGCCCGACGGCGAGGTCTCCAACCACCTGTGCGACCGGGTGCAGGTCGGCGACCGGCTGACGCTGTCCGCACCCTTCGGCGACGTCGTCCTCGACGACTCCGGCCGGCCGGTCGTCTTCGCCAGCGCCGGCATCGGGATCACCCCGATGGCCGGGATGCTGTCCCACCTGGCCACGGCGGGCTCCTCGCTGCCCGTCACGCTGCTGCACGCCGACCTGGACGAGGAGTCCTTCGCGCTGCGGCACCAGGTCCTTGAGGACCTCCGCACGCTGCCGGACGCCGCGGCACACGTCTGGTACGAGCGCGGCGCGCAGACCACGCTGCCCGTGGACGGCGTGCACGACGGCACCATGGACCTCGACGACGTCGAGCTGCCCGAGGGCGCCGCCTACTACCTCTGCGGGCCCCTGCCGTTCATGCGCGCGGTCCGCAGCAGCCTCATCGACCGGGGCGTGCCCGCCCGCGACATCCAGTACGAGGTCTTCGGCCCCGACCTGTGGCAGGCCGACTTCGCCTCCGAGCCGGCGCCCGGCGTGACGGCGGAGCCGGCGGGTGCGGGCCGGTAGCCGGGCCCGCGCGCGCACTGGGCGGGTGGTCCCGTCCGCAGCCGCCCGCCGCGGGGTGGTCCGCCTGCTCAACACCTCCGGCGGGCGGGTCCTCTGCCTGGCCGGGGTCGTCGACGTCGACGCCGTGGAGGCGTTCTGGCGCTGCTACGGCCTGGAGCCGGTGCGCGTCGACGTCGTCGACGCGCGCTCGGTGACCGCCCTGTCGGCCTCGGGCCGCGAGCTCGTCGCCGGCGTCCTCGAGGCGGCGGCGGGGCGCGGTCGCGAGGTCGTGCTGCGCCCGTCCGAGCCGGTGCGGCGGTCCCTGGCCGGCCGGGCGGTCTGACGCGACGAGCGTCACGGCCTCCGTTCACCTGGGCTTCACGCGCGGCGGGGACCGTGGGAGACGGCCGCACCCGCGGCCGACGGACGACGACGTCCCCCGGACCCACCTCGAGGAGACGCCATGAGCACGACCACGAGCACGACTCCGCGCCGCGACCTGCGCGGCTGGCTGCGGCGCTTCGACGCCTACACGCTGCAGGTGTTCAACGCCGGGACGCCCGCGCGGCCCGGGACCCGCTGAGCGACCGGGGCGGGGAGGCCCGGTCTCCCCGCCCCGCCGGTCACGCCCGCCGGCCCGCCGCGCCCTCGAGGATGCGGTGCGGGTCGGTGGTGGCGGCCAGCGCGGCCAACCGCTCCCGGACGGCGGGCGTGGGGGTGCGGGCCAGCACGTCCGGCGCCGTCCCCCAGCCGTGCGCCGGGACCCGGCCGCCGAGGTCGCCGCCGAGCGCGGCGGCCAGCTCCTCCGCGCAGGCCCGGGTGGCCGCCCGGTCCTCCGCGCCGGCGCCGCCGGCCACCCGCACCGCCAGCCGCGCGTCGCGGTGGCAGACCGCGCTGGGCTGCTGCGGCACCCAGCCGAGCGCGCCGCCGAGCAGCCGCACCTCGACCGTGCGCGGCCGGCTCCCGCCCGCCGCGCGCAGCAGCCCCGCGACCGCGCCGTCGGAGAGCCGGTCGAGCAGCAGCGAGGACTCCACCCCCGCCTCCAGCGCGGGCGCGGCCAGGCCCGCCGGTCCCCGCGGCGCCAGGTCGGCCGCCAGCGGTGGTGCGGCCGCGCGCAGCACGTCGAGCAGCCCATCGCCGTCGTCGGCCTCGCCGGCCCAGGCGAACCGGACCGCCACCGACGCCTCGCCCCGCGCCGGCCGGGTGAGGGCCAGCGAGGTGCCCGCCTGCGGCGGCAGCGCCGCCGACCAGGTCCGCCACGCCTCCGCCACCCGCGCGCCGTCCGCCGCGGACCAGCGCAGCTCACCGCCCCACCGCGGCCCGGCGGCGAGCAGGTCCACCTCCACCGCGGTGACCACGCCGAGCGTCGCGCCGCCGCCGCGGACGCCCCAGTACAGGTCGGCGCCGTCGGTGGGGGTGACCCGGCGCAGCACGCCGTCACCGGTGACCACCTCCACCGCCCGCACCCGGTCCCCGGCCAGGCCGTAGGTCCGGGCCAGCGGGCCGACGCCGCCGCCGGTGACCGTGTCCGCGACCCGCTCCGCGGCCGAGGACCCGGTGATCGGGGTCAGCCCGTGCCCGGCGGCCGCCGCGGCCAGGTCCCGCCAGCGCACGCCGGCGCCGACCCGCGCCCAGCCGGCGGGCGACACGCTCACCCCGGCCAGCCCCGCGGGGTCCACCAGCAGCGCGCGGGCGCCGTCGCCGCTGCGGCCGGGCGCCCCGACGGCCACGGCCACCCCGTGCCGGCCGGCCAGCCGCAGCGCGGCCACGACGTCGGTGTCCTCCGCGACCCGCACCACCGCCCCGTCGGCGAGTCCGGCCGCCGGTGAGAGGCGGGCGCGCAGGGCGGCGGCCAGGTCGGGCGGCAGGACGGCCGGCCGTGGGTCCACGGTGCGGTCCGAGGGCGGCGAGGGGACGGACAAGGTGCTCACGGGGCGTCTCCAGGTGCGGGGATCGGTGCACCCGGAGGGTGGTCGGCGGTCCTTGGTGTCCCCTTGGCGGCCGCTTGGGCAGCAGGTCACGCGCGCTCCCGGGAGGTCACCGGCAGGTCACGGGGCGTCGCGGTCACCCCCGCGGGCGCGCCCGGGCCCCTAGCCTGCGCGGCGATGACCGCCACCTCGTACCGCGTGCTGGGACCCGTGGAGGTCTGGCGCGACGGGCAGCTCCTCGCCCCGCAGTCCCCGCGCCACCGCGCCGTCCTGGCCGCGCTGCTGGTCGACGCCGGGCGGACCGTGCCCGTCGACCTGCTCGTCGACCGCGTGTGGAGCGGCCAGCCGCCCACCGCCGTGTCGGCAACCCTGCAGTCGATCGTGTCCCGGCTGCGCCGGGAGCTCGAGCCCGACGTCACCGGCGGCCGCTGGACGCTCCTGGTCACCCGCGAGCCCGGGTACCGCCTCGAGGTCGCCCCCGAGGACGTCGACGCGTTCCGCTTCGCCCAGCTGCTGCGCACGGCCCGCGACCTCGCCGCCCGCGGTGACGCCGAGGGCGCCCGCGCGGCGGTGGCCGAGGGGCTGGCGCTGTGGCGCGGCCCGGCCTACGCCGACGTCGCGGCCACCTTCGCCGCCGAGGAGTCCGAGCGGCTCGAGCAGCTGCGGCTGGCGGCCCGGGAGCTGGCCGCCGAGCTGGACCTGCGGCTGGGCCGGCACGCCGAGATCGTCGACGACGTCCGGGAGCTGCTGCGCGCCGAGCCGCTGCGCGAGGGGCTGCGCGCCTCGCTGATGCTGGCGCTGTACCGCAGCGGCCGGCAGGCCGAGGCGCTCGAGGTCTACGACGAGGGCCGCCGGCTGCTGGCCGACGGGCTGGGCGTCGACCCGGGCCGGCCGCTGCAGTCGCTGTACGAGCAGATCCTCCGCCAGGACCCGGCGCTGGCCGGGCCCGTCCCGGCGCCCGCGCCCGCCGCCCCGGCGCCGGAGCCCGCGCCGGCTCCCGCGGCGCCGCCGGCGGTGCGGGCGCTGGGCCCCCTGCCGGTCCCGCTCACCGCCTTCGTCGGCCGCACCGCCGAGCTCGGCCGGCTGGCCGCCGCGCTGTCCGGGCAGCGGCTGGTCACCCTGGTCGGGCCCGGCGGCAGCGGCAAGACGCGGCTGGCGCTGGAGGCCGCGCGCCGCCGGCCGGCCGGGTCGCCGCCGGCCGCGCTGGTCGAGCTGGCCGGCGTCGAGGACCCCGAGCTGGTCGCCGGGCAGGTGGCCACCGTGCTGGGCGTGACGCTGGCCGGCGGGGACCCACTGGGCGCCGTCGCCACCGCCCTGCAGGACCGGCCGCTGCTGCTGGTCCTGGACAACTGCGAGCACGTCGTCGACGCCGCCGCCGCGGTGTGCGCCGCCCTGCTCCCCCGCTGCCCCGAGCTGCAGGTGCTGGCCACCTCCCGCGAGCCGCTCGGGCTGCCGGGCGAGGCGGTGCTGCCCTGCGGCCCGATGCCCGCCGACGCGCCCGGCAGCGACGCCGAGCGGCTGTTCCTCGACCGCGCCCGGCTGGCCGCCCCCCACCTGGCCGACCCCTCCGCGGAGGACCTGGGCCACGTCCGCGAGCTGGTCGCCGCCCTCGACGGCCTGCCGCTGGCGGTCGAACTGGCCGCCGCCTGCCTCACCACCCTCCCGCTGGCCGAGGTCGCCGGCCGGGTCGACGACCGGTTCGCCCTGCTGTCGGGCGGCTGGCGCACCGCGGTGCCGCACCAGCGCACGCTCGCGGCCACCGTGCAGTGGAGCGTGGACCTGCTCGCCCCCGCCGAGCTCGCCGTCTTCCAGGCCGTCTCGGTGCTGCCCGGCACCTTCGGCCCGGACCTGGTCGAGGCCGTGGCCGGGCCGGAGGTCGACGGCCGGGCGCTGGAGCTGCTGCGGGTGCTGGTGGCCAAGTCGCTGGTCGAGCTCGACCACGCCGCCGGGCGCTACCGGATGCTCGAGACGCTGCGCCAGTACGCCGAGCAGGCGCTGGACGAGGCGGCGTCCCGGCGGCTGCGCGACCGGCTCACCGGCTTCGCCGTGGCGCTCACCGAGCGGCTGGAGCCGACGCTGCGCAGCCCGCAGTGGACCGAGAGCGCCCGCCGGCTCGACGCCGAGCAGCCGGCGCTGCGGGCGGCGCTCGGGCACGCGCTGGGCACCGGGCAGGGCGAGGCCGCGCTGCGGATCGGCGGGGCGCTGGGCTGGTACTGGTACCGCCGCGGCCACGTGCAGGAGGGCCGCCGCTGGCTGGCCGCCGCGCTGGACGCCACCCCCGGCGCGCCGGCCGGCGTCCGCAGCGGCGCGCTGCTCGCCGACGCGCTGCTGGCCTACCTGTCCGGCGACGTGCCCTCGCTGTGGGCGCGGACCAGCGAGATCGCCGAGACCGCCGACGACGCCGACCCGGTGCTGCCCCTCGCCCTGGTGCTCCGCGGCTTCGTCCGGGCGCTGCTCGGTCAGCCCGACCCCGACGGCGAGGTCGCGGCGGACATCGCCCGCGGCCTGGCGCTGGCGCAGGCGTCGGGCATCGAGTGGGTGCAGGTCGAGATCGCGATGACCCTCGGCCAGTTCTCGCGGGCCGCCGGCGACCTCGACGGCGCGCTGGAGCACCTCGGCCGCGCCGAGCGGCTCGCGCTGCGGCTGGGCCACTCGTGGGCGCACTCCTCGGTGCTGTGGATCCGGGCGAAGGCGCTCACCGACGTCGGCCGGGCCGCGGAGGCGCTGGCCGACCTGTGGGCGATGCTCGAGCTGACCCACCGCGAGGGCGACGCCACCGGCACCCTCGCCGGGCTGCTGGCCGCCGTCGGCGCGGTCACCGCCGCGGGCCGGCCGCGCACCGCCGCGGTGCTGCTCGGCGCGGTGCAGGCCGTCGCCCGGCAGGTCGGCTACGACCCGCTGCGGATGGACCCGATGGACGGGCAGCGCTACGTCACCGCCACCCGCGAGGCCCTCGACGAGGTCGAGTACGACACCGCGCTGGCCGAGGGCGCGGTCCTCGACCGCGGCGAGGCGGTGGCGATGGTGGGCCGGCTCGCCACGGAGACCCGCGCCGCCGACCCGGTCCACTAGCCGGCCGGCGGCCGCAGCCCGGCGTACAGCCGGGCGAGGTCGGGCAGCTGGAAGTGCGCGTTCAGCCCGCTCGGGTTGGGCAGCACCCAGGTCTCGGCGCCGCCGATCGCCACCGGCTGGCGGCCCAGCCCGCGCGGGGCGCGCCGGTGGCGAGCCGCCAGGCGGTGAGCCCGAGGACCGCCAGCACCCGCGGCCGGCAGCGCGCGACCAGGCCGGCCAGCGCCGCCGCGCCCGCGCGCAGCTCCTCGGCCGTCAGCTCGGCCGCCGTCCGCGTCGGCCGGTCCACCAGGTTGGTCACCCCGAGCCCGTACCGCAGCAGCTCGCGGTCCTCCTCCGGCGCCAGCCGGCGCGGGGTGAGCCCGGCCAGGTGCAGCGCGGGCCAGAACCGGTTGCCCGGGCGGGCGAAGTGGTGGCCGCGCTCGGCCGACAGCAGCGACGGGTTGATGCCGCAGAACAGGACGTCGAGGCCGGGGGCCACGACGTCGGGCAGCGGCTTCCCCGCTCCCCCCGGGGCGGACCCCGTCACCTCCCAGCTCCGCCGAGCCAGTCGACCGCCTCGCGGGCGACGTCGGGCGGGACCCCGTGGCCGCCGTCGAACTCGCGATAGGTGACGTCGTACCCGTCGGCGCGGAGGGCGGGGACGATCTCGCGGCTGGTCCGCTCGACGGGGAGGACCTCGTCGCCGGTCCCGTGGGACACGAAGACCGACGGCTGTCCCGTGCGCGTCGCCGGCGGCACGGACCCCGGGGAGAAGGCGACGACCCGCCGGAACAGCCGGCCGTTGGCCAGCCCCAGTCCCAGCGCGTAGGACGCGCCGTCGGAGAAGCCCGCGACGGCGACCCGGCCGGGGTCGACCGGCACCCGCCGGAGGACGGCGGTCAGCGCGCGGTCGATCCCGGCGACGTCGGGCCCGAAGCCCCCCTGCACGGCGTCCCAGGTGGAGCCCCGGGAGGTGGGGGCGAGCAGCACCAGGCCGCGCTCGTCGGCCGGCGACCGCAGCAACCCCAGGCCGGCCTCCGCGTTCCCGCCCGCGCCGTGCAGCACGACGACGAGCGTCGCCGGGCCGGCGACCCCGCCGGCGGGGACGTGCAGCAGGGGGTCGCGCGTCTCCTCCAGGCCGAGGGCGGAGGTGCCCGGGGGCGGCGGCGGGAGGTCCGGTGGAGCGGTCGGGCGGGCGGTCAGGTGGGCGGCCCCGTCGGTGCCGGGTACTCCGGGGAACCGGGCCGCGCAACCACCCAGGAGGGCCGCCCCGGCGACCCGGCCCGCCGTCAGGAGCAGCCGCCGGCGCGAGAGCGCAGTGCACGGGTGCCGCTCAGGCACTGACCTCCTCGTGGGTGTTCACCCCCCGGATCCGGCGGACCGATCCCCAGCCGAAGCGCGCCCACACCACCAGCAGCGCCGCACCGACCAGGGAACCGAGGGTGTCGCGGACGAGGTCGCCGTTGGTGTCGTCGTTGCCCTCCGACAGCCCCGTGCCGAACCAGGCGTCGGACCGCCACTCGTACACCTCCCACAGCGCCCCGACCGTGACGCCGAGCGCCGTCGTCACGACCGCGATCCCGACGTAGTGGCGCAGGTGGGTCTCGTCGCGGGGGTCGGGGACGACGTCGAGGCGGGCGAGCGCGATGTAGACGACGGGCGCGGTGAGCATCGGCAGCACGACGTGCACCAGGTCGTCGAAGCGGACGAACCGGTCGTAGAGGCCCAGCGTCTCGCCGAACCCCTGCAGGACCATCCCCACGGTCAGCGCGAGGTCGTACACCCGCGGCAGGTCGACCAGCCGCGCCAGGACGGTCACCGCCCCGAGGAACAGCAGGACCGCCGCGTCCCCGGCCCGGCCGGCCAGCGCGTAGGCGACCCCGCCCGCGAGCAGCACCAGCCGCAGGACGTCGATGCCGTCCCTCAGCACCGGCGTCCAGTCGCCCATCACCAGCCGGCGCACGTCCACGTGCCCGCCCCACCCCGCCCGGTGGGCGGGTCCCTCCGTCGGCGTACGGCCCACCGGAGGCGGCTCAGCGCGGCGGGTCGGCCTCCGCGCCGATCGCGTCGTCGACCGAGGTCTCGCCCGCGGTGCGACCGCCACCGGCGTGGGCGACGTCCGGGCCGACGCTCGCCTGCGAGCCCTCGTCCTCCGGGCCGGCCTGCGGGGTCGGGTCGGTCTCGCTCATCGGTCCTCCTCGGGTGCGTGGTGCCCCGCCCCGTACCCCGCCGGCGGCGGGCCACGCGGCCCGGTCGCCGGCGGGGCACCGGCGCCGGGTCAGCCCAGGCGCAGCACCTGCATCGCCCGCGCGGCCATCTCCGCCTCGCCGAGCGCGTTCGGGTGCACGATCACCGCGTTGGTGCCCTGCAGCACCGGCTCCACCCAGCGGACGCCGATCGGCTGACAGGCGTCGTGCCCGGCCGAGGCGCGGGTGAGGTCGACGTAGGTGACGCCCGTGGCCGCCGCCGCGCGCCGGACGGCGTCGTTGAGCGTGGTCTGCAGGGCGTGCAGGTAGGGGACGTCGCCCTCGGCGATCGGCATCCGGTCGAAGCAGCCGCCGGTCGGCGGGAGGATCGCCGGGTAGCCGAGGATCGCGACCCGGGCCCGCGGCGCGGCCTCGCGCACCGCCGACAGCGCCTGCACCAGCGCCGGGTAGGTGGTGGTGCGGACGGTGTCCTCGAACGAGGTGCCGTAGGTGTCGCGGCACGGGCTGCCGCGGCCCAGCGTCAGCAGCCCGGCGGTGCCGCAGCGCAGGATCGACTCGATGAACACCCCGCTGTCGTTGCCGCCGATGGTCATGGTGACCAGCTGGGTGTCCGGGGACAGCGCCTGCAGCTGCGGCGGCACCCCGGGGTGCTGCGCGCCGGTGAAGTCGGAGGTGTCCGCGCCGCCGCAGGTGACGTCGGTCAGCTGGGCGCCGGTCGCCTGCGTGATCAGGTGCGGGTAGTTGCGGGTGGACCGCAGGCACTGCGGCGCGGCGGTGGGGTCCGGGGGCAGGACGCCGGAGGCCGCGCTGTAGGAGTCGCCGAGCGCGACGTAGCGCAGCGGTCCTGGGGGCGCGGCCGAGGCCGGGGGGACGACGAGGAGCACGCCGGCGAGCGCGGCGAGCAGGACGGTCAGCAGTCGGCGCACGGACCACTCCATCGGGGCCGGGGGGTAGGACTCCGGGCTCAACGACGGCGGTCCGATCGGGTGACGGCGGTCACCCGGCCCCGGCGGCGGCGAGCGGCTCCACCCGGTGCGTCCGCACCCACGCCGCCGGGTCGCGGCGGCGCAGGACCAGCGGCAGGACCGCGTCGCGGACGGCGCGCCCCGGGGCCGGCGGCGGCGCCGCGCTGCTCCGCCGCCACGCCTGGGCGACCACCCGCTCGGCCCGCGCCCGCCGCCGGTGCTCGAAGGCGCGCAGGGCGTCGTCGACCGGGAGGTCGCGCAGGCACCGGGCGAGCACGACGGCGTCCTCCATCGCCAGCGAGGACCCCTGCCCGGCGGCCGGCGAGGTCGCGTGCGCGGCGTCCCCGACCAGGACCGTGCGCCCGCGGGACCAGCGGCGCAGGGTGGGGACGTCGTACGTGGTCCACCCGCGCAGCGGCCCGGGGGTGGCCTCCACCAGGTCCACCAGCGGGGACCGGTCGCCGCGGAACAGGTCGTAGAGCAGGGCCCGCCAGCGCGGGTCGGGCGTGCCGGCGACCTCGCCGTCCGGCGGCTCGCTGGTCACCGGCGGGTTGGCGAACCACCAGGTCCCGCCGTCCGGCGCGGCGAGGTACCCGGCGAACGCGCGGCGGCCGAACACCATGGTCAGCCGGCCCACCTCGGCGCCGTCCGGCACGTGCGCGGAGTACCCGGCGGTGTTGAGGACCGGCACGAAGCGGGGCGGCGGGCCGCCGGGGTCGACCAGGGTGCGCACCGTCGACCGGACGCCGTCCGCGCCGACGAGCAGGTCCGCGGTCGCGGTGCGGCCGTCGGCGAACTCCGCGGTGACGGCGTCGCCGGTGTCGTGCGCCGCGGTCAGGCGGGAGCCGTACCGGACCTCGATGCCGCGCCGGAGGGCCTCCGCGTGCAGCGCCCGGTAGAGGTCCGAGCGGCGCAGGGAGACACCCGCGTCGCGCCCGCCCGACGGGTTCCCGGTGGGCAGGGCGGCCAGGACCCGCCCCGTCCCGCTGCGGAACTCGATGGTCGGCGTGGGGAACGCCGCCGCGCGGACGGCGTCCTCGGCGCCGACCGCCGCCAGGGCGTCGAGGCCGTTGACCTGCACGCCGAGCCACGCACCGACGTCGCCCTCGGGAGCCGGGTGGGCCTCGTGCACGGTCGCCTCGATCCCCACCCGCTGCAGCGCCATGGCCGCCACCGGTCCCGCCACCCCGCCGCCCACCACGATCGCGCGCGTCATGCCCGGCATCCCCCCACACCCGGCGGCGCGCGCCAACCCCTGACGCCCTCCCGTCTGCCAGCATCGGCCGCACCGACCGGAGCCCCCGGGGAGGCCGCCCGTGACCGATCTCCAGCGCATCGCCCTGACCGACGTCGCGATCCCCCCGGGACCGGGCGGCACGCCCGGGCTGCGCGGGGTGCTCGCCGTGCCCGACGGCCCCGGCCCGTGGCCGGGCCTGGTGCTCCTGCACGAGGCCTTCGGCGTCGACGGCGTGGTGCGACGGCAGGCGCAGCGGATGGCCGCCGCCGGCCACCTGACCCTGGTGCCGGACCTGTTCACCGACGGCGGCGCGCGCCGCGCCCTGGTCCCGACGTTCCGCGCGGTGGACGCCGGGCACGGGCGCCCGTTCGCCGACGCCGAGGCGGCCCGGGCGCACCTGGCCGCGCGGCTCGACTGCACCGGCCGGGTCGGCGTGCTGGGGTCCAGCGTCGGCGGCGGGCTGGCGCTGCACCTGGCGGCCCGCGGCTTCGACGCGGCCGCGGTCTTCTACGCGCGGCTGCCGCGGGACCCGCACACCGCGCTGCTCGGCGCCTGCCCCGTGGTGGCCGGCTACGGCGGCCGCGACCCGGGGCTGCGCGGCACCGCCGCGGAGCTCACGACGGTGCTGACGCGGGTGGGCGTCCGGCACGACGTGCGCGAGTACCCCGGCGTCGGGCACGGCTTCCTGCACGACGCGCCGGTCGGCCCGCGGGTGCTGCGCCCGCTGCTGCGGGACGTGCTGCGGATCCGGCCGGACCCCGCCGCCGCGGCCGACGCCTGGGCCCGGACCGACGCCTGGTTCGCCGAGCACCTGCGGGGGCGGCCCCCGGCGGAGGTCCCGGCGCTCAGGCCGTCGGCGCCGTGACCGGGGACTCCGGCTGCCGCGGCGCCGTGACCGGGGACTCCGGCTGCCGCGGCGCCGGGACCACCGGCACGCTGACGACCTCCGACGCGGGCGCCGGGCGGGCCGGCCGGCGGCCGAAGCCCGCGGCGAACACGTCCGGCAGCACGAACACGACGCGCTGCGGCTGCTCGGGACCGGCGTCGACCAGGGCGCGGATGCGGGTCAGCTCGTCCTCGGCGGCCCGGGCGTCCTCCCAGACCTCGTAGACCATCACCGACCGGGGCTGCCGGACGTGCCGGCGGGACAGGCAGTGCAGTGGACGGTCGACGTCCTCCGGCAGGGCGCGGCGCAGCACCTCGTACTGCGCCGGCTCGACGTCGTTCCACCGCATGTGCAGCACGAGGAGAGACACGGTTCCCCCTGGTAGTCGGTCCGGTGGTGCGGCACGGACGCTAGGGACGGCCGATCGGCACCGTCTGTACGCACTTCTGCGTAGGCGGCCGGGCGCGGCACCCCCTTGACGGCGCGGGGATCTCCGTTGACGCCGGCCCTCGGCAGCGGTCACGCTCGTCCTGCACAGAGGGCTGCACACGCGACCGACGCGGGACCGGCGGGGACCCGCCCAGGATGGTCGGAGGCGGGCCGTGGAGCCTGTGGTCCGGGAGCTCACCGACCTGGTGGTGGGCCTGCTCGACGGCATGGTCGGCCCGCAGCTGCCCGCGGGCCCCGTGTTCGCCGTCCTGTGCCCCCGCCTGGAGGCGCCCGCCGCGGTGCTGCAGCGCACCGACTGGCGCACCGGCGCCACCGAGATCACCGCCACCGGCCTCGGCGCCGGGCAGCTGGAGCTGCTGGTCGACGCCACGCACCGCATGCGCTCGGTGCACCCCCTGCTGACCGCCGCCGCGGCCGGGGACCTCACGCCCGCGACCGCGCAGGAGGCGGCCGGCGGCTGGCAGAGCTGGCGCCGGTCCCCCGCCCGGGGCGTCATCGCCGCGGTGTGCGGCTGGGACCAGGTGGTCAGCCTGCCGCTGCGCGGCGGCCCGGCCGAGGTCTGCGGGTTCGCCTTCGGCCGGCCCCGCCGCGACTTCACCGCGGCGGACCTCGCGCTGCTCGGCGGCGTCGCGCCGGTGCTGCGGGCGCTGGACCGGCACGTGCGGACGGTGCGGGCCTGGCAGGACGGGGACGGCGTCGACGGCGGCGGCGGTGAGCACGCCCGCGAGGCGGGACTCACCTGCCGGGAGACGGCGGTCCTGCTGTGCCTCGCGGAGGGGCTGACGGCGACCGCGACGGCGCACCGGCTGGGCTGCTCGACCCGCACGGTCACCACGCACGCCGCGCGGCTGTACCGGAAGCTCGGCGTCCACGACCGGCTCACCGCGGTCCTCGAGGCGCAGCGCCGGGGCATCCTGCCCGCCCCCGCCGTGCGGGCCGGCTGAGCGGCGGGTCAGCGCGGTGTCCGCCAGGGCAGCAGCCGGGGGTCCAGCGGGGCGCCGAACCAGCAGGCCATCCACCGCAGCCGGGCGCCGGTGGGCGACGGCTGACGGGCCGGGGTCGGGATCGGGGTCATGGCGTCCTCCCTCGGAGCGGCTGCCGGACGAGCCTCGGACCGGGAGCGGTGCCGTCGCGTCGGGGGAAACCCGCGACCTCGTGGGCCGGGCGGCGGAGCTCGCGCGCGTCGACCGGCTCCTCGCCGACGCCCGCGCGGGCCGGCCCGGCCTGCTGGTCGTCGAGGGCGAGGCCGGCGTCGGCAAGACCGCCCTGCTGGAGGCCGCGGCCGCGCGGGCCGCCGGGTGGACGGTGCTGCGCGCCCGCGGGATCGAGTCGGAGGCGACGCTGCCGCAGGCCGTCCTGCTGGAGCTGCTCGGTCCGCTGCGCCCCCTGCTGCCGGAGGTCCCGCCCGGGCAGGCGGCGGCGCTCGCCGCGGCGCTGGGCTGGGGGCCGGCCGACGTCCCGGGCGAGCGGCACCTGGTCGCGGCCGGCACCCTCTCCCTGCTTGCCGCCGCCGCGGCGACCGCGCCGGTGCTCGTCCTGGTCGACGACCTGCAGTGGGCCGACGCGGAGTCCGCGGCCGCGCTGCTGTTCGCCGCGCGCCGGGTGCACGGGGACCGGGTCGCGGTGCTGGTGGCGCGGCGGCCGGATCCCGACCCGCTGCCCGGCGCCGAGGTCCTCCCGGTGGCCGCCCTGCCCGCCGACGCCGCCCGCGCGCTGCTCGCCGGCACCGTCGCCCCCACCGTGGCGCACCGGCTGGTCGACCGCGTCGGCGGGGTCCCGCTCGCGCTGCTGGAGGTGGCCGCGGCGCTGCCCCCGGCGCAGCGCGCGGGCACCGAGCCGCTGCCCGTCGATCTGCCGGCCGGCCCGGCGCTGGCCGGGGCGCTCGAGCCGGAGCTGGCCGCGCTGCCGGCCGGGGCGCGGGAGGCGCTGCTGCTGCTGGCCGCCGCCTACGACGGCAGCGCCGCCGCGGTGGCCGCGGCGCTCGCCCGGTCGGGCACCGACCCCGCCGCGGCCCTGGACGCCGCGGAGCAGCGGGGCGTCGTCGTGCGCGACGGGGACGCCCTGGCCTTCCGGCACCCGCTGCTGCGCAGCCTGGTGTGGCGCCGCGCGACGCCCGCCGAGCGCCGCCGTGCGCACCGCCTGCTGGCCGGGACCGCCCGGGCCGGCGACGACCTCGCCGTGGTGTGGCACCGCGCCCTGGCCGCCGCCGGCCGCGACGAGGCGCTGGCCGGCGAACTGGCCGCGGCCGCCGACCGGGCCCGGGCGCGGCGCGGGTACGCGGCGTCGTCGGCGGCGCTGGAGCGCGCGGCCGCGCTGACCGGGGACGCCACCCGGGCCGCGGGACTGCTGGCGGCCGCCGTCCGGGACGCCGCCGTCGGCGGGGACGCCGCCCGCGCGCGGGCGCTGGCCGGTGCCGTCCTGCGCGGCGCGGCGCCGGCGGCCGCGCGGGCGGACGTGCTGCACGTCCTGGGTCGCCTGGAGCAGGACGCCGGCTCGGTGCCCGCCGCGGGCGACCTGCTGCGTGCGGCCGCCGACCTCGCCACCGGCCGCACCGCCGCCTGGGTGCTCACCGACCTCACCGTCGTCCAGCACCGGCTCGGCGACGTGGACGGCATGCAGGCGACGGCGCGGCGGATCACGGCCGCCGCGGACGCCGGTGACCCGCTGCAGCGGGTGCTCGCCGCGTGGGTCACCGGGGTCGCCGCCCTCCACGCCGGCGACCCCGACCGCGGCCGGCCGCGGCTGCGCCGGGCGCTGGAGGGCGTGGAGGCGGAGCCGGAGCTGCGCGCCGAGCCCCGGCTGCTGCCGCTCCTGGTCATCGCGGTGGGCTGGCTGGCCGACCCGCTGGCCGCCGTGCCCGTCGTCGAGCGGCGGGTCCGCGAGGCCCGGGAGGTGGGGGCGCTGGGCGTGCTGGTCGCGGTCCTGGCGATGACCGCCCACGGCCGCGCCTGGATGCTCGGCGACCACGCGGGCGCCTACGCCGACGCCGGCGAGGCGGTCGAGCTCGCCGAGCAGCTGGGCTACGTCGCCGACGCCGCACCGGCCCTGGAGCTGCTCGCGTCGGAGGCCGCCATGCGCGGGCGGCACGCGGAGGCGGCGGCGCACCTGGACCGCGCCCGCGCGCTGGTCACCCGCGCCGGCACGGCCGCCGTCGCGGCGCACCTCCCGGTCCACGAGGCGTTCTGCGCGCTGTGCCGCGGCGACCTCGCCACGGTCGCGCGGGTGCTGGAGGCGCGGCTGGCCGCCGACGGCGGGGTCGGCCCGCTCGGCGAGCCGCTGGGGGTGGCGCCGCTGCTGGTCGAGGCATGGACGGGGCTGGGACGGGCCGCCGAGGCCGCGGAGCTCGCCGGCGAGTACGAGCGGGTGTCGCGGTCGCCGCTGCCGCAGACCGCCGCGCTGGTGGCCCGCTGCCGTGCCCTCCCCTGCCCCGACGACGACGCCGCGGCGGCGCTGTTCGAGCGGGCGCTCGCCGCCCACGCGCTGGCACCCGACCCCTTCGAGACCCCGCGCACGCGGCTGCTGTTCGGAGCGCGGCTGCGCCGCTCGGGACAGCGGACGCGGGCGCGGGAGGAGCTCGCCGCGGCGGCCGACGCCTTCGCCGCGCTGGACCTCACCGCCTGGGCGCAGCGGGCCGAGGACGAGCTGCGCGCCACCGGGCGGACCGCGCGTCCGCGCCGGCCGCTGCCCGAGGAGCCCCTCACCGCGCAGGAGACGCGGATCGCCGTCCTGGCGGCGCGGGGCGCCTCGAACGCGGAGGTCGCCGCAGCGCTGTTCCTCAGCCCGAAGACCGTGGAGCACCACCTGAGCAGCGTCTACCGCAAGCGCGGGCTGCGCTCGCGGGTCGGGCTGGCGACGCTGTTCCCGCCCGGGGGCTGAGGGGGGTCAGCCGGCCCGGTCGAGGCGGCCGGCCAGCTTGTCGACGAACCGGTCGACCGGGCGCGGCTCCGCGCCGGGCGGCAGGGGCTCGGTGGGGGTGAGCACCCACAGCACGGCGTAGAGCACCAGACCGGCGCCGCCGGCGAGGGTCAGGGCGACGGCGGCGGCGCGCCACAGCACCGCGTCGACGCCGGTGTAGGCGGCCAGCCCGCCGCAGACGCCGCCGAGCATGCGCTCGGTGGAGCTGCGCCGCAGCGGCGGCCGGGTCCCGGTGTACGAGGTCGGAGTCGTCATGGCACGAGGCTCCGCCGCCGGGCCCAGCGGCACATCGGGGAAGGCCCGGAACCGCACCCGGACCCGACCCCGATCAGCCCGCGGCGACCTTCGGGGCGACCTCGGTGCCCAGCAGCTCGATGCCGCGCAGCAGGTCCTCGTGGGCCAGGCGCGGGTTGGTCATCTGGATGGAGACCCGGTCCACCCCGCCGAGCTGGGCGGAGATCCGCAGCAGCTTCTCGGCCACGGTGTCGGGGTCGCCCATGAAGAAGGCGCCGTCGGGCCCGCTGGTGGCGTCGAACTGCGCGCGGGTGGGCGCCCGGAAGCCGCGCTCGCGGGAGACCTTGGTGAACATCTCGTGCCAGCCCGGGTAGATCGTGTCCGCGGCGGCCCGGATGCTGTCGGCGACGTAGCCGAACACGTGCAGCCCGACCTGGAGCCGCTCGGGTGCGTGCCCGGCCTGCGCGCCGGCCTGCCGGTACAGGTCGACCAGCGGCGCGAACTGCCGCGGCTCGCCACCGATGATCGCGACCATGAGCGGCAGGCCGAGCAGCCCGGCCCGGACGAACGACGTCGGGGTGCCGCCCACGCCCACCCAGATCGGCAGCGGGTCCTGCAGCGGGCGCGGGTAGACGCCCTGGCCGGTGAGCGCCGGCCGGTGCCGGCCGGACCAGGTGACGTGCTCGGACGAGCGGATGCGCAGCAGCAGGTCCAGCTTCTCGTCGAACAGCTCGTCGTAGTCGGCCAGCGACAGGCCGAACAGCGGGAACGCCTCGGTGAACGAGCCGCGGCCGACGACGAGGTCGATCCGCCCGCGGCTGATCAGGTCGAGGGTGGCGAACTGCTGGAACACCCGGACCGGGTCGGCCGCCGACAGCACCGCGACGGCGCTGCCGAGCCGGATCCGCTCGGTGCGGGCGGCGGCCGCGGCGAGGATGACCGGCGGCGCGGAGTCGTAGTACTCGGGGCGGTGGTGCTCGCCGATGCCGAAGGAGTACAGCCCGACCCGGTCGGCCAGCTCGATCTCCTCGAGCAGGTGGGCCATCCGCTCCTCGGGACCCACGAGCCGGCCCGTCCGTGGGTCGGTCACCGCCGCCACGAAGCTGTCGACGCCGAGGTGCACGGCGGTCCTCCTCCCGGGGCGGGCGCCCCTGTCGTCGAGCACTCGGTCGTCAAGCGCTCAACGACCAGTGAACCAGTCGCCTCCTACCCGCCGCACGCGCGAGCGCCCCTCCGGCCGGGAGCCGGAGGGGCGCTCGGAGGGGTCACCCGGGTCAGAACCCCGCCTGGCTGACCCCGTACTCGGCCTGCTCCGGGGTGAAGCCCTCGAACTCCAGCTGCTCGACGAGCCCGGAGCGCGAGAACGAGGTGAACTCGAGGTACTCCCGGGCGGACCGGGCGGCCTGCTCGTTCCAGTCCACGTCCAGGCTGTCGACGGCCCAGGTGGCGTCGCCGTTCGAGTATCCCTCGAACTCCAGCTGCTCGATCAGGCCGGACCGCGAGAACGAGGTGAAGTCGAGGTAGTCACTGGCGGACTCGCGGGCGTTCCGCTGGCCGAGGGTCAGGTCGGGAGCCGGGGCCGGCGCAGGGGCCGGAGCCGGAGCCGGAGCAGGGGCCGGCGCAGGCGCAGGGGCCGGCGTGCGGACCGGTGCGGGAGTCGTCGGAGCGGCGGTCGTGGGCGCGGAGGTCGGGGCGACCTCCTCCACCTGCGGCGTCGGGGCAGGAGCCGGCGTCGAGGCGGGCGCCGACGTCTCCGCCGCGGACGTGCTGGCGCCGGCGGCCGCCGAGGTGCTGTCGGTGCCCTCCTCCGGCGCCACGGCCGCGCCGAGCACGGCGAGCGCCAGCACGCCGGCCGGGATCGAGTACCGCTTCCGCTTGAACCAGGGGCGGGCCGGAGGCGTCGGCAGCCCCGCGCCGGGCGGGACGGGCGGCTGCCAGGGCCCGGGCTGCGCCGGGTACGGCGGCGGGGGCTGCGCCGCGCCGAACGGCTGGGGGGCGCCGAACTGCTGCGTGACGTCGTACGGCTGGGAGGCACCGAACTGCTGAGGGGCGCCGAACTGCTGCGTGACGGCGACGTGCGCGGGAGTGCCGAACTGCTGCGGAGGCGGCGGGAAGGCGTAGGCGGCCGTGGGCCGGTCGTCGACCGGGGGCGGGAAGCCGGGCTGGTGCCCGAAGCCGGGCCGGCCGTCGTCGGAGGGGTTCGGCAGAACCCCGTCGGGGTGGGTCACGAGGGACACTCCTGCGTCGCTGGAGGATGATCGAACAAGCGCTCCTGCGGAGTATCGGAACCCTCGGCCGGTTCTCGACCCCAGTCGCCCGGCGTCCCCTCGCCGTCCGCGCCCGGACGCGCGAGCGCCCCTCCGGCCGGGGGCCGGAGGGGCGCTCGTGTGCACAGGTCCTAGGCGGCGGTGGTCGCCCGGTCACCGCGCGTGGCGCGGGGGCGGGGCGCCGCGGGGCGGTCCTCGGCGCCGGCGCGGAGGCCGGCGAGGTGCCAGGCGGTGCAGTCGGGGCAGCTGGCGATCCAGACGTGCCGGGGGTGGCGGAAGCAGGCGGCTCGGTCAGCCGGGGTGCTGGACATGGTGCGGGTACTCCCTGCCGCCGGGCTGACGGCGGCTCGTGACTCGTGGGACGGGTGGTGCAACACGGACGAGCCGCTCCCCCATCCGCGTGTGTGGGAGGACACGTGACAGCCCGCGTACCTGCGCGTTCGGCGAGATGTGACGACGGGCACGTCACCCTTTGGCGGCGGGATGGTCACTCTCGACGACCGTGAGTGCCGATCCTGGGCGCATGTCCGCTCGACTCGTCGCTGCCGGCAACGCCGCCGCGCAGCAGCCGTGGTCCCGGCCCGTTCCCCCGCCGGCGACCGAGGAGCAGCCCTGGTGGCGCTCGGCCGTGGTCTACCAGGTCTACCTGCGCTCGTTCGCCGACGGCAACGGTGACGGCATCGGCGACCTCGCGGGCCTGCGCGCCCGCCTGCCCTACCTGTCGTGGCTCGGCGTCGACGCGCTGTGGATCAACCCGCACTACCCCTCGGGCGGCGCCGACGGCGGGTACGACGTCGTCGACTACCGGGCGGTGGACCCCGAGTACGGCGACGTGTCCGACGTCGAGGCGCTGGTGGCCGACGCCCGCCGGCTGGGCCTGCGCGTCGTGCTCGACGTCGTCCCCAACCACACCTCCGACCGGCACCCCTGGTTCCAGGCGGCGCTGGCCGACCCCGACTGCCCCGAGGCCTCCCGCTACCACTTCGCGCCGCCGTCGGAGGAGCCGCCGAACAACTGGCGCTCGCTGTTCGGCGGGCCGGCCTGGTCGCGCACCCCGGACGGCCGCTGGTACCTGCACCTGTTCGCCCCCGAGCAGCCCGACCTCAACTGGCGCGACCCGGTGGTGGCCGAGGACTTCGAGCGGACCCTGCGCTTCTGGCTCGACCGCGGGGTGAGCGGCTTCCGCGTCGACGTCGCCTACGGCCTCTACAAGGACGCCGGCCTGCGCGACAACCCGGGCGAGTACTCCCCCACCCTGTTCGGCCACGGCCCCGAGCAGGCCATGACGTGGAACCAGCCCGAGGTGCACGACGTGTGGCGTCGCTGGCGGGCGATCTGCGACGAGTACCCGGACACCATGCTCGTCGGCGAGGTCTGCCTGGCCGACCTCGACGAGGTCGCCCTCTACTCGCGGCCCGACGAGCTGCACCAGTCGCTGTCGTTCCGGCTGCTCAAGTCGAAGTGGGACACCCCGGCCTTCGCCGAGGCGATCGGCAGCGCGCTGGACGCGTTCGGCCAGGTGGGTGCGCCCGTGTCGTGGGTGCTCGGCAACCACGACAAGGACCGCATGGTCACCCGCTTCGGCGGCGGGGAGACCGGCCTGGCCCGGGCGCGCGCGGCGGCGCTGCTGCTGCTGTCACTGCCCGGCTCGGCCTACGTCTACGCGGGCGACGAGCTCGGCCTGCCCCAGGCGCACGTCCCCGACGAGGCCAAGCAGGACCCGATCTTCTTCCGCAGCGGCGGTGAGCGCGCCGGCCGCGACGGCTGCCGCGTCCCGATGCCGTGGAACGCCACCACCGGCGTCGGCTTCTCCCGCGACCGCTCGGCCAGGCCGTGGCTGCCGGTGCCGGCGGAGTGGAAGCGGCACGCCGTCTCCCGGCAGACCCGCGACTCCGGTTCGGTGCTGCACCTCTACCGGCAGGCGCTGGCCGTCCGCGCCGAGCACCCGGCGCTGGGCACCGGCGAGGCGACCGTGAGCACCCGCGGCGACGTCCTCACCGTGCGCTGCACCGGCGGCGGCCGCACCGTCCGCTGCGTGGTCAACATGGGCACCGACACCGCGCTGGTCCGCTCGCGCGGCCAGGTGCTGCTCGAGTCCGGCCCGGGCGTGCACACCTCGGCCCGCTCGGTCGCGCTGCCGCCGGACACGGCCGTCTGGATCGCTGAAGACTGAGGGCGTGAGCCCGAAGCGCTGCCCCTGCGGCACCGGCCTGGCCTACGCGGAGTGCTGCGGCCGCCTCCACGACGGGACGGCGGCCGCGGCCACCGCCGAGCAGCTCATGCGCTCGCGCTACAGCGCCTTCGCCGTCGGCGACGCCGCCTACGTGGAGGAGACGTGGGACCCGGCCACCCGGCCGCGAGCGCTGGAGCTCGACCCGGCGGTGCGCTGGACCGGCCTGGAGGTGCTGGCCACCACCGGCGGCGGCCTGCTCGACGCCGAGGGCACGGTGACCTTCCGCGCGCACTCGCGTGCCGGCGGGGAGGCGCGCGTGCAGGCCGAGCACAGCCGGTTCCGCCGGGTCGGCGGCCGCTGGGTCTACGTGGACGGCGACCCCGCCTGAGGGCCCGGCAGCCAGCGGTCCAGCCAGCGCAGCGTGCGGTCGACGACCTGCTCCAGTGCGCCGGGCTCGGGGAACAGGTGGGTCGCCCCGGGGACGACGGCGAGCTCGGACGGCCCGCCCAGCTGCGCGGCGGCGTCCCGGTTGAGCGCGAGCACCTGCCGGTCGGCACCGCCGACGACGAGCAGCGTGGGCGCCCGCACCCGGGTCAGCGCCTCCCCGGCCAGGTCCGGCCGGCCGCCGCGGGACACCACCGCTCCCACCCGGCCGGGCCGGTCGGCGGCGGTGAGGAGGGCCGCGGCCGCCCCGGTGCTCGCGCCGAACAGCGCCGGCTGCAGCCCGGCGGTCACCGCCGCGCGGCCCAGCCGGTCGAGGGCCGCGGTCAGCCGCCCGGCCAGCAGGCCGACGTCGAAGCGCAGCTCGCGGGTGCGGTCGTCGACCTCCTCCTCGGCGGGCGTGAGCAGGTCCAGCAGCAGGGTGGCCCAGCCCGCCCGCTGCAGCGCGGCCGCCACCTGCCGGTTGCGCGGGCTGTGCCGGCTGCTGCCGCTGCCGTGCGCGAACAGCACCACCCCGCGGGCGGCCGGTGGCACGGCGAGGTCCCCGGCCAGCACCGCCCCGGGTGCGGGCACGTCGACGGGGACCTCACCGGGCACGACCGTCCCTCCTCGGACGCTCGGCCCCCGGGTACCCGGCGGGGACCGGACCGACGCCCGGGTGTGGCGGGGAGCGGGCGGGTGTGGTGGTCTGCCGCGGTGTCCCCGCCCGCTGCCGACGTCGTCGTCGCCGGGGCCGGGCCGGCCGGGCTGTCGGTGGCCGCCGCCTGCGCCGCCGCGGGGCTGCGGACGGTGCTGGTGGCGCCGGCGGTCCGCCCGTGGCCGGCCACCTACTGCCTGTGGGCCGACGAGCTCGCGGCCGCGGCCGCCCCGCTCGGGCTGGACCCGGCCGCCGTCGCGGCCGCGTACGCCCCCACCGTCGTGCGCACCGCGGCCGGCGGGGAGCGGCGGCTGACCCGCGGCTACGCGCGGCTGCGCAACGACGTCGTCACCGCCGCCCTGCTCGACCGGCTGCACACCGCGGGCGGCGAGGTGGTGACCGGCCGGGTGGCGGCGGTGGGGGCCGGGGACGTCGGGGAGGTCGCCGTCCTCGGCGACGGGCGCCGGCTGGCCGCCCGCGCGGTCCTCGACGCGCGCGGTGGCGGCCCGGGGACGGCGCAGCAGCGGGCCTGGGGCGAGGTGGTGGCCGGCCCCGTCGACGACGTCGTCCCGCCCGGCGGGGCGCTGCTCATGGACTGGACGGCGCTGGCCGACCCCGCCGCCCCGCCGGCGTTCCTCTACGGCCTGGCCCTCGACGACGGCACCGTGCTGCTCGAGGCGACCTCGCTGGCCGCCCGCCCGCCGGTGCCGCTGCCGGACCTGCGAGCCGGGCTGGGCCGGTTCCTCGCCGCCCGCGGCCTGCGCCCGGCCGGGGAGCCCGAGCGGGTGGCGATCCCCCTGGACGCCCCGCCGCGGGCCGCCGGACCGGGGACCCCGCTCGGCGCGTCCGCGGGGCTGGTGCACCCGGCCACCGGCTACAGCGTCGCGTCCTCGCTGCGGCTGGGCCCGCGGGTCGCGGCCGCGCTCGCGGCCGGCGGGGACCCGCGCGCGGTGGTGCGGCGGGCCCGCCCCCGGGCGACGGCGGCGCTGCTGGGCCTGGGCCTGGAGGTGCTGCTGCCGCTGGACACCCGCGCCACCGACGCCTTCTTCGCCGCGTTCTTCGCGCTGCCCGAGCGGTCCTGGGCGGCCTACCTGGACGTCGGCTCGCCGCCGGCCGCCGTCGCCGCGGCGATGGCCCGGGTGTTCGCCGCGCTGCCCGCCCCGCAGCGGGTGCGGCTGCTGCGCGGGGTGGCCGGCGGGTCGGCCCGGGGTCTCAGGCGGGCGCGGGCGGCGGCGTCGCGTCGATGACGGCGGCGTGCTCGGGCAGCACCCCGGTGCGCCGCCGCTGGCGCAGCAGGTACCACGCCAGGCCGACCGCGACGATCGCGCCGATGAACACCGGCGCGGCCCACTGCAGGTACCAGTGCGGTTCCCCGGTGGCGTTGTAGACCTCCCGCCGCGGCCAGGCCAGGTTGACCGCCATCCCGGCGCCCCACAGCACCGCGAGCACGTTGACCGGCAGGCCCAGGCGGCCGAGGGAGAACCGGCCCGGCGCCGGCCGGGGCCAGCGCCCGCGCAGCCGGGCGACCAGCATCGGCCCGGTCACCAGCAGGTAGGCCAGGTAGATCATCACCACGGCGATGCTGGTCAGCGCGGTGAACACCTGTGGCTGGCGCACGTTGAGCAGCAGCACCCCGACGGCGAGCAGGCCGACCAGCACGGCGGGGACGACCGGGGTGCGCCGCCGCGGGTCGACGTGCGCGAGCCGGGCGGCGGCGGGCAGCGCGTTGTCGCGGGCCATGGCGAAGGTCATCCGGATCGCCGCGGTGTGCACCGCGAGGCAGCAGACGGTGACCGCGACGACGATGCAGACGAGGAACGCCTTCCCCAGCCCGGTGCCGGCCACCGACAGCAGGACGTACTGCAGGCCCCCGCCGCTGGAGGACAGCTGTGGGTCGGTGAGGTCGGGGGCGGCCATGAGCCCGAACAGCAGGATCAGCCCGCCGAGCACGAAGGACGCGGTGATCGCCCGCAGGATCGCCCGCGGCGCGGTGCGGCCCGGGTCGATCGTCTCCTCGCCGAGCGAGCTGGCGGTGTCGAAGCCGTACATGACGTAGCCCGACGCGAGCGCCGCGACGAGGAACGCGCCGAGGTAGCCCAGCGGCTGCCCCTCGCCCCGGCCGCCGGTGTCGAGCAGCACGTCCTGCGGCCCGCGGGTGATCGCGACGGCCAGGACGACGACGATCAGCACCGCGGCCACCAGCTCGATGAAGACCCCGGCGCTGTTGATCCGCGCCATCAGCCGCACGCCGAACGCGTTGACCAGCGTGGTGAACGTGATCAGCAGGCCGCCCAGCACGACGGCGTTGACGGCGACGTCGTAGGTGCCGGTCCCGTCGCCGACCAGCTGGAAGCCCGACCACAGCTGCGGCAGCGTGATCTGGTAGGCCAGCGCGGTCGCGGCCAGGGTGACGACCGAGGCGGTGAGCATCACCCAGCCGGCCAGCCACGACGTCGTCGCGCTGCCGAGGCGCTTGGTCCAGTTGTAGAGCGACCCGGCCACGGGGTAGCGGGCCGCGAGCTCGGCGAAGCACAGCGCGACCATCAGCTGTCCGGCGAAGACCATCGGCCACGACCACACGTACGCCGGGCCGCCGGCGCCGAAGCCGAAGTAGAAGAGCTGGAACGTGCCGGTGAGGATCGAGATGTAGCTGACGCCGGCGGCGAAGCTGGAGAACCGGCCGATGCTGCGGTCCAGGTGCTGCCGGTAGCCGAACTCCGCGAGCTGGGAACCGCCGTCGTCGGTGGGGCGCACGGGGGGCCTTCCGGGTGGGGGGTGCGGGCGCCCCACTGTGGCCGACGGCGCGGTCCCCGGCCAGCCGGGGACCGCGCCGCCGGGCTCAGCCGGCCGAGGGCTCCGGGGCGAACTGCGCCCGCGCCGCGGCGGCGGCACCGGCGACCTCCTCGGCGCCGGCCGTGCCGGACGCCGTCACCGTGTCCACCCACGCGTCCACCGACGCGGCGTTGAAGCGCCGCACGCCCTCGCCCGCCTCCCACGCGACCGGGTCGCCGACGTCCTCCCCGCGCAGGTGCAGCGCCAGGCCGAGCAGCGCGACGTCCCAGCCCGGGCCCACGAACAGCGCGCCGGCGCCGCTGCCCGCGAAGGCCAGGGGGACGGTGTGCTCGAGCGCCAGGACGGTGCCCCCACCGGCCGGGGTCAACGAGACGGTGACGACGCTGACCGGCCCGCCCCAGGTGAGGACCAGGGTCGACGGCGGCGTGCACTCGCGGATCTCCCCGTCGGCGTTGCCCTCGACGGCGAAGGTGCCGCCCGCCCGCAGGTCGCCGGTGACCGGCGCGAACCAGCGGGCCAGGCGGGCCGGGTCGGTGACCGCCTCCCACACGTCCCCGGGCGCGGCCGGGTACTCGCGGCGCACGGTGACGGCCACCAGCTCGTCGTCGCCCCCGCCCCGGCGGGCGACCTCGCGGGCGGTGTCGGCGATCTCGGCCAGCAGGTCTCTCACGGTTCCTCCTCGGGTGGACGGTCCTGGGGCTGGTTCGCGCGCAGGCGGCGCTCGCGCTCCCCCCGCGCGAGCTCGGTGGCGAGTGCGTCGAGGTGCCGGTCCCAGGTGCGGCGGAACCGCTCGAGCCACCGGTCGACGTCCTGCAGCGGGGCGGGCTCGACGGCGTACAGCCGCCGCGCTCCCTCGGCGCGGACCCGGGCGAAGCCGTTCTCCCGGAGCACCCTCAGGTGCCCGGACACGGCCGGCTGGGTGATCCCGAACTCCCGGCGGACGACAGCGGTGACCTCCCCGGCCGAGAGCTCGCCGTCGGCGAGCAGCTCGAGGATCCGCCGCCGGACCGGGTCGCCCAGGACGTCGAACGCGTGCACGGGAGGAGTGTTCAGCCTCCGCTGATATCAGTCAAGGCCGATAGGTCAGGCGAAGGTGAGCACCTCCGTGACCGGCCGGCGGTTGGTCGTCGGGCTGCGGTCCCCGGACGGGTACCCGAGCCGCATCAGCATCTGCGGGTGGCCGACCAGAGACAGCCGCGAGCGCAACTGCGTGCGGGTGGCCGGCCAGTCCAGCGCCTGGGTCAGCGGGGAGGCCGCGAGCCCGGCGGCGGTCACCTCCAGCAGCACCCGGCCGAGCGCCCGCCCGGCGGTGAGCCACGCCTGCCGGTCGTCGCCGTCGGTGCCCATGAGTACGACGGTCGGGCGCTCGACCGGCGGTGGCGGGGCGTCGGGGTCGAGGTCGGAGGCGTGCGACCGGTCGGCGGGGCGGGAGCCCACCACGAAGTCGCGGACCAGCCAGTTCGACGGCCGGGTCGACGGGTCCTCCCCGGGCACCGCCCCGACCGGGATCCCGTCGGGGGCGGTCGGGTCCGAGCGCATCCACCGCTGCAGCTCGGCGAGGTACTCGGGCTCGCGCTGCTCGACCTCCTCGGCGCGGGACAGCAGGAAGGTCGTGGTGACCTCCTCGTCCTCCCCGCTGATCCGCTTCACCCAGACCCGGGACGCGCCGGCGGTGGCCTGCAGCCGGTCGACCACCTCGGCCGGGACGGCCTGCGGCAGGAACGGCGCCCGCTCGGTGTGCCGGGCGCCGATGGCGTCGGCCAGGGCGCGGTCGGCGTCGTCGGGGGTGCGGCCGCCGGTGACGGTGAGGACGGCCAGCAGGTCGGGGTCGGCCGGGTCGGGCAGCTCCTCGACGGCGGTGTCGTGCCCCGCGGCCGCGAGCGCGACGACGGCGAACTCGACGGCGACGCCGCAGCTGACCACGCGCTGCCGGCCGCTGGGGTCGAGGGCGGGCAGCGCCCGCGCGGGATCGGTGCGGACCTCCAGCCGGTCGCCGGACGCGGTGAACCGCCACGGCTGCGTGTTGTGGATCGAGGGGGCCCGGGTCGCGGCCTCCACCACACGCGTCCACTCCTGCTGGTCCACCGTCGGCCTCCCGTCGTCCGTGCGTCCCGTGCGGGACCTGCCTACCCCATCCCCGCAGGTCACACCGCGCGGACCGCCGGGGCCCGCCGGAGCCGCCCGGCGAGGAGGACGACGACGCCGCGGCCGGTGACCGCCGCCATCGTCAGGGCCATCGCGAGGCCGCCGAGCACGCCGATCGCGGCGACCGTCACCGGGTCCTGCCCCGGCTGCCACAGCGGTGTGGTGAGGGCGGTGAACACGAGCAGGCCGGCGAGCCAGGCCAGCGCGGTGCACCCGATCCAGCGGCCGGCGCGGGGCACGTGCCGGCGCAGCACCGTCCACTGGGCCGCGCCGATGACGGTGAGGAGGAGCGCCGCCGCGACCAGCGCCAGGGGCACCTGCACGGCGAGCGGCAGGTGGAGCACCCCGGACGCCCAGGTGCCCGGCGCCGTCCCGAGACACCACGCCACGACGGCGGCCGCGGCGGTGCGCACCGTCCAGTCGCGGCGGGACAGGCCGGGCAGCACGGGGGCGAGCACGGCGGCCTGCGCCGCGCCGAGCAGCGCCCCCTCGGCCGCGCCGGCGGCGGCGAGCACCGCGAGCGCCGCGGGACCGGGCAGGTCCGCGGCGCCGAGCAGCACCGCGGTCACCGGCACCAGGAACCCCAGGGCCTCGCCGGCGGTGACCACGAGCAGCCAGCGCCGCCACAGCGCGGTCGGGGTGGTCACCCGCGCAGCGTGCCGGGCGGACGCGCGCGTTCCGTAGGGCCGGAGGTCCCGCCCCGCCGGGCCCGCCGGCCAGTACCCTCCCGGCCGGTGAGCGCCCCTCCGTCCGACCCCGGCCCCGTGGCGGCGCTGCTGCGCCGGTGGCGGACGGCGGCGGCGCTCACCCAGGAGGAGCTCGCCGCCCGGTCCGGGCTCACCGCCAAGGCGGTCAGCGCGCTGGAGCGGGGCGAGCGGCGCCGCCCCCACCCGCACACCGTGCGCGCGCTCGCCGACGCCCTCGGCCTCGACGCCGCCGACCGCGCCGCCCTGACCGCCGCCGCCCGCCCGGCCGGCGGCGGGCCCGCGGCGGGCACCCTCCCGCCGCCCGCGGCGCCGGTGTTCGGCCGCGAGGACGACGTCGCGGAGGTGGCCGGGCTGCTGCGGTCGGGCACCGCGCGGCTGGTCACGCTCACCGGCCCCGGCGGGGTGGGCAAGACGACGCTGGCGCTGGCCGTGGCGCGGGAGGTGGCGGCCGCGTTCCCCGACGGCGTGACGGTCGTCGAGCTCGCCCCGGTGCGCGAGCCGGGGCTGGTGCTGCCCACGCTGGCCCGCGCGCTCGGCGGGCGGCAGCTGGCGGGGCCGGTCGCCGACGCGGTGGCCGCCCGGATCGGCGACCGGCGGCACCTCGTCGTCCTCGACAACGTGGAGCACGTGCTCGACGCCGCACCGGAGGTCGCGGGGCTGCTCGGGCGCTGCCCGGGCCTCGCGGTGCTGGCCACCAGCCGGGCGCCGCTGCGGGTGCGGGCGGAGCGGGAGCGCCCGCTCGCGCCCCTCCCGGTGCCCGCGGGCCCCGGCGCCGCGGCCGTGGCCGCCTCCCCCGCCGCCCAGGTGTTCCTCGACCGGGCGGCGGCCGCCGGGCGCCCGGTCGTCCTCACCGACGCCACCGCCGCCGACGTCGCCGCGATCTGCCGGCGCCTCGACGGGCTGCCCCTGGCCCTGGAGCTGGCCGCCGCGCACGCCCGCTACCTGCCGCCGGCCGCGCTGCTCGGCCGGCTGGACGAGGCGCTCGGGTCCGGCGGCGCCCGGGACCTGCCCGAGCGGCAGCGCACGATGCGGGCCGCGCTGGACTGGAGCCACGACCTGCTCACCGCCGCCGAGCAGCGGCTGCTGCGCCGGCTGGCCGTCCTCGCCGGCGGCTTCTCCCTCGACACCGCGCGGGCGGTGGCCGGCGTCCCCGACGTGCTGCCCGCCCTGGGCGGCCTGGTCGAGCAGTCCCTCGTCGTCCCCGAGGACGGGCCCGAGGCGCGCTACCGGCTGCTGGAGCCGGTGCGGCAGTACGCCGCCGCGCGGCTGGCCGACGCCGGGGAGACCGACCTGGCCGCCGACCGCGCGACCGCCGCCGTCCTCGACCTCGCCGCCGGCGCGGAGACCGGGCTGACCGGGCCGGAGCAGGGCGCCTGGCTGGACCGGCTGGAGCGCGACCACGGCAACCTGAGCGCGGCGCTCGGCCGGCTGGTGGCCGCCGGCCGGTCCGCCGACGCCGCCCGGCTGGTGCGGGCCACCTGGCTGTACTGGGCGGTGCGCGGCGACGTCGCCGAGGGCCTGGGCTGGGTGGCCCGCATCGACCGCGCCGGCCTCGAGCCGGTCGACGACGCCCGCCTGCTGCTCGCCCTCGCCGCGCTGCGCTACGCCGCCGGCGACGTCCCCGGCACGGCGGAGGCGGCGGCCGGGGCGGCGGCGGCCGCCGCGGACGCCGGCGCCGGGGACCTGCGCGCCCTGGCGCTGGTGCTCACCGGCTCGGCCGCGGTCTTCCGCGGCGACCTCGGCGCCGCCGGCCGCGACCTGGCCGAGGCGCTGCGGCTGGCCGCGGAGACCGGGGAGAGGTGGGCCCGGGTGCACGCCGTCGTGGCGCAGGGGCAGCTGCTGCTGCAGGCGGGCGACCTCGCCGGCGGGACGGCGACGCTGGCCGACGCCGAGCGGCTGGCCCGCGCGCTCGGCAGCCCGTTCAGCCTGGCGACGCTGCTCAACGTGCAGGCCTCGCTGGCCGCGCTCGCCGGTGACGAGGACGCCGCCCTCGACCGGTGGGCGGAGGCGGCCGGTCTCGCCGCGGAGGTCCGCACCTCGTGGACGCTGGCCTACACGCTGCCGGGGCTGGCCGCCGTCGCCTCCGCCCGCGGGCTGCCGGAGCTCGCGGCGCAGCTGTTCGCCGCGGGGTCGGCGACGGCGGAGGCGGCGGCGGTCGCGGTGGCCTTCCCGCCCGACGTCGCGCTGGCCGCCCAGGAGCTGCCGGCGGTGCGGGCGGTGCTCGGCGAGGAGGCGTTCGCCCGGGCCTGGGACGCCGGCCGGCTGCTGCGCCCGGAGGACGTCCCGGCCCTCGCCGAGACGATCAGGCGGGCCCGCGGACCGCGCTGACGTAGCGGCGGTACCGCCGGGCGAAGACCGTCCGCAGCAGCACCCGGACCGGGAACGGGACGACGTGCAGCATCATCGTCCGCTCGTCCGGGTCGCACTCCTCCAGCAGCGCGCCGAACAGCAGCGGCAGGTCCCGCACCGACATCTCGCCCTTGCCGTGCTCGCCGAGCTGCGCCCACTCCGCCTGCGTGACGTGCCGCTGCGCCAGCGGCAGGATCTCGGTCTCCTCCTCGGCCAGGTGCTCGGCCAGGACGGCGCCCAGCGCCTCGACGGTGGACGCCACCTCCTCGGCGACCGCCGGCCGCGCCTCGACCTCCCAGCGGTCCAGCGCCGGGCCGAGGGCACCGATCAGCCGCTCCACCTCGGCGTGCTGGGCCTCCATGCGGTGGACGACGGCGGCGTCGGGCGGGCACCGCTCGAGCAGCTTCGGCCAGAGCAGGTCGTCCTCGGCGGTGTGGTGCAGGTGCAGGCCGAGCAGCACCATCCGGGCGTGCCGGGCGAGGACGGCCGCGCGGGCGGTGTCGCCGGGGCCGACGGCGCGCACGAGCCCGGGGAGCAGGCCGAACTCGCGGCGGAAGGCCCGGTGGACGACGTACATGTCGCGGACGTCGGCCATCGGGACGGTGGGGGCGGGAGCGGTGTTCGTCATGGCGGCGAGCCTGTCGGCGGGGCCGCGCCGATCCCACCCACAGCACACCCACACCGCCCCCACGGTCCGCCCGTGGGGGGAGTGTGTGGGGGTCAGCTCTCGGAGGCGTGGTGGTGGAACCGCCGCCACGGGTGTCTGCGGGCCGTCGGGGGCTCGGGGTGCCGCGCCTCGTCCGGCGGGGGCCCCGCGGACTCCGCCGCCGCGCCGGCCTGGGCGGCCCGGCGGGGGGTCGGCGGCCGGGTGCTGTCGGCCAGCCGCTCGCGGCTGAGCTGGTGCTGCAGGCCGAGCGGGTCGCAGCGGTGGCCGCGGGCGGCGACGTCGTGCTGCGCCTCCCACTGCGCGATCAGCTTCTCGTCGAGCGACATCTCGCGGCGCACCGGCTCCTCCGGCGGGCGGGCGGTCGGGTCCATGGTTCCCCCTCTCACCCCCGGGGCCGTCCCCCGGGGGACGCAGGCGTCAGGGCCGGGCGGCGGCGCCGGACCCCACGGTCTCGGCCGGACTGCGGCGCACCGCGTCGGGCCGCACGACGGTCACCGGGCAGGGCGCCGCGCGCAGCACCGAGGACGCGACCGAGCCGAGCAGCCGCCCGCGGGCGCCGCCCCTCCCCCGCGTCCCGAGGACCAGCAGCTCCGCGCCCTCGGTCGCCGCCAGCAGCGCGTCGACCGGCGCCCGGTGCACCGCGCGGCAGGTCACCGCGACCTCCGGCGGCACGGCGGCCGCGGCGACGTCGTCGGCGAGCGCCCGCTCCACGGCCCGCTCCCAGTCGGAAAGCGGCGGCACGTAGGCCGGCTCCCAGGTGTCCGGGCGGGGTGCGGTCGGCACGCTCCACGCGCGCACGGCGGTCAGCGGCATGGCGGTGCGGGCGGCCATCCGGCCCGCCCAGGCGAGCGCGGCCCGGGCGCACGCCGAGCCGTCCACCCCGACGACCACCCCGCCGGCGACGCCACCGGGCCCGGCTCCCGAGGTCACGGCACAGCCCCCCTCAGCACCGGTCACCGGTGGCCGGCGCAGACCCATGACACGCCGCACCGGCGCCCGGCGGCAGGGTCGGAGGTCCCGGTCGGCGGACGGGACCGGCCGGTCTCCGGACCTCGCCCCAGGGGCCCGGAGGTCAGACCTCCTCGGTCTCCAGGTCCCCCGCCGCGCGCTGTGCCCAGCCCCCCACCACGACCGCCACGACCAGCGCGGCCAGGGCGCCGACGACCACGGACGCCGGCAGCTCCAGCAGCGCGTCGAGCAGGGCCACGGCCGCGGCGAGCAGCGGCCACCACCAGCCGCGCCGGACGTTCCCCGTCATCGCCGAGGCGGTGACGCCCGCGGCGACCAGGTAGACCGCCACCCCGCCGGCCACCAGCAACCGGGTCCCCGCCGGCACCTCGCCGGCCGCGGCCTCCTTGACCGCGAGCTCGAGGCCCGCGCCGACCGTGGCCAGCGCGAGCGTCAGCGGCAGGTGCCCGAAGACGTAGGCGTCGTGGGCGTGGGCGCCGTTGTGCTCCCCCGCCTCGCCCAGCAGCCGCTTGGCGCGGGCGCCGGCGAGGTCGAAGTAGCTCCACCACAGCGCGGCGGCGAGGACGAAGGCCAGCACCGCCACCGGCAGCGCCGAGCCCGACCAGCCGGCGTCGTACAGGCCGTGCGCGACCGCGGCGACCGGCTCGCCGAGCACGAGGATGACGAACAGCGCGAACCTCTCGGGCAGGTGCTCGACGTGCAGCGGCAGGTCAGCCGAGGACCGCGTCGCCAGCAGCGGGACCAGCGCCTCGGCCAGCACCGCGGCGGCCCACAGCGCGAACGCGGCCGGCCGCGGCACTGCGAGCGACACCGCCCAGAGCACCGCGCCCGCGGCGGTCCCGGCCAGGTAGAGCCGGGTGATCGGCCGCGCGTCCGGCACGTGCCGGTGAGCGCGCTGGTACTGCAGGAGCAGCATCGCGCGCAGCAGGAGCTGGCAGACGACGAAGACGGCGAACCGCTCGCCGGTCGCCTCTGACGCCGAGGCCGCCAGCCCGACGACGGCGGCCATGCTCCCGAGCTTGTAGAGGCGGTAGACGACGTCGTCGTGGTCGAAGCGGTTGGCGTAGAGCGTCGAGCTGACCCAGGACCACCAGACGGTCGTGAACAGCCCGGCGAAGACGAGGAACCCGTGCAGGGTCACGTCCTCGCGCAGCGCGATCGCGAGCTCGGCGACCACCAGGACGAAGGCCAGGTCGAAGAACAGCTCGAGCCGCGAGGCGGACCGGTCGTCGTCGGTTCGCAGGGACGGCGGCCGGACGGCGTCCCGGCCGGTGAGGGCGCCGAGCAGTCGCCGGGCCGGGGCCTGGTCAGGCACGTGTCCCCCTGATGGGGTCAGGGCGCGGGGGCCGCGTCCTCGGCCGGCGCCGACCGGCTCAGCTTGCGCCAGACCCAGCTCTGCGGCACCCGCCGGCCGGTGACCAGGTAGTCGGCGACGCCGTCGATGAACATCGTGGCCTCCACCTCCCGGTGCACCGCGGCGCGGCCGGCGAACAGCAGTTCGTCGCCGGGCGCGAGCACCGTCCCGGGCCCGGGGGTCAGCACCGCCTCGTCGCCGCGCAGGAGCAGCAGCGGCACGGCCAGCAGGGTCTGCTCGCGGTCGGCCGGGTCGCGCAGCAGGTCGGCGAGCCGGAAGCACCCCTCGGTCAGCAGCGGGTGGAGCGCCGGCGCGTCCTCCGCGGTCAGGCGCACCTTCCACAGCGCCTCCAGGTGGGCGCCGCACGCGTCCAGCAGCCGCTCGACCACGCCGGCCGACCACTCGTCGCTCTGCCCGGGCAGCTCGCGCAGGAACCGCCACAGCAGGGGCGTGCTCAGCCGGGCGTAGGCGTCGTGCGCGACCACCTCGGTGGGCACGAGCAGCGCGTCGACGTCCATCGCGGCGAACAGGGCGGCGTCGGCGGGCTGGTTCTGGCGGGCGGCGACGAACAGCGAGGGGTTGACCCGCCGCGCCTCGGCCACCAGGGAGAGGTTGGTGGTGTCGTTGTCGGTGCCGGCCACCAGCCCGACCGCCGTGGCCAGGTCCGTCCGCCGGATGACGTCGGGATCGGCGGCGTCACCCTCCACGACGCCGTCGCCCGGCGTCGTGTCCACGACGGTGACCTCCAGGCCCTCGGCGCCCAGGTCGGCGGCGAAGTGCCGGCCGAACCGGCCGTAGCCGCACACCACCCACCGGCCCGGCGCGGGCGCCTTGCCCCGCGGCGGCAGCTCGGCGCCCGGCCCGCTCTCCAGCCAGGTCGTGAGCTGGTAGGACGCCGGGGTCCGCAGCGCCAGCCGCAGGTGGTCGCCGAACCGGTCGAAGGGGTTGATGACCGTCGGCGAGCCGAACCGGCTCATCCGCTGGGCGACCGCGGACGACGTCGTGCGGGTGACCACCGTGAGCTCCGGGCGCAGCAGGGCGGCGGCCATGGCGACGGCGAGGTTGGCCTCGTCATCACCGGTCACGGCCAGCACGCCCTCGCACCACGGGTGCCCGAGGCCCGCGACGCCGAGCACGTGCGGGTCGCGCGCGTCGCCCACCACGCCGGGGACGTCCCCCCGGTGCGGCGCGATCTCCAGGACGTCGATGCGGCTCTCGGCGATGTCGACCACGGTGAACCGGCGGCCCAGCGCGTCCAGCGACAGCCCGAGCGCCTCCCCGGCCTGCCCGTAGCCGCAGATGAGCAGGAACGGCTCGCGCAGCCGGGTGACCTTGCGCGACACGTGCCGCAGCGCCAGGGCCTGGCGGAACGCGCGGTCCTGCAGCAGCGCCAGCAGCGAGCCGATGGCGTAGGCCCAGCCGACGACGGTCAGGTAGATCGCGCCGGTCACCCACATCCGCTGCGCGTAGCTGAACGCGTACGGGATCTCGCCGAAGCCGATCGTGGTCGCGGTGTAACTCATGACGTAGAAGGCGTCGAACAGGCTCAGCCGCGCCGGCTGCCCGTCCGTGTCCACGCCGGGGACCAGCGACAGCCCGAGCACGCTGACGGCGAAGATGACGATCAGCGTGATCAGCGGGGCGCGCATCCGCCGGAGGACGGTGAACACCGTCGCCGAGCCCTCCGCGCGCGGCACCACCGGCGCCCGGCGGCGGATGCGCCGGCCGCGGGTGGTGACGGGGGGCGGTGGCGCGGTCTCCACGGCGGCCCGCCTCAGTGCCGCTGGAAGGACACGGTCTCGACGACGAGCAGCACCACCGAGACCACGTTGGCCAGCAGCGCGCCGCCGGACAGCGACACCATGCTCGCCGTCGTCACGTCGGTCAGCCCCTCGGCGGAGACGTGCACCGCCCAGGCCCAGGTGATGGTCGCCGCCACCAGCTGCAGGTCGGCGACCAGGCTGGTGGCCAGGTGCACCGCGCCGATCTGGGTGCGGTCGCCGAACTTGAGGACCGTGGCGACCAGGCTGACCACCAGCGCGGCGAACAGCTCGTAGACGTTGTGCACCGCCGGGTCGTCGATGTCGCCCAGGAAGAACCCGAAGTTCAGCGTCGCGGCGAGCAGGACGAAGAACCCGAAGACGACCTTCTCGAGGTTCACGCGGCGACCACCTCCTCTCGGCGCGGACGACGCTAACGGGATCACGGCACGCGCACCTCCCGGAGTCGTACCGCACTGTCACCATCGCCGCGTGCTGCTCGCCGACGTCGTCACCGCCTCCGCGGCCGTGGCCGCCACCCGCTCGCGCACCGCCAAGGCGCAGGCCATCGCGGAGGCGCTGCGCGCGGCCGGGCCGGACGAGGCGGGGCCGGTGGCCGCGTGGCTGGCCGGCGAGCTGCCGCAGGGCCGGGTCGGCGTCGGCTGGCGCACGCTGGCGCGGACCGCGCCGCCGGCCGCGGCCGCGCCGACGCTGACCGTCGCCGCCGTCGACCGCGCGCTCACCGCACTGGCCGGCACGGCCGGCAGCGGCTCGGCCGCCCGCCGCGAGGCGCTGCTGACCGAGCTGCTCACCGCCGCCACCGCCGACGAGCAGCACCTCCTCGTCCGGCTGCTCGGCGGCGAGCTGCGGCAGGGCGCGCTGGAGGGCGTGGTGCTCGACGCGATCGCCGCCGCGGCCGGCGTCCCGGCAGCGGCGGTCCGGCGGGCGATGATGCTGGCCGGCCGGCTCGACGAGACCGCCGTCCTCGCCCTCGGCGGCGGGGAGGAGGCCCTCGCCGCCGTCACGCTGCGGGTGGGGCGACCGGTGCGGCCGATGCTGGCCAGCCCCGGCTCCTCCCTCGACGCCGCGCTCGCCGACCTCGGCCCCGCGGTCACCGTGGAGCACAAGCTCGACGGCGCCCGCATCCAGGTGCACCGCGACGGCGACGACGTCCGCGTCTGGACCCGCACGCTGCGCGAGGTCACCGGCGGCGTGCCGGAGCTGGTCGAGCGGGTGCGCGCACTCCCCTGCCGCACCGCCGTCCTCGACGGCGAGACCCTCGCCCTCGACGACGACGGCCGCCCGCGCGCGTTCCAGGACACGATGAGCCGCTTCGGCAGCGACGGCGCCGACGCCGGCGTGCTGCTGAGCCCGTTCCTGTTCGACGTGCTGCACCTCGACGGGCGCGACCTGCTCGACGAGCCGCTCGACGTCCGCCTCGACGCGCTGGCCGGCCTGCTCGCCGACGACGCGCACGCCCCGCTGCGCATGCCCGGGGTGCGCCGGCCGACACCGGAGCAGGCGGCCGCCGTGCTCGACGACGCCCTGTCCGCCGGGCACGAGGGCGTGGTGGTCAAGGCGCTGGACGCCCCGTACGCCGCCGGCCGGCGCGGCCGCGCGTGGCAGAAGGTCAAGCCGGTGCACACCCTCGACCTCGTCGTCCTCGCCGCCGAGTGGGGGTACGGCCGGCGCACCGGCACGCTGTCCAACATCTGGCTCGGCGCCCGCGACCCCGACGGCGGCGAACCGGTGATGGTCGGCAAGACGTTCAAGGGCATGACCGACGAGCTGCTGGACTGGCAGACCCGCACGTTCCCCGCCCACGCCCGGGCCGAGCACCCGTGGGGCGTGGAGCTGCGGCCCGAGCTCGTCGTCGAGGTCGCGCTCGACGGCGCCCAGCGCAGCCCGCGCTACCCCGGCGGGCTGGCGCTGCGCTTCGCCCGGGTGCTCCGCTACCGGCCCGACAAGACCCCCGCCCAGGCCGACGACCTCGACGCGGTGCGCGCCCTGCTCGCCGGCGGCTGAGCCGTCCAAGCCGGACGGCAGCCGGTCGCAAGCCGCCGTGCCGAGGCTGCCGGCGTGACCCCGACCCGCGCCCTCCCCGTCCTGCTCACCGCCGGCGCCCTCGTGCTCGGCGGCTGCACCGCCGCCCCCGACGACACCGCCGCCGCGGCCGCGCCCGCGGCGTTCGACGAGGTCCTCGGCACCGTCGACCTCACCGACGTGGCCGGCGAGCCCGCCGCCGAGGAGCACCGGGTCGCCGTGCTCGACGTCGAGGCGCTCGACGACGGCCGCGCCCTCGTGCTGCTCGCGGGTCGGGACACCCGGCTGGTCGAGGTGCGGCCCGGCGACGACGCGCCGGAGGTCGGGGACGTCGTCGAGCTGCCCGCGCTCGGCCGGCGCTCGGCGGTGTACGCCCTCCCGGACGGCGGCGTCCTCGTCGTGGGCAGCGACGACCGCGGGCCCGCGCTCCTCACCGTCCGGGACGGCGAGGTGACCGAGCAGCGCCTGGGGCGGGGCGGCACCGTCGGCTCGTCGCTCCTGTCCGCCGACGGCGCGACGCTGTGGATCGGGCTGGGCGCCCGGGAGGCTCCCGACGACGTCCGGCTGCTCGCCGTCGACGTCGCGACCGGGCGGGTGACCCGCGGCGTCCCCCTCGGTGCCACGTTCGGGCCGGCCGCGTGGCCCCAGGAGCTGCTGGCGCGCCCCGACGGCGGCGTCGTCGCCGTCGTCTGGGACCCCTCCCGGGACGCCGCCCCGCACTGGGTCGCGCGGTTCGACGCGCGCCTGGCGCCGGCCGGCGAGCCGTTCGGCATCCACGAGGGGACCGAGGAGGAGGTGGTGCGCGAGGCGTCCGTCGGCGTGCTGCCCGACGGCGCGGTCGTCGTCGTCTCGCAGTACCGGGACGGCTCGCGGTCCTCGGTCGTCCGCGACGGCGTGCTCGACACCAAGGCCGGCGTGGACCTGATCGGCGAGGTCCCGGTCGTGCAGGCCGGTCCCGTGGCCGGGACGGTCACCCTGCTGCTGGCGGGGTCGCGCCCGGCCGTCGTCACCCTCGACCCCGTGACCGGGGACGTCGAGGAGGACCTGGTGCTGTGCGAGGAGCTCGCCCTCTTCGCCGACCTCGGGCTGTCCCCCGACGGCACCCGCGGCGCCGCGGCCGGCACGTGCGGCGACACGGAGGTGGTCGCGGTCCTCGTCGGGTGACCCCGGGGCCGGGTGGTTCACTGCACCGGTCGGTCGGGCGGACGGGGGGGGCAGGGCGTGGCGCAGCCGGTCGGCGGCGGTCCGGTCCCCGGTGGGCTGGTCGCCCTGCTCGACGTCGCGGAGGCCGCGCCCGGCCGGTTCCGCGGCGCGGCGCGCGGCGTGCCGGCCGACCGGGCGTTCGGCGGCGCGGTCGTCGCCCAGGCGCTGCTCGCGGCGACGGCGACCGTCCCGGACGACCGGGCGGTGCACTCGCTGCACGCCTACTTCGTCCGTGCCGGCGACCCGGCCGCGCCCACCGACCTGCAGGTCACCCGGGTGCGCGACGGCGGCAGCTACGCCACCCGGGAGGTCGCCGCCGTCCAGCACGGGGAGACGATCCTCGTGCTGACGGCGTCGTTCGCCCGGCCCGAGACCGGCCCCGAGCACCAGGTGCCCACCCTGGACGCCCCGCCGCCGGAGTCGCTGGCCGCACCGGCCGACGCCGCGGCCGGCGCCCCGGACTCCGTCCTCGCGTGGCTGGCCTGGCTGGACGCGCGGCACCCCTTCGACTTCCGGTTCGACGGCGGGCCGCCCCGGATCGCCGCCGGCCGGGGCGAGCCGGCACCGCCGCGGCAGCGCTTCTGGTTCCGCTCCCGCGAGGCGCTGCCCGACGACCCGCGGCTGCACGCCTGCGCGCTCGCCTACGCCACCGACATGCTGCTGCTCGCCGTCGCGGTCGCCCCGCACGCCGCGGTCATCGGGGACCCCGGCCTGGTGACGGCGAGCCTCGACCACGCCGTCTGGTTCCACGGCCCGGCCCGCGCCGACACCTGGCTGTGCTTCGAGCAGGAGAGCGCCTGGTCCGCGGGCGGCCGCGCGCTGTGCTCCGGGCGGGTGTTCGACCGCGCGGGCCGGCTGGTGCTGACCGTCGTCCAGGAGGGCGTGCTCCGCCGGCGCCGGGGCTGAGCCGCTCCCCGGCGCAGCCGCCCGGGCGCGCGTCCCCCCGTCCGGGGGTGGCGTCTGCTGTGATGGGCGGTACAGCGGTTCGCACGCCCCGCGGAGGTGCCGATGGCCGGCTGCCCGGCGAGCACCCCCGGGCTCACCCGACCGGGTGGGGGTCCCGTGCCCGCCCTGTCGCGGCGGGCCCCCTCTGCCGATGGGGAGTCGTGACCAGTCTCGCCGTCCGTCCGGACGCCGGCGCCGTGCCCGGGGGCTCCCCGCGGCCTCCGGACCCGCTCGCGGTCCTGCTCACGACGCTCGACGAGCTGGAGACCCTCACCCGCTTCGACTCCGAGGCGGCCGGGGAGCGCGCCGGCGCCGCCGCGGGCACCGCCCGCGAGCTCGGCCGCCCCGACCTCGAGCAGCGGGCGCGGCTGGTGGCCGCCGACCTGCTGCGGCGGCGCGGCTCGGTGGCCGAGGGCGGGCGCATCGCGCACGAGGTGCACCGCTGGGCCACCGAGGCCCGGTCCCGGCACCTGCTCGCCCGCAGCTCCTTCGTCCTCACCGCGGTGTTCCAGGAGCTCGGCGACCTCGCCGGCGCGCTGGAGCACGCCGTGCAGGGCGTCGACCTGCTCGACGAGGACGCCCTCCCGGCCCTGCGGGTCGACCACCTGGTCCGGCTGGCCGACGTCCTGGGCCTGTCCCGCGACCCTGCCGCCCCCGAGCGCTACGCCACCGTCCTCCGGCTGGCCGAGGACCTCGGCGACGTCGACCGGCAGCTGCGCATCCTCAACAACCGCGCCTACACCGACACCCTCGCCGGCCGGTTCGCCGACGCCCTGCACTTCAGCACCCGGCTGCAGGACCTGGCGGCCGCGCACGGCGTCCCGCTCGACGTCGGCCGGCTGGACACCGTCGCCCGCGCGCTCATGGGCCTGGACCGGCTGGACGAGGCCGAGGAGGCGCTGCTGCCGGGCCTGGCGCCGGAGGTGCTCGACAGCTCCCACGACGGCGACGCCGGGGCCGACTTCCTGCTCACCCTCGCCGAGGTGCAGCGCCGCCGCGGCGCCGTGGACGCCGCCCAGCGGACCCTCGACGAGTGCGTGCGCCGCTGCCGGCAGCACGGGCTGACCTCGATCCGGGTGCGCGCCCGCGCCGAGCAGGCCGAGCTGCACGCCGCCGCCGGCGACCACCGCGCGGCGTTCGAGGAGCACAAGCGCTACTGCGCCGAGCTGATGGAGCAGCAGTCCGCCCAGCGCGAGTCCCGCGCCCGCGCGCTGCAGGCCATGTACGAGACCACCGAGGCCCGCCGGCAGAGCCGCCGCTGGCGCGAGCTGTCGCTGCGCGACCCGCTCACCGGCCTGCACAACCGCCGGCACGTCGACGACGAGCTGCCCCGGCTGCTGGCCGACGGCGCGCTGGTGTGGGTGGCGCTGCTGGACCTGGACCACTTCAAGCGGGTCAACGACACCTGCTCGCACGCCGTCGGCGACGAGGTGCTGCGCACCGTCGCGGGCATCGTGCAGGACCTCCCGGCCCCGGGCGGCGCCTCGCTGGTCGCCCGGCTCGGCGGCGAGGAGTTCCTCGTCGTCCTCGCCGGCGCCGACGCCGCGGCCGCCGCCCGGCACCTGGAGGACGTCCGCAGCGCCGTGGCCGCCCACGCGTGGGGCCCGCTCACCGGGGACCTGCCGGTGACGGTGAGCATCGGCGCCGCCAGCACCAGCGAGGTCACCGACCGGACGCCGGCGCAGCTGCTCGGCCGCGCCGACGCCCGCCTCTACCGCGCCAAGCGCGAGGGCCGCGACCGCGTCGTCGTCGGGGACTGATCGAGGACCCCCGTGCCCCCGCCGCTCGCGAGCTCGCGGCGGGCCCCTGCAAGGGGCCTGACCGAGCTGTGCGATGCGCTGCGTCGACCCACGCGGTCGACGCCGGACCGGCGGGCGGGGCACGCTGCACGGGTGACCACCGACCCGGCGCCGATGAGCCGCTTCCCCGTCGCCGACCCCGCCGACCTGCCGCCGGACCTGGCCGAGCGCCACGCCGAGGTGCAGGAGAAGTCGGGGTTCCTGCCCAACGTCTTCGCGGCGCTGGCCTGGCGGCCGGCCGAGGAGCGGGCGTTCCTCGCGATGCACGACGCGCTCATGGACAAGGACACCCCGGGCCTGTCGACCGGCGAGCGGGAGCTGATCGTGGTCGCCACCAGCGCGGCCAACGACTGCGCGTACTGCGTCGTGGCGCACGGTGCGATCGCGCGCATCCGCACCCGCGACCCGTACCTGGCCGACCTGGTCGCCGTCGACTGGCGCAAGGCCCCGCTCGACGACCGGATGCGCGCCGTCCTCGACGTCGCCGTCCGGCTGGCCACCGACCCCGCCGCCGTGACCGCCGCCGACCTCGAACGGCTGCGCGCGCACGGCCTCACCGAGGACGACGTCTGGGACGTGGGCGCGATCACCGCCTTCTTCGCGCTGTCCAACCGGCTCGCGCACTTCGCCGCGATCCCGCCCAACCCCGAGTTCCACCTCATGGGCCGGCTCCCCCGGTGACCGCGCGCGGGCCGTCTACCGTGGGCCCGTGACCAGCGCGGACAGCGGGACCGACGACCCGTCGGGCATCGCCGACGCCGACTTCGACCGGCTGGTCGTCCTGGTCCGCACGCTGCTCGACGTCCCACCGCGCTGGTGACCCTCGTGCACCCCGACCGGCAGGTGTTCCCGGCGCGGTCGGCCTCCCGCCCGAGTGGCAGGCCTGCCGCAGCACCCCGCTGAGCCACTCGTCCTGCCAGTACGTGCGGGCCACCGCGCGGATGGCCCTGGGGCCGGGCAGCACGGTGCTGCTCTACACCGACGGCCTGGTCGAGCGCCGCCGCACCGACCTCGACGACGGCATCGCCCAGCTCACCGCCGCCGTCGCCGCGGACGGCGCCGGCTCGCTGGACGACCTGCTCGACCGGCTGCTGGAGGGCGTCCGGGGCTCCACCGACCACGACGTCGCGCTGCCGGCCGTCCGCGTGCGCTGACGCCCGGGTTCTGGAACCCGGGCGGAACGCGGAGGCCCTACGGTGGCCGGATCCGGCCCGCCCGGGCCGCCCGAGGAGGTCATCCGTGCGCTTCCGCCCCATCCCCCGCCGGGCCACCGTGGCCCTCGTCGCCGCCGCGTCCGTGGTCGCGGCCGCCGGTCCCGCCGCCGCGGCCCCCGGCGCTCCCGGCACCCCGCGCTACGCCGACGGCAGCACCTCCGGCGGGGACCCGTACTTCCCGGCCGCCGGCAACGGCGGCTACGACGTGCAGCACTACGGCCTGGACCTGTCCTGGTACCCCGGGGCGACGCCGGAGCAGAGCCGGCTCGACGGCACCGCCGTCGTCACCCTGACCGCCACGCAGGACCTGGCGAGCCTCTCGCTGGACCTGCGTGGGCTGACCGTCTCATCGGTGCTGGTCGACGGGAAGCCGGCCCGCTTCACGCAGCTGCCGCCGGGTGAGGACGGCCGCGGCGGCGAGCTCGTCGTCCGGGCCGCACCCAAGCTGAAGGCCGGCACGACGCACGAGGTCACCGTCGTCTACAGCGGGTACCCGGGGCAGCCCACGGACGCCGAGGGCGCCCTCTACGGCTGGGTCACCTTCGCCGACGGCGTCCTCGTGGCCAGCGAGCCCGAGGGCGCGCCCACCTGGTTCCCGGTCAACGACGTCCCCACCGACAAGGCCACCTACGACTTCCGGATCACCGTCCCCGCGGGCAAGACCGCCGTCGCGAACGGTGAGCCGGTCGGTGACCCGGTGACCGTCGGCGACCGGACGACCTGGACCTGGCACGCGGCCGACCCGATGGCCAGCTACCTCGCGACGGCGTCGATCGGCGACTACACGGCGTCGACTCAGGTCGGACCCGACGGGCTGCCGATCCTCAACTACGTCGAGACCGGCCTGACCCCCGCCCGGCTGGCGACGACCCAGCGCAGCCTGGCCCTGCAGCCGCAGATGATCGCGTTCTTCGAGGACGTGCTCGGCCCCTACCCGTTCACCTCGTTCGGCGCGATCGTCGACGACGACAGCGTCGGGTACGCGCTGGAGACCCAGACCCGGCCGGTGTACTCCCGGTCGGCGAGCGAGACCACGGTGGCGCACGAGCTGGCCCACCAGTGGGTCGGGAACAGCGTGAGCCCGACGACGTGGGCCGACATCTGGCTCAACGAGGGCTTCGCCACCTACCTGCAGTGGATGTGGACCGAGTCCCGCGGCGGCACCACGGCACAGGAGTCGTACGAGGACGTCCTCGCCACCCCGGCCGACGACGAGTTCTGGACCGTGTCGCTCACCGACCCCGGGGCCACCGGCCTGTTCGCCGACGCCGTCTACGACCGGGGCGCGGCGTTCCTGCACGCCCTGCGCCTGGAGATCGGCGAGGCCGCCTTCGCCGAGCTGCTGCACCGCTGGGTGTCCGAGAACGAGGACGGCAACGTCACGACCGCCGACCTGCTGGCCCTGGCCGAGGACGTGAGCGGGCAGGACCTCGACGCCCTGTTCCGCGACTGGCTGACCGATCCCGACCGGCCCGCGGCGGAGTGACCTCCCGGGGGCGGGCAGGATCGGCGCCATGCCCGCCCCCGGTACCCCGCTCGAACGGCTCGGCTTCCTCACCATCGGCCTGTTCGACCCCGCCGACCCCGCCGCGGGCCACGAGACGACGCTGCGGACGGTCGAGCTCGGCGAGCGGCTGGGCTTCGACACCGCCTGGCTGCGCCACCGGCACCTGCAGTACGGCATCTCCTCGCCGGTCGCCGTCCTCGCCGCGGCCACGCAGCGGACACGGCGGATCGAGCTCGGCACCGCGGTCACCCCGCTCGGCTGGGAGAACCCGCTGCGGCTGGCCGAGGACCTCGCCACCGTCGACGTCCTCTCCGGCGGCCGGCTCAACCCCGGGGTCAGCGTCGGCCCGCCGATGCACTGGGACGACGTCAAGGGAGCGCTCTACCCCGACACCGCCGACGTCGAGGACTTCTCGTACGCCCGGGTGGAGCGGCTGCTCCGGCTGGTGGCCGGGGAGCCCGCGGCGTCGTTCGCCGGGCGCGAGGGCGTCGTCGAGGAGTGGTCGGACCGGGTGCAGCCGCACTCCCCCGGCCTGCGCGACCGGCTCTGGTACGGCGGGGCGAGCACCCGCTCCGCGCAGTGGGCCGGGCAGGCGGGCATGCACTTCCTGACCAGCAGCGTGGTCCGCGCCGAGGGCGGCTCCACCGACTTCGCGCGGATCCAGGCCGACCAGGTGCGGGCCTTCCGCGAGGCCAACCCGGCCGGGCGGGTGTCGCAGGGCCTGGTCGTCATCCCGACCGACAGCGCCACCGCCGGGCAGCGGGAGCGGTACGCCGCCTACGTCGAGGCCCGCAGCCCGCGGGTCGGCGTCCCCCAGGGGCCGGGGCGGCTGCTGTTCGCCCCGGACCTGCTCGGCACCGCCGAGCAGATCGCGGAGGCGCTGTACGCGCACGCCGGCTTCCGCGAGGTCACCGAGGTGGTGTTCGCCCTGCCGTTCAGCTTCGCCGAGACGGACTACCAGCAGATCCTCACCGACACCGCCGAGCGCCTCGGCCCCCTGCTCGGCTGGTCCCCGGCCGGCTGAGCGGTCAGCGCGGCACGGACACCGACCACGCGGCCGGGGTCAGCCGCCAGGTCCGCGCGGCCGCCGGTGGCAGCAGGTCGCCGTCGGCGTCCAGGCCGGCCGGCTCGCCGGACACGGTGACCTCCCGCCCGCGCACGACGACGACGTCGTCGCGGCCAGGGTGCCGCCCGGCGAGCAGCGCGACGGCGAACGCGGCCCGCGCGCCGGGCCCGGTGGCCGCGCTGACCACGACGTCGGCCAGGCCGTCCCCGGGGTCGGCGCCGGGCGCGAGCGCCGTCCCGCCGCCGATCGTGGGCCCGTTGCAGACGCCGACCATCAGCAGCGGCGTCGCCCCGTCGGCCGCCCAGCCGGCGGGCGCGGTGACGACCGCGCCGTCCACGGTCACCCGCAGCCGGTGCTCCGCGCCGGCGATCCCGGCCACCGCGGCCCCGACGGGGTAGGCCAGCACGCCGAGCCGCTCCTTGAACCCGGCGGCCTCGTCCGCGGCGCGGACGCCGATCCCGGCGTGCACCGCGTTGACCACCACGCCCCCGGCGTCGTCGCGCAGCAGGTCCAGCGGGCGCGGGGCGCCGTCGAGGACGCACCGCGCGGCGGCGGCCGGGTCGTCGGGCAGCCCGAGCGCGCCGGCCAGGTCGTTGCCGGTGCCCAGCGGCACGACGCCGAGCGGGTCGGCGGGGTCGAGGGCGCCGGCGCGGTCCAGCGCGGCGACGACCGCGTGCACCGACCCGTCGCCGCCGGCGACGGCCAGCCGGCGCCCGTCGCGCCCGGCGAGCACCCGGTCGAGGTCGCCGGCGTCCGCCGTCGCCGCGACCTCGACGTCGGCGCCGGCGCGCAGCACCTCCAGCGCCGGGTCCAGCCCGTCGGCGCTCCCCGCCGATCCGTTCACCACCAGCAGCAGCCGCACGGGGAGCACCCTCCCAGCCCGCGCGGGCCCCGGCCGCCCGCGGGCAGGATCGGCACCGTGACGAGTGACGCCGACGCCGTGGTCGCGGGCCTGCGCTCGCGCGGCAGCCTGAAGTGGACCCGCTACCCCGACGCGCTGGGTGCCTGGGTCGCCGAGTCCGACCTGGGCACCGCGCCCGCGGTCACCGCCGCGCTGCAGGACGCCGTCGCCCGCGGCCTGTTCGGCTACCTGCCCGACTGGCTCGCCGACGACATGGCCCGGGCGACCGCCGGCTTCCTGCTCGACCGGCACGGCTGGGAGGTGCCGCCGGAGCGGGTCCGGCCGATGGCCGACGTCCTGGCCGGGCTGTCCGCGGCGATCACCCACCTGTCCCGGCCCGGCTCGCCGGTGGTGCTGCCCACCCCGGCCTACATGCCGTTCCTGGAGGTGCCGCCGGCGCTGGGCCGAGAGGTGCTCGAGGTGCCCATGGCCCGCGAGGGCGACCGGTACGTCTACGACCTCGACGCGCTCGACGCCGCCTTCCGCGCCGGCGGGCACCTGCTGGTGCTGTGCAACCCGCACAACCCGATCGGCCGGGTGCTCGAGCCCGCGGAGATGCTCGCCGTCGCCGAGGTGGTCGACCGGCACGGCGGCCGGGTGTTCTCCGACGAGGTGCACGCGCCGCTGGTCTTCCCCGGCTCCCGGCACGTGCCCTACGCGTCGCTGTCGGACACCACCGCCGCGCACACCCTCACCGCCACCAGCGCGTCCAAGGCGTGGGACCTCGCCGGCCTCAAGTGCGCGCAGCTGCTGCTGTCCGACGACGCCGACGCCGAGCTGTGGGCGCGGGTCGGGCACGGGGTGGAGCACGGCTGCTCGACGCTCGGCGCGGTCGCCAACACCGCCGCCTACCGGGACGGCGTCGGCTGGCTGGAGGAGACGATCGCCGTCCTCGACCGGCACCGCCGGCTGCTCGCCGACCTGGTCGCCTCGCACCTGCCCGGCGTCCGGTACCGCCCGCCGGAGGGCACCTACCTGGCCTGGCTGGAGGGCCTCCCGGCCGACACCCCCGGCGACCTGCTGCTCGAACGGGCGGGGGTGGCGGTGGTCGACGGCGCCCGCTGCGGCGAGGCCGGGCGCGGCGCGGTGCGGCTGAACCTGGCCACGCCCGAGCCGGTGCTCACCGCGATCGTCGAGCGGATGGCGGGCGTGCTGCGCTGACCGGTCAGCCGCGGGTGTCGGCCTCGACCGCCTCGAACGCCTTGCGGGCGGCGATGAGCACCGGGTCCCACACCGGCGCGAACGGCGGCGCGTAGGACAGGTCCAGGGAGAGGACCTCGTCGACGGTCATCTCGTTCCAGATGCAGATGGCCAGCGCGTCGATCCGCTTGGCCGCGCCCTCCTCGCCGACCACCTGGGCGCCGAGCAGCCGGCCGCTGCGCCGCTCGGCGATCATCTTGACCCGGATCGGGGACGCGTTGGGCATGTAGCCGGCGGTGGTCGTGGAGTCGACGGCCGCGGTGACGAACGAGTAGCCGGCGTTCTCCGCCTCCTTCTCCGACAGCCCGGTGCGCGCGGCCTCGACCGTGCAGATCTTGGTGATCGCCGTCCCGATGACGCCGGGGAAGGTGGCGTAGCCGCCGCCGATGTTGATCCCGGCCACCCGGCCCTGCTTGTTCGCGTGCGTGCCGAGCGCGACCACGACCCGCTGCCGGGACAGCCGGTGCACCGACTCCACGCAGTCGCCGGCCGCCCACACCCCGGGCACCTGGGTCCGCATCCGCTGGTCGACGGCGACGCCGCCGGAGGTGCCGAGCGGGATGCCCGACTCCTTCGCCAGCCGCACGTTCGGCCGCACACCCAGGCCGAGGACGACGAGGTCGGCGGGCAGCTCGCGGCCGCTCTCGGTGACGACCGCGCGCGCCCGCCCGTCGCGGTCGACGTCGATGCCCGCGACGCCGTCGCACAGGACCAGGTCGACGCCCTCGCTGCGGACGCCGTCGGCGATGAACCGGCCGACGTCGGGGTCGAAGGTGCCCACCGGGGTGGCCGACTTGTCGACGACGGTGACCTCGAGCCCGCGCACCCGGCACGCCTCGGCGATCTCCAGCCCGATGTAGCCGCCGCCGACGACGACCACCTTCCGCACGCGCCCGCTGTCGAGCTCGGCCCGCAACGCGACGCCGTCGTCGAGCACCTGGACGCCGTAGACCCCCTCGGCGTCGATGCCCTCGACCGGCGGGCGCATCGGCACGCTGCCGGTGGCGTAGACGAGGTCGTCGTAGGGCTCGGTGCCCTCGGTGCCGGCGTCGAGGTCGCGCCAGTGGACGACGCCCTTGTCGGTGTCGATGCCGACGACCTCGGTGCGCGTGCGGACGTCGATGCCGGCCGCGCGGTGCTGCTCGGGCGTGCGGGCGACCAGCCGCGCCTCGCTGTCGACGGTGCCGGAGATCCAGTACGGGATGCCGCAGGCGGAGTAGGAGGTCGCGCGGCCGCGCTCGAACATGACGACGTCGAGGTCGGGCTGCCGCTTCCTGGCCTGGGACGCCGCGCTGCCGCCGGCGGCGTCGCCTCCGATGACGACGAGACGGGTGCTCACCCCGGCAGGCTAGGACTCAGCGGTCCTCCAGGCTCACCGCGACGGTGGCGGCCAGTTCGCGGACCGCCTCGAGGTCGTCCTTCGTCGGGGCGCCGGTGAGCGACAGGGGCGCCGCGACCTGCTTCCACCGCAGCGCGCCGGTGATCGTTCCGATGGCCTTCAGCGCGCCGGCGGTGTCGTCGCCGCCGTGCACCCACACGCCGAAGGGCAGGCCGACGGTGGCGTCCAGGCACGGGTAGTAGACGGTGTCGAAGAAGTGCTTGAGCGCGCCGCTCATGTAGCCGATGTTGGCCGGGGTGCCGAGCAGGACGCCGTCGGCGGCGAGCAGGTCCGCGGGCCCGGCCGACAGCGCCGGCCGCTCGACCAGCTCGGCCTCCTCGACCATCGCCACGCCCTCGCGGGCCGCCTCGAGCACCGCCTGCAGGTTCGGCGAGGGCGTGTGGTGGACGAGGAGCAGCCGCGGCATGCCGCCATCCTGCCCACGCCGTCCGGTCACCGCCGGGGGCGCCGGGCACGGGCTGTCCGGTCGTCCCGCCGGTTGTCGACTCCCGGTCGTCTCCGGCCACCGGAGGCCGCAGCAGGTCGACACCCGGCGCGTCCGTGACCGCCCCGCGGCCGACGCCGGGTCCGGCAGGATCGCGGCCATGGCGGACAACCCCCGGATCGGGCCCATCGAGCGGACCACCGAGCGGTCGTGGGACGAGTGGCTCCGCTTCCTGGAGTCCGTCGGCGCGAGGGACCTCGACCACCAGCAGATCGCGCTGCACGTCTACGAGGAGCTCGGCGACGGCTTCGAGCAGCGCGGCTGGTGGACCCAGTCGGTGACGGTCGCCTACGAGCAGCACATCGGCCGCCGCGTCCCGGGGCAGCGCTCGGACGGCACCTTCCAGACCAGCGTCAGCCGGGCCACGCCGCTCGGCATGACCGAGCTCATGGAGCGCTGGCGGGCGTTCGCCGACGGCGACGCGGCCGTGCAGGAGGTCGTCGCCGGCGGCGACCTGCGGGTCAGCGGCACCGACCGGCGCATCACCTGGCGGACGAGGGCGGCCGACGGCTCCTCCGTCGTCGTCACCAGCGAGCCCAAGCGGAACGGGACGGCGTCGCTCGTGGCGACCCAGATGGGCCTGCCCACCCTCGAGGCCAACGAGGCGGCCCGCGCGCGGTGGGCGGGGATCGTCGATCGGTTCCTGGCGGGCGCGCAGCCGGGACGCTGACCCGAGGAGGCGGCATGGGCGACGAGACGCCGGCGGCGCAGCTGGAGCACCTGCGGGCCCTGCCGGGGACGTGGACGACGGAGGGCGCCCATCCCCTGCTGCCCGGCCAGGAGATCCGCGGGCGGGCCGTGTTCGCCTGGCTGGAGGGCGGCCACTTCCTCGTCTGGCGCTCCCACAGCGACCACCCCGACGTGCCCGACGCGCTCGCCGTCATCGGCGTCGTCGACGACCGGCTGTCGATGCACCACTACGACTCCCGCGGCGTCCACCGGCTGTACGCGGTCAGCGCGGGCCCGGGCGAGTGGCGGTTCTGGCGCGACGACCCGCACCTGTCGCAGCGGCTCACCGGCACCTTCGGCGACGGCGGGGACGTGCTCGTGACGCGCGGCGAGTCCTCCCGCGACGGCGGCGCCACCTGGGACGAGGACCTCACGCTCACCTACCGCAGGACGGGGTGAGCGCCGGCCGACCGGGAGCCACCCCGCGGCGTCGTCCCCGACGACGAACTGGACGACGGCGAGGGCGGCGGACAGGCGCCGTGACCGTGGCCTGCTGCGCGTGAACGAGGCCCCCCGTGGACCACCGACGGGTGCGTTCACGTGGCGGCGACAGGGACGGCCGGGCCCGGTCGGCGCGGGTCGGCTCCCGCGACCGGGTCCGCGGCGGGGATCGGGACGCCCTCCGACGGGCGCATCACCGCTACCCTCCCGCCGCCATCGGCGAGGACGGGGAGGGACCGTGGGGCTCAGGATCGGTACGGGGGCGCTGGCGGCGCTGGTCGCCGGCGCGGCACTCGGCGCGGTCAGCCGCGTGCTCATGGCCCTGGTCAGCCTCGCGGCGACCGGGTCGAGCACGTTCTCGTGGAGCGGGACGTCCTTCGTCCTGCTGCTCTACGTGCTGGTCGCGCTCCCGGGCGGCGTCGTGGCCGGGCTGACGGTGCACCGCCTGCGGTGGCTGCTGCCGGTCGCCGGGGCGCTGTTCCTGTGCCTGCCGGCCGTCGGGGTGGCAGCGGCGGAGGTCGGTTCGACGACCGGGTTCGGCACCCTCCAGTGGCTCGGTGTCGTCGGCTTCGGCGCCGCCGTGTTCGCCACCATCGGGCTGCTGCCGGTGCTCACCGTCCGGCTCACCGACCGGTGGCTCGGCCGCCGCCGGGTCCCCGACGGCGGAGGGCCCGTGACCGCGCCCGAGGGCACCGCACCGGCGGCTGCCACCCCCTGAGCCCGCCGCCACTAGCGTGGCGCGATGGCCATCGAGGTCCATCCCGCGACGCGGGAGCGGTTCGACGACGTCGCGGCGGTGCTCGGCCCGCGGAACCCGGACGCGAACGTCTGCTGGTGCCTGAGCCACCGGCTCGACTCGCGGACCAACCGCGAGCTCGTCGGTCCCGCGCGGCGGGAGTACGTCCGCGAGCTCACCGGGCGCCCGGTCGCGCCGGGGGTGCTCGCGTACGACGACGGCGAGGTCGCCGGCTGGGCCGCGGTCGCACCGCGGGCGGAGCTGCCCTTCGAGCGGTCACGGAGGATCCCGCACGTCGACGACCTGCCGGTGTGGTCGCTGTGGTGCGTGCGCGTGCGTCCGGGCCACCGCGGGAAGGGCATCGCGCACGCGCTCCTGCAGGGGGCGGTCGGGTACGCGGCGGCGAACGGCGCCCCCGCCGTCGAGGGCTATCCCGCCGACAGCGGGGACGAGCGGGTCGACACGACCATGGCCTACGTCGGCACGCGGCGGATGTTCGAGGCGGCCGGCTTCACCAAGGCCGCGGACACCGACGCGGTCGCCGGCGGCTTCCCCCGCGTCCTGGTGCGCCGCGCCCTCCCCTGAGCCGGGTGGTCACCGGTCGTCACGGCCGGTCGACGATCGGGCGGCCCACGCCGACCGCGCTCCCCGGCGGCGCGCGGGAGGGCGTTCGGCGCCCACGGGCGCACGAGGCTGGTCCCCAGGAGCGACGTCCACGGAGCCGGCTGTCGGGGGTGGGCCATGACCAGGGTGGCGATCGTGACCGGAGGCGCCTCGGGGATCGGGCGGGCGCTGGGTGCGGCGCTGGTGCGCCGGGGTGACCAGGTGGTCCTCGCGGACGTCGACGGTGCGGCCGCGGCGGAGGTCGCGGAGCGGATCACCGCCACCGGGCCCGGTGCGGCCACCTCGACCGCGGTGGACGTGCGGGACGCGACGGCGGTCGAGGCGCTGGTCACCGGCACGGCGGCGCAGCACGGCCGGCTGGACCTGCTGTTCAACAACGCCGGCGTGGCCTTCGGCGGCCCCGTGGAGGAGCTGTCCCTCGCCCACTGGGACCGGATCGTCGACGTCAACCTGCGCGGTGTCGTCCACGGCGTGCAGGCCGCCTACCCCCTGATGCTGCGGCAGGGCTCCGGGCACATCGTCAACACGGCGTCCCTCGCCGGGTTGCTGCCGATGCCCGGGAACGTCCCGTACGGCGCGACGAAGTGGGCGGTGGTCGGCCTCTCGCTGTCCCTCCGCACCGCGGCCGCGGCCCGGGGCGTGCGGGTCAGCGTGGTGTGTCCGGGCGCCGTGGACACCCCGCTGCTGGACAAGCGGACGCCGGTGGACCTCCCGCGCGTCCCCACCGCGGAGGCCATCGACGTCCGCGCGGCGCTGACCCGGGCCAGCGGGGGCCGCCTGTACGACGCCGACGCGCTGGCCGCCGACGTGCTGCGCGGGGTGGACCGCAACCGGGCGGTCGTCGTCGCGCCCCGGCAGGCGCGGGTCATGTGGCGGCTGATGCGCCTGTCGCCGTCCCTGGTGATGCGCCTCGAGCAGGGGATGATGGCCCGCGAGATGGCCGTCCAATCGGCCCCGGCCGCGGCGGTGCCGGCGCCGAGGACGGAGCCCGCCGAGGACGTCCGCACCTCCGGCTGACAGGACCCGGGCTCGGGGGGGGGGGGGGGGGGGGGGGGGGGGGGCGGGGGGGGGGGCGGGGGGGGGGGGGGGCGGGCGCGGGCGGCGGCGGGGGCCGCGGGCGGGCGGGGGGGGCGG
>NZ_JBJGZF010000007.1:0-214087 GCF_054050375.1 Geodermatophilus sp. SYSU D00879
GCCCCCCCCCCCCCCCCCCCCCCCCCCCCCCCCCCGCCCCCCCCCCCCCCCCCCCCCCCCCCCCCCCCCGCGCCCCCCCCCCCCCCCCCCCCCCCCCCCCGGGGAAGCGGGCGACGCGCCCGCGCGCGAGCGGGCCGCGGTCGCGCCGGCGGACCCGTTCCGCACCCGCCGGCTCGAGGTGCCCGGCGTCGGGGCGGGCGCGGCCGGGCGGCGGTCCAAGGCCCGCGCCGAGCGCGGGCGGGTCGTGGGCTCCACCCGCCCGTCCGGGCCGGTGACGCGGCTGCACCTGGTCGACACGGTGCTCGCCGCCGCGCCGCACCAGCCGGCGCGCGGGCGCACCGGCCCCGGCCTCCACGTGCGGCGCGGGGACCTGCGCCAGGCCACGCTCGAGGGCCGCGAGGGCAACCTCGTGCTGTTCGTCGTCGACGCCAGCGGCTCGATGGGCTCGCGGGCGCGGATGGGCGCGGTCAAGGGCGCGGTGCTGTCCCTGCTGCTCGACGCCTACCAGCGCCGCGACAAGGTCGGCCTGGTCACCTTCCGCGGCGCCGACGCCGCCCTCGCGCTGCCGCCCACCTGGTCGGTCGAGGCCGCCGCGGCGCGGCTGCGCGAGCTGCCCACCGGCGGGCGCACGCCGCTGGCCGCCGGGCTGCTGCGCGCGGAGGAGACGCTGCGGGTGGAGCGGGTGCGCGACCCGCAGCGGCGCCCGCTGCTGGTGGTCGTCACCGACGGCCGGGCCACCGGCGCCCGCGGCTCGGACGCGCTGGGCGCCGCGCACGCGACCGCCCGGCGGCTGGGCGAGGCGGGCACGGCGGCGGTCGTCGTCGACTGCGAGTCCGGGCCGGTGCGGCTGGGGCTGGCCGGCGTCCTCGGCGCCCACCTCGGTGCGCGGACCCTCCGGCTGGAGGAGCTCGCCGCCGAGTCGCTCGCGGCCACCGTCCGCTCCGTGCGACAGGCGGCCTGAGATGCCGAAGGGGCAGGTCGCCGTCGTCCCTCAGGACGGGCTGACGACCCGGCAGCGCCGCAACCGGCCGCTGCTGGTCGTGCACACCGGCGAGATGAAGGGCAAGTCCACCGCCGCGTTCGGCATGGCGATGCGGGCGTGGAACCAGGGCTGGTCGGTCGCGGTCTACCAGTTCGTCAAGAGCGCGAAGTGGCGGGTCGGCGAGGAGAACGCGCTGACCGCGCTGGGCCGGCTGCACGAGCAGACCGGCGAGGGCGGGCCGGTGGTCTGGCACAAGATGGGCTCGGGTTGGAGCTGGTCGCGCCGGCAGGGCACCGAGGTCGACCACGCCGCCGACGCCGCCGAGGGCTGGGCGCAGATCAAGCGCGACCTGGCCGCCGAGGCGCACCGCTTCTACGTCCTCGACGAGTTCACCTACCCGCTGAAGTGGGGCTGGGTGGACGTCGACGACGTCGTCGAGACCCTCACGCACCGGCCCGGCACCCAGCACGTGGTGGTCACCGGGCGGGACGCGCCGCAGGCGCTGGTCGACGCCGCCGACCTCGTGGTCGAGATGACCAAGGTCAAGCACCCGATGGACGCCGGCCAGAAGGGCCAGCGGGGGATCGAGTGGTGACGGCAGAGATGGCCGTTCCTCCCGCCGGGGTGGCGCGGTGGTGAGCGTCCCGCGCGTGGTGGTCGCGGCCCCGAGCAGCAACGCGGGCAAGACGTCGGTCGCCACCGGGCTGGTCGCCGCGCTGACCGCCCGCGGGCTGGCCGTCTCCCCGCACAAGGTCGGCCCCGACTACATCGACCCCGGCTACACCGGCCTCGCCGCCGGCCGCCCGGGCCGCAACCTGGACCCGGTGCTGCAGGGCGAGGAGCGCGTCGTCCCGCTGTTCCTGCACGGCGCGCGCGGGGCCGACGTCGCCGTCGTCGAGGGCGTGATGGGCCTGTTCGACGGCGCCACCTCCCCCGACGTCGAGCCCGGCTTCGCCTCGACCGCGCACGTCGCGCGGCTGCTGCGGGCGCCGGTGGTGCTGGTCGTCGACGCGGGCGCGCAGGCGCAGAGCGTGGCCGCGCTGGTGCACGGGTTCGCCACCTTCGACCCGCGGGTGCGCCTGGGCGGCGTGGTGCTCAACCGCGTCGGCAGCGACCGGCACGAGGCGATCCTGCGCGAGGCGCTGGACGCGGCCGGGGTGCCGGTGCTCGGCGCGGTCCGGCGGCTGGACGCCCTCGGCACGCCGTCGCGGCACCTGGGGCTGGTGCCGGCCGCCGAGCGCTCGGCCGAGGCACTGGCCACGGTGCGCCGCCTCGGCGAGGTGGTCGGCGCCGGGCTCGACCTCGACGCCGTGCTGCGGCTGGCCCGGTCGGCACCCGACCTCGACGGGACCCCGTGGGACCCGGCCGCCGAGGTCGCCGCGGTCGCCGGGCGGCCGCGGATCGCCGTCGCGGGCGGGCCGGCGTTCACCTTCGGCTACGCGGAGAACGCCGAGCTGCTCGCCGCGGCCGGCGCCGAGGTGGTGACCGTCGACCCGCTGCTCGACGAGGCCCTGCCCGAGGGCACCGCGGGGCTGGTCGTCGGCGGCGGCTTCCCCGAGGTCTACGCCGACCAGCTGTCGGCCAACACCCCGCTGCGGGACGCCATCGCGGCCCTCGCCGCCGGCGGCGGCCCGGTGGCCGCCGAGTGCGCCGGGCTGCTCTACCTGTCCCGCGAGCTGGACGGCGCGCCGATGTGCGGCGTCCTCGACGTCGCGACGGCGATGACGCCGCGGCTGACCCTCGGCTACCGCGCCGCGGTCGCCCTGTCCGACAGCGTGCTGGCGCCGGCCGGCACCCGGGTGCGCGGGCACGAGTTCCACCGCACCCACGCGCTCCCCGGCGCCGGCCCCACGCCGGCCTGGCGGTGGCCCGGGGGCGCGCCCGAGGGGTTCGTCGCCGGCTCGGTGCACGCCTCCTACCTGCACCTGCACTGGGCCGGCTCCCCGGCCCTGGCCGAACGGTTCGTGGCCGCCTGCGCGGCCGCCGTCCCGGAGAGGGCACGCCATGCACATCGCTGAGGGCTTCCTGCCGGCGCCGCACGCGATCGGCTGGACGATCGCCGCCGCGCCGTTCGTCGTCCACGGCGCCCGGGCGGTGGTGACCGAGGTGCGCGAGCACCCGGAGTCCACGCTGCTGCTCGGCGCGGCCGGGGCGTTCACCTTCGTGCTCAGCGCGATCAAGCTGCCCTCGGTCACCGGCAGCTCGAGCCACCCGACCGGCACCGGCGCCGGGGCGGTGCTGTTCCGGCCGCCGGTGATGGCGCTGCTCGGCACGGTCGTCCTGCTGTTCCAGGCGCTGCTGCTGGCCCACGGCGGGCTCACCACGCTCGGCGCCAACGCGTTCTCCTTCGCCGTCGTCGGGCCGTGGGCCGGCTACGGCGCCTACCGGCTGGCGCGGGCGCTGGGCGCCGGTCTGCTGCCCGGCGTCTTCGTCGCCCTCACCCTGGCCGACCTCGCCACCTACGGAACGACGTCGCTGCAGCTCGCGCTGGCCTTCCCCGACGCCGACGGCGGCCTCCTCGCCGCGGCGGCCAAGTTCCTCGGCGTCTTCGCGGTCACCCAGGTGCCGCTGGCGGTCGGCGAGGGCCTGCTCGGCGTGCTGCTGTTCCGGGTGCTCACCGTCAACGCCCGGCCGGAGCTCGAGCGCCTCGGCCTGCTGCGCCCGACGGCCACCCCGGAGGAGGCCCGGTGACCCGCCGCCGCCTGGTCACCGCCCTGCTCGTCCTCGCGGTGGTGGCGCTGTTCGCCCTCCCGCTGGCCCTCGACGGCGGCGCCTCCGACTACGCCGGCAGCGACGGCCGGGCCACCGAGGTGATCGAGGAGTCCGGCTACACGCCGTGGTTCGAGTCGGTGTTCAGCCCGTCCTCGGCCGAGGTCGAGTCGGGGCTGTTCGCGCTGCAGGCCGCGCTCGGCGGCGGCGTGCTCGGCTACGTGCTCGGCCGGCTGCGCGGCCGGCGGCAGGCGCGGGAGCGGCAGGCCGCCCCGCCCCCCGAGGCGCCGTGACGGGGCTGGCGGTCGACGACGCCGCCTGGGCCAGCGCCTGGCGGACCCGCTCGCCGGTGGACAAGCTGCTGCTCACCGGCGGCCTGGTCGTCTGCGCGCTGGTGCTGCCGGTGTGGCCGGGCAGCGTCCTGGTCGCGGTCGCCGCCGTCGTCCTCGCGCTGGGCCCGGCGCGGGTGCCGGCGCGCACCTTCGGCCGCGCGGTGCGCTGGCCGCTGGCCTTCGTCGCCGTCGGGGCGCTGACCGCCGTCGTCTCCGTGGGCGACGGCGGGCTCGGCTGGGCGCCGGACGCCGCGGAGCGGGCCGGCGCGCTGGTCGGCCACTCGGTCGCCGGCGGCGCGGCGGTGCTGCTGCTGGCCACCACCACGCCGATGACCGACCTGCTCGCCGCGCTGCGCCGGCTGCGCGTCCCGGCGGCCGTCGTCGAGGTCGCCGGGGTGACCTACCGGCTGCTGTTCGTGCTGCTGGCGAGCCTGCGCACCGTCCGCGAGGCGCAGACCGCGCGGATGGGCCACTCGACCTGGCGCCGCTCCTACCGGTCCTCCGGGGCGCTGGCGGCCGCGGTGTTCACCCGGTCCTTCGACCGCGCCCGGCGGCTGCAGGAGGGGCTCGCCGGCCGCGGGATGGAGACCGGGCTGCGGGTGCTGCCCGAGTCCCGGCCCTCGTCGCGCGGCTTCCTCGCCGCCACCGCCGCGGGGCTGGCCGCGCTGGTCGCCGTCGGGGTGCTGCTGTGAGCGAGCGTGCGAGCTCACCGATCAGCAGAGCAGCCGGGCTCATGCGGGCGACGAGCGCCGGCGAGGAGGCCGCGTGAGCCACCGGACGCTGACCGCCGAGGGCCTGGTCGTCGGCTACGAGCGCGGCCGCCGGGTGCTGGAGGGTGCCGCGCTCACCGTCCCGGCCGGCCGGCGGCTGGCCGTCCTCGGCGCCAACGGCTCGGGCAAGACGACGCTGCTGCGCTGCCTGTCCGGCGCGCTGCGCCCGGACGCCGGCGGGGTCGCCGTCGACGGCGCGCTTCTGCACCACACCCGCCGCGGCCTGCGGGCGCACCGGCAGGAGGTCCAGCTGGTCCTGCAGGACCCCGACGACCAGCTGTTCAGCGCCTCGGTGGCCCAGGACGTCTCCTTCGGCCCGCTCAACCTCGGCCTGCCCGAGGACGAGGTGCGCGCCCGGGTGGCCGAGGCGCTGGCGCTGCTCGCCGTCGACGGCCTGGCCGGGCGGCCCACCCACCAGCTGTCCTACGGCGAGCGCAAGCGGGTGGCGATCGCCGGCGCGGTGGCCATGCGCCCCTGCGTGCTGCTGCTCGACGAGCCCACCGCCGGCCTCGACCCCTCCGCCGTCGCCGAGGCGCTGGCCGCCCTCGACCGGCTGCAGGCGTCGGGCTCCACGGTCGTCATGAGCACGCACGACGTCGACCTGGCGCTGGCCTGGGCCGACGAGGTCGCCGTCGTCGTCGACCGGCGGGTGGTGCAGGGCCCGCCGGAGGAGCTGCTCGCCGACGACGCCCTGCTCGCCCGCGCCCGCCTCGACCGGCCCTGGGCGCTCACCGTCGGCGCCCGGCTGCGCGAGCTCGGCCTGCTGCCCGCCGGCCCGCTCCCCCGCGACGCCGCCGCGCTGCTGGCCGCCCTCCCCGACCGGCCGGGCGTGACGCCGTGGACGTGACCGTCGGCGTCGGCGCGGTCCCCGGGGTGAGCGCGCACGAGGTGCTCGCCGCCGTCGACGCCGTCCTGCCGCCGGATGCCCGGGTGGCCCGGCTGGCCACCCTCGACGCCCGCGCCGCCGAGCGCGGCCTGGTCGCCGCCGCGGCCGCCCGCGGCTGGCCGCTGGCCGGCCACCCGGCCGCGGACCTCGCCCGGGTCACCGTCCCCACGCCCTCGGCGCGGGTGGCCGCGGCGGTGGGCACCGCGTCGGTGGCCGAGGCCGCGGCCCTGCTCGGCGGCGCCCGGCTGGTGGTGGGCAAGACCGTGCACGGGCGGGTGACCGTGGCGGTGGCCGGGTGAGCGCCGTCGACCATGACCTGGACCACCACGGCGACCTCGACCTGGCCCCGGGACTGGTCGACCTCGCCGTCAACGTCCGCGCCGGCACCCCGCCGCCGTGGCTGCGGGCGGTGCTGCGGCGCGCCCTCGACGACGTCGCCGCCTACCCCGACGCCCGCCCGGCCCGCGCCGCGGTGGCCGCCGCGCACGGCCGCGACCCCGCCGAGGTGCTGCTCACCGCCGGCGCCGCCGAGGCGTTCGTGCTGCTCGCCCGGGCGGTCCGGCCGCGGCGGGCGGTGGTGGTGCACCCGTCGTTCACCGAGCCGGAGGCGGCGCTGCGCGCGGCCGGGCACCCGGTGGAGCGGCTGCTGCTGGAGCCGCCGTCCTACCGCCTGCGGGACGTCCCCGACGACGCCGACCTCGTGGTCCTGGGCAACCCGACCAACCCGACGTCGGTGCTGCACCCGGCCGCCGACGTCGCCGCGCTGGCCCGCCCCGGCCGGGTGCTGCTGGTCGACGAGGCCTTCGCCGACACCGTGCCCGGCGAGCCGGGGTCGCTGGCCGGCCGTCCCGACCTGCCCGGCCTGCTCGTCGTGCGCAGCCTGACCAAGACGTGGGGGCTGGCCGGGCTGCGGGTCGGCTACGCGCTGGGCCCGGCCGACCTGGTCGCGGCGATGGCCGCCGCCCAGCCGCACTGGCCGCTGTCCACGCCCGCGCTGGCGGCGGCGGTCGCCTGCACCACGCCCGCCGCCCGCGCCGAGGCCGACGCGGCCGCCCGTGAGCTGGAGGTCCACCGCGCCGCTCTGCTGGCCGCGCTCCCGGCCGGCGTGACCGTCCTCGGCGCGCCGCGGTCGTCGTTCGTGCTGCTGCGGGTGCCCGGCGGCGGGCGGGTGCGCGCGGCGCTGCGCGAGCGCGGCTGGGCGGTGCGCCGCGGCGACACCTTCCCCGGCCTGTCCCCCGACCACCTCCGCGTCGCCGTGCGCGACCCGGCGACCTCGCGTGCGTTCGCCGCGGACCTCGCTGCGATCCTTGGGACCGAGATCCCCGGTCCGGTGCCGACGACGACGTCGCAGCCGGCCCCCGTCCCGGAGGAGCCCCGCTGAGCGCCACGCCCGTCGACCCTGCGTCCGGTGTCGTCTACCCCGTCGGCCTGCGCCTGCTCGACCGCCGCGTCGTGGTGGTCGGCGGCGGCCAGGTCGCGCACCGCCGGGTGGCCGGGCTGCTCGAGGCCCGCGCGCGGGTGACCGTCGTCAGCCCGGCGGTCACCCCGGCGCTGGAGGCGCTGGTCGCGCCCGGCTCGCTGACCTGGGTGCGCCGCGGCTGGCAGCCCGGCGACCTCGACGGCGCCTGGTACGCGGTGGCCGCCACCGACGACCCCGCCGTCAACGCCGCGGTCGCCGAGGAGGCCGAGCGGCTGCGCGTGTTCTGCGCCCGCGCCGACGACCGGTCGGCCTCCAGCGTCTGGACCCCCGCCGTCGGCCGGCAGGGCGACCTGGTGATCGGCGTGCACGGCGGCGGCGATCCGCAGCGGGCGGTCGGCGTGCGCGACGCCGTCGTCGCGGGGCTGACCGACGGCAGCATCCGCGACCGCGCCGCCCGCGAGCCGGAGGGCGGCCGGGCCGGCAGCGTGGTGCTCGTCGGCGGCGGGCCGGGCGACCCGGGGCTGATCACCGTGCGCGGGCAGCAGGCGGTCGCGCAGGCCGACGTCGTGCTGGCCGACCACCTGGCGCCGCAGTCGCTGCTGGCCTCGCTGCCGCCGGAGGTCGAGGTCATCGACGCCTCCAAGCTGCCGCGCGGCCGGTCGATGGCGCAGGAGCAGATCAACGCGCTGCTGGTCGAGCACGCGCTGGCCGGCCGGCGGGTGGTGCGGCTCAAGGGCGGCGACCCGTTCGTCTTCGGCCGCGGCATGGAGGAGCTCGAGGCGTGCGTCGCCGCGGGCGTGCCGGTCGAGGTGGTGCCCGGCGTGACCAGCGCGATCGCGGTGCCCGCGCTGGCCGGCATCCCGGTCACCCACCGGGGGCTGACCCACGAGTTCGTCGTCGTCTCCGGGCACGTGCCGCCGGGCCACCCGCAGTCGCTGGTGGACTGGGCCGCGCTCGGGCGGCTGCGCGGCACGGTCGTCGTGCTCATGGGCGTGGACACGGCCGGGGCGATCGCCGCGGCGCTGGTCGAGCACGGCCGGGCGCCGGACACGCCGGTCGCCGTCGTCGCCGACGGGTCCACGGCCACCCAGCGCGCGGTCCGCACCACGCTGGCCGGGCTGGCGGGGACGCTGGCCGACGAGGGCATCCGCCCGCCGGCCGTCTGGGTCGTGGGCGAGGTCGTCGCCCTGGGGACGCGGCTGTAGCCCGTGCGCGCGCTCGCGGTCGCCCTGGCGCCGGTGCTGCTGGTGCAGGGCGCGGGTGTCCGCCGCCGCACGCCGGTGCTGCCGGAGGCGCCCGGGCCGCGCGCCGGCGTCGTCCCGGGCGACGGGCCGCCGCTGACCGCGGCGGTCGTCGGGGAGTCGCCGGCCGCGGGCGTCGGGGTCGCCACGCAGGAGGACGGGCTCGCCGCCCGGTTCGCCGCCGCGCTGGCCGCCCGCAGCGGCCGGGAGGTGCGCTGGCGGCTGTCGGCGCGCACCGGGACGACGGTCGCGCAGGCGCCCGGGCTGCTGGTCCCCGGGCTGGCCGGCCCGCCCGCCGACGTCGTGCTGGTCGCGTTCGGCGTCAACGACACGCTGCGGCTGCGCTCCCGGGCCGCCTGGCGCCGCGACGTGACCGCGCTGCTGCGCGCCCTGGCGCCGCTCACCGCGCCCGGCGGCGTCGTCGTGCTCGCCGGGCTGCCGGACCTGGGCCGCTTCCCCACCCTGCCGCAGCCGCTGCGCGGGGTGCTCGGCCGCCAGGCCCGGGCCCTCGACGCCGAGCTGGGGCGGCTGGCCCGCCCGGGCGTCCGGCACGCCCCCGCGCCGCCGCTCGACCGGCCGGGGCTGTTCGCCGACGACGGCTTCCACCCGGGCGCCGCGGCCTGCGCGCTCTGGGCCGACGACCTCGCCCGGGTGGCGCTGGCCTGAACCGGCCTCAGACCACGCGGGCGAAGACGACGGTGTTGTCCTCGCTGGCGCCGGCGGACTCGTCGAACTCCCCGCCGCAGGTGACCAGCGCGAGGTCGGCGCCGGCCGGGTGCCCGTTGAGCGTGTCCGCGAGGGCCGAGGTGGCCTTGTCCAGCCCGGTCACCGGGTCGCCGAGCACCTCGAGCCGCAGCCAGGCGCCGCCGGCGTCGACCAGGACCACCTCGTCGCCGGGGGACAGCTCCGGCAGCCGGTCGAACACCGCGCCGCCCGCGGCCCCGGCGTGACCGAGGACGACGGCCATCTGCCCCGACCCGGGCGCCGGCCCGTCGGACCACCACGACGTCGTGCGCATCGACTGGGGCACGCCATAGCCGTCGACGTCCCGGCCAGTGAACGGGTTCTCGTACCGCACCGTCCCGCGGGACTCGACCGCGGTGTCGACGCCGACGGCCGGCACAGCGATCCGCGCCGGCACGACCGGGCCCCCGGCCGGGGTGACGGCGGCCGGCAGGGCGGGCACCTCACCGGTCGCCGGCACCGCCACCAGCGAGGTCGCGGGGGGCGCCGCGGCGGCGTCGGCCGCCGGGCGCCCCGCCCACACGAACACGCCGGCCCCGGCGAGGACGACGACGAGGAAGACCAGCAGCGGCAGGCGCTGGCCCGACAGCTCCCTAGCGACCGACCGCACGGGACCGCGCCCGGGAGACGGCGGCACCGGTCCCGCCGGCGACCAGGAGGGCGCCGCCCAGGGCGGCCAGCGGGAGCACCGCGCCGGGCCCCCCGGTCTCGACGCCCTCGTCCCCGCCGGTCGGCGCGTAGCCGGGGTACTGCACGGGCTGCCCGGCCACGGGGGCGGCGACCGGCGCGGCGTGCGGCGGCTCCGGGGCGGGCTCCGGCGCCTGCGCGGGGGGCTCGGGGGTCTCCGGGAGGGCCGGCAGGCAGGCCTGGAACGCCGCGAGCAGCGCCTCGACGTCGGTCGCCACCTGCTCGGCGGCGCTCCCGAGCGTCGCGGGGTCCAGCGCGGGCGGCTGCCCGGACGCGAGGCCGGTCAGTGCTCCCTGCAGCCCGGCGACCAGCTCCTGCACCGCCGCCGCGGGGTCCTGGGACAGCACGCCGTCCAGCAGGTCCTGCACGCCGTCGGCCACCCCCTGGACGCAGTGCTCCGGCACGCCGAGCGGGGTGAGCGCGGACTGCAGGCCCTGCACGAGCGCCTCCGGCAGCGGCGGGACCGGGCCCTCCTCCGCAGGGGTCGGCTCGGTGGGCGCCTGCTGGCCGGCGTCCGGCGGCGGGAGCGCACCGGTGCCGGGCAGCGCCGGAGGCGCGGTGGCGTCCCCGCCCTCCCCGGCCACCGCCTGCTCGAGCGTCGTGACGACGCCCTCCAGCGGGTCGGTGGGGGCGTCGCCCGGAGCGGCTGCGGCCACCCCGGGCGTCGCGACCGCCGCGGCGACCAGGCCGGCGACGAGCAGCGCCCGGCGGCCACGGGGCCTGCGGGACGGGGAACGGCGAGCGGACGACAACGGGACCCCCCGGGGATGTCAGGACACGAGCGGCGTCACTGTCCGGGGGGAACGACCGTGACATCGATCGGTGACGGACCCCTTCGTCCCGTCGGCTCGCCGTCACGCTGCGGAGTGAACCGGTCACCGCTCCGGCGGGCGGCTAGATATTGGCGCCGTCCGGCGGGGGCCCCTCGGGCAGCGGCGCGGCGAAGCCGCCGCCCTCGGCGCCGGGCGCGGGCATGCCGACCGTGTACGAGGTCATCGACAGCGACCCGTAGGCGTAGCCGTCGACCAGCACCTCCGCCGTCGTCCCGGTGGCCCCGGCCATGCCGGCGACGTACAGCAGCGGCAGGAAGTGGTCGGGCGTGGGGACGGCGAGGTCGAAGTCCCGGTGCCCGTCCAGGCGGCCCACCGCGCCGGGGTCGGTGAGCATGGCCTCGCGCGCGGCCTGGTCGAAGCGCTGCGCCCAGTCGAAGCCGGCGTCGGGCAGCGCGCGGCTGACCCCGCCGAGGTTGTGCACCACGTTGCCGCTGCCGATCACCAGGACGCCGTCCTCGCGCAGCGGCGCCAGGGCCGCGCCCATCTGCAGGTGGTAGTCCGGGCCCTTGAGCGCGTTGATCGACAGCTGCACCACGGGGACGTCCGCGTCGGGGAAGGCGTGCACCAGCACCGACCAGGCGCCGTGGTCGATCCCCCAGCTGTCGAGGTCGGCGCCCACCCAGGTCGGGGACACGACGTCGGACACCTGCTCGTGCAGCTCGGGCAGCCCCGGGGCGTCGTAGGAGACGTCGAAGAGCTGGTCCGGGAAGCCGAAGAAGTCGTGGATGGTGCGCGGGCGCGGCATCGCCGTCACCGCGGTGGCGTGCACGTACCAGTGCGCGGAGACGACGAGGATCGCCCGCGGCCGGGGCACCGCGCGGCCGAAGGCGCGCCAGGCGTCGGTGTAGCGGTTGCGCTCCAGGGCGTTCATCGGGTTGCCGTGGCCGATGAAGGCGGCGGGCATGAGGGTCATGCGGCTGTCCTCCCCGGCGGCGTCCCGCGACTCGGTCCCGGACGGATCATGCCCGCCTCCGGCGGCCCTCGCGAGGCGCTCAGCCCGCGCGGCCGGCCGGCGGCACGCGGCGCAGCAGTGGGGACAGCCGCCGGGCGCCGGGGCCCTCCGCCGCCGCGGCGTCGCCCGGGTTGGACAGCGCGCACGACGTCAGCGAGAGGCAGCCGCAGCCGATGCAGGAGGTCAGCCCGTCGCGCAACTGCTCGAGCGCGGCGATCTGCGCGTCGAGCCGGTCCCGCCAGCCGCGGGACAGCCGCGCCCAGTCGCGCGCCGAGGGCGTGCGCCCGTCGGGCAGCGTGGCCAGCGCCTCGCGGATCTCCGGCAGCGACAGCCCGACGTTCTGCGCCGCGCGGACGAACGCCAGCCGGCGCAGCACCGAGCGGGGGTAGCGCCGCGCGCCGCCGGGGGTGCGGCTCGCGGCGATCAGCCCCTCCGCCTCGTAGTACCGCAGGGCCGACGGCGCCAGGCCGGACCGGGCGGCCACCTCCCCGATCGCGAGCAGCTCCACGGCGCCCCCTTGACCTCAAGTCGACTTCAGGTCCCACGGTAGCCGCATGACACCCACCGCACTGGTCACCGGGGCCTCCCGCGGCCTCGGGCTCGCCCTCGCCACCGAGCTGTCCCGCCGCGGGTGGCGGCTCGTCGTCGACGCCCGGGACGCCGGCCGGCTGGCCACCGCCGTCGCCGGGCTCCCCCGTCCCGACCTGGTCACCGCCGTGCCGGGGGACGTCGCCGACCCGGCCCACCGCACCGCGCTCGCCGCCGCCGCCGGCGACCGCCTCGACCTGCTGGTCAACAACGCCTCCGCGCTCGGCCCCGTCCCGCTGCCGCGGCTGGCCGACCTCCCGCCGGCGGCGCTGGAGGACCTGCTGCGGACCAACGCCGTCGCCCCGCTCGCGCTGGTGCAGGCGGCGCTGCCCGCCCTGGAGCGCGCCCGCGGGACGGTCGTGTCGATCAGCAGCGACGCCGCCGTCGAGGCCTACCCCGGATGGGGCGGCTACGGAGCGGGCAAGGCCGCGCTCGACCTGCTCACCGCGGTGCTCGCCGTCGAGCACCCGGCGCTGCGCGTGGTCGCCGTCGACCCGGGCGACATGGCCACCGACATGCACGCCGCCGCCGACCCCGGCGCGGACCCGGCCGGCCTCGCTGACCCCGCCGACGTCGCCCCGGCGCTGCTGACGCTGCTGGAGGGGGACCCGCCCGGCCCGCGCGTGCGGGTCGCCGATCTCGCGACGGCGGCGCACCGGTGACCGCCGTCGCCGTGCCCATGGGGGCGGAGGCCGGCGAGCCGCCGGAGCGCCGCGGGCTGGCCCGGGACGGCGTCCGGCTGATGGCCGTCCGCCCGGGCAGCCTCACCCACGCCCGGTTCCGCGACCTCCCCGGCCTGCTCGAGCCCGGGGACCTGGTCGTGGTCAACACCTCGGCGACGCTGCCGGCCCGCCTGACCGCCCGCCGCGCCGACGGCTCCCGCACGCCGGTGCACGTCTCGACCGTGCTCGACGACGGGACCTGGGTGGTCGAGGTGCGCCGCCCGGCCGACGACGGCCCGGAGACCGGCCTCGAGCCCGGCGCCGCGCTCCTGCTGCCCGGCGGCGTCCGGCTGGTCCTGCGCGCCGGCTTCCCCGAGCCGGCGCGTCCGGGACGGCTGTGGCGGGCGGTCGCCGAGCCGGCCGTGACCGTCCCCGCCTACCTGGCCCGGCACGGCGAGCCGGTCCGCTACCGCCACCTGCGCGGGCCGGTCGAGCTCGACGACGTCCGGAACGTCTACGCCACCGAGCCGGGCAGCGCGGAGAACGCCAGCGCCGGCCGGCCGTTCACCGACCGCCTGCTGGTCCGCCTGATGGCCCGCGGTGTCCCGGTGGTGCCGCTGGTGCTGCACGCGGGCGTCTCCAGCCCCGAGCTGCACGAGCCGCCGGCACCGGAGCGCTACCGGGTCCCCGCGGTCACCGCGCGGCTGGTCACCGTGACGCGGGCGGCCGGGCGGCGGGTGGTCGCCGTCGGCACCACGGTCACCCGGGCGCTGGAGACCGTGACCGGCGAGGACGGCGTCACCCGGCCCGGCGAGGGCTGGACCGACCTCGTGCTGGGCCCGGACCGGCCGGCCCGCGCGGTGACCGGGCTGGTCACCGGCCTGCACGAGCCGGAGGCCAGCCACCTCCTGCTGCTGGAGGCGGTGGCCGGCCGGGACCTGGTCGAGCGCGCCTACGAGGCGGCCGCGGCCGGCGCCTACCTGTGGCACGAGTTCGGTGACTCGATGCTCTTCCTCCCCTGAGGTCCCTCACGCGCGCCGGGGCGACGGCTCGACGAGCCCGGCCTCGTGGGCGAGGACCACCAGCCGGATCCGGTCGCGGGCGCCGAGCTTGTCGAGCAGCTTGGCCACGTGCGTCTTGACCGTGGCCTCGCCGATCCCGAGCTCGACGGCGATCTCGGCGTTGGTCGCGCCGCGGCCGACCGCGCGGAGCACCTCACCCTCCCGCTGGGTGAGCCGGTCGAGGAGCCGCCGGACGGCGGGGGTGGCCGGCCCGCGCAGGTGGTGGTGAACCAGACGGCGGGTGACCCCGGGGTCGAGGAGGACGTCCCCCTCGGCGACGGCGCGCACCGCCGCGAGCAGGGACTGACGCGGCGTGTCCTTGAGCAGGTAGCCGCTCGCGCCGACCGCGAGCGCGCCGAGGACGTGCTCGTCGAGGTCGTAGGTCGTCAGCACGAGGACGCGGCAGCCGGCCACCGCCTCCTGGATCCGCCGAGTGGCCTGTATGCCGTCGAGCCGGGGCATCCGCACGTCCATCAGGACGACGTCCGGGGCGAGCTGCCGGGACAGGGTGACCGCCTCGACGCCATCACGGGCGGTGGCGACCACGGCGATGTCGGACTGCGCGCCGAGGATGAGGGCGAGCCCCTCCCGCACCAGCTCCTGGTCGTCGGCGATCAGGACGCGGATCACCCGGCACCGCCCGCCTCGTCGGGCAGCGGCAGCTCCGCCGCCACGGTGAACCCACCCGCGCGGTCCGGACCCGCGGTGAACGTGCCCCCGACGGTGGCGACCCGCTCGCGCATCCCGGGCAGGCCGTGCCCACGCCCACCGGAGCCGGGTCGCAGCGGTCCGGGACCGGGGGCGTTGTGCACCCGCACGGCGAGCCGCGCGTCGGCCACCGCCAGCCGGACCTCGGTCGCGGGCCGCCCGGCGTGCCGCAGCACGTTGGTGAGCGCCTCCTGGACCACACGGAGAGCCACCGCTCCGGTCGCCGGGTCCACCGAACTCGGCTCGCCGGCCACGACGAGTGAGACGGGCAGCCCCGCTGCGCGGACGGCGGCCACGACCGCCTCGATCTGCTCGACGACCGGCCGCCGCGAATCCTGACCGCAGGTGTCCGACGGTCCGCGCAGGGCCTCCAGCACCCCGCGGACGTCCCGGATGGCCGAGCGGCCCGTGGCCTGGACGTGGGCCAACGCCCGGCGGGCGCGGTCCGGGTCGGACTCGAGCAGCTCGTCGGCGACGTCGGCTTGGACCAGCATGACGACCAGATCGTGGGCGAGCACGTCGTGCACCTCCTGCGCGATGCGCACCCGTTGCTCGGCGGCGGCCGCCGCCGCGCGCACCTCGACCTCCGCCCGCGTCCGCTCGACGGCGCCGGCCTGCTGGCGCACCCACGCTCCGAGGGCCTGGATCCAGATGGGGTTGAGCGCCCACTGCCAGGACGACGAGACGGTGTCGAGCGGGTCCCAGGCGAGTTGGAGCAACACGGCCGCCGACCCGATCGGGATGCCCAGCCAGGCCCACGGTGTGCGCCCGTGGCGGCCGCACGCGTAGACGCCGACGACGATCACCGCCGCCTGGGTGGCCAGCTGGGACGCTCCGTCGGCGGCAGCCGGTAGCAGGATCGTGCCGCAGGCCACCAGCAGGACGAGGACCGGCGCGCGGCGCCGCGCCACGAGGGCCAACGCGGCGAGGCCTCCGGCGACCGCGTCCGCGGCCGGGTGGCGGGAGCCCGCACCCAGGAGCGCCTCGGCGACACACGCCCCGGCCAGCGCGACGGCGGGGACCCACTCCCCGGGGGACGTCCCGAGCAGCCTTGTCCCCGCCGGCCGGCGGAACAGCACCCGGCGCCGGGTCACGGGGGAACGGTAGCCGCCCGCGACCTCCGGGGGATCCGTCCGCGGACCGATGCGGCTCCACCGGTGGACGGAGGCGAACCCACCTCCGGCCCGATGTACCGGCCCGGCTGTGCCGGGAGGCTCCACCCGTCCGTCCACCCGTCCGTGGAGGTCCCGATGAACACCTCTTCGCAGCTTCGGCGTCCCGCACCGGCGGTCCCCGGTCGGGCCGGTGCGGCACGGTCCGGTCCCTCCGTGCGCCTCCGCCGCGGACGACGAACCGCTGTCGTGGCCGCGCTGACGGCGGCCGGGGTGGTGGTTCCCTCGGCAGCCTCGGCAGCGCTGGCATCCACCGACTACGTCGTGACGGTCCCGGTGCAGGAGAGCCACGAGGCCACCGGCGCCGAGGGGGACACCGGCCTGTGCACCCCGCAGGAGACCGCCGACTTCACCGGTACCCAGACGATCCGGCTGCGGTCGACGGTCGGCGGCCTGACCGACGCGCAGGTCGTCGCGCTGACCGAGAGCGGTGAGGTCGACCCCACCGTGCTCGACGCACGCTCCGTGACGGAGGGAACGCTCGTGGTCCACTCGGGCTCTCACACGTACACCACCCGGTACACCGACCGGTGGGGCGTGCAGCCGCGCGACGGCGTCCTGACGATGACCAGCACGTTCCACGCGGTCGGCGAGTCGGAGCAGGGAACGCCGTTCACGATCACGGCCACGGGACTGCTCGTCCAGGCCGGCGACCGGACCCTGGTCGACCGGCAGGAGCGCCACGTGCAGGGCTGCCTGCCCTGATCACGAGCGAGAACGGCCGCCTTCCACGGCGGCCCCGTCACAGGAACGGAGGGCTGTTCCGATGTCCCGTCGTCTCGCCGTGGTGGCAGCCGCCACCGCCTTCGTCGCCCTCACGGCCACGCCCGCTGCCGCCGGGTCCGGCCAGGCGGCCTGTCCCGGCCAGAACCTCCCCGCGGAGACACGGCTGTACCGCCCGATCGGCGCGACCCTCGCCAAGCCGATCGCGATGTCGGGGCCCGGTGCTGTCGGCGACTTCGTCACCCCCCTCGCCCACAGCCACGGGGACTGCCTGTAGGCCGGGCGGTAGGTCGGGTCGCCCCCTCCCGGTGGGGGGGGGGGGGGGGGGGGGGGGGGGGGGGGGGGGGGGGGGGGGGGGGGGGGGGGGGGGGGGTTGGGGGGGTGGGGGGGGGGGGGGGGGGGGGGCGCCCCGGCGGGGGGCCGGCCCGGGCCGCCCCCCCCCCCCCCCCGGGCCGCCGGGCCAGCACGGTTCTCCTCCCCGGCATGACGGCCGGGATGCCAGGCGCGTGGCGGCTGGGGACGGCAGGGGCCGGACGGCCGGGGAACGGCGGCGAGGGCGACGGCCGCCGCAGGCGGTGCTGCGACGGCGACCTCTCCCCTGCGCAGCTCCGCAACCTGGAGGACCGCGTGGGCGCCCGGGTGGTCGACCGGACCGCACTGGTCCTCGACGTCTTCGCGCAGCGCACCCGCATCAGCGAGGGCCGCGCTCAGGTGGAGCTCGCCCAGCTCGCCTACCAGCTCCCGCGGCTCGGCGGTGGGCGCGGCGCCGGCGCGGCGGGGACCGGGGTGCGCGGCCCGGGCGAGCAGCGGCCGGAGTCCGGGCGGCGCCACCCGCGCCGGCGCATGCCCGTGCTGCGGCGTCAGGTGCAGCAACCGCCGCCCGGCGGCAGCGCACCCGCAGCCGCCGCCGCGGCGACCGGGTGCCCTCCGTGGCGCTCACTGGCTACCCCCACGCCGGGAAGTCGGCGCTGCTCAACCGGCTCACCGGTGCCGACGTCCTCGTGCAGGACGCGCTGTCCGCCACCCCGACGGCCGGCCCCACACGCTCACCGACACCCTCGGCTTCGTCCGCCACCTCCCCCACCAGCTGGTCGACGCCTTCCGCGCCACGCTCGAGAGGTCGCCGAGGCCGAGCTCGTGCTGCACGTCGTCGGCGCCTCGGCGCCCGACGCCACGGGCCAGGTGACGGCGGTGCGCGGCGACCCCTGCGAGATCGCTGCGCGCGACCACCGGGAGCTGCTCGCGCTCGGCGAGGCCGACGTCGCCCCGCCGGCGTGGACGGCGGCCCTGTGCACCGCCTACCCTGACGCGGTGCCGGTCTCGGCCCTCACCGGGGAGGGCGTCGAGGACCTGCACTTCGTGATCGCCCGCGCGCTGGACCGCTGACTCACCAGAGGCCCGCGGCGGCCTCCAGCAGCACCTGCCGGTCCGCCGGCGGCCGGCCGGGGCAGGCGGTGCACAGGGCCTCGCCGGGCAGCCGGTACAGCAGGCAGCAGGAGGCGCGGCGGACGAACCGGACGCCGCCGACGTCGGTGTACCGGGGTGCGGGCATCGGGCCGCCGACGGCCGCGGCGAGCGGCGCGGCCAGCGCGGTGGTCGTCCCCACGTCGCCGAGCGCCCGCCCGACGGCGAGCAGCCGGCCGGCCAGCGAGTCGGTGGCCACCGCCCACAGCGGCCGCTCGCGGACCCCGCCGGCCGCGGCCACCGCGGCGATCGCGGACCCCAGCGCCTCCCGCAGCTCCGCCGCCGGATCGGGGCCCGCGGGCGCCCGCGAGACCGCGGCCAGCACCGTGCCGCCGGCGATCTCGTACAGGGTCGTGTCGGCCGCCCGGGCCGACAGCGGCCGGCCGGTGGCCAGCCCGGCGGCGACCGGCGTCAGCAGCACCGCCGACGCCGAGTACCACCACACGGTGGCGAGCACCCGCCGGTCGGTGCTGCGGTACCGGCGGCCCAGCGCCGCGACCCGCCCCGCCGTCCAGTCCGGGTCGGCCAGCAGCGTGGCCGGGAACGGGCGCGCCGACGGCGGGGCGAGCAGGCCGAGGCCGGCGGCCCCGGGCACCCGGGCCGCCACGACCGCCTGCGGTCCGCCGTCCACGGCCCCAGTCTGCTGCAACGACGTTGCGGTCCCCGACCCCGCGCGCGGCCCGGGCCCCTACGGTGTGTGCTGGGACACGCCGCCGGCACGGCGTGCGCAGCGACGAGACGGAGGGAGCACACGTGAGCGAGTCGACCGGGTCGGAGGGCCGCCGGTTCCCGGCGCCGGAGCAGCTGGCCGCGTCCGCCAACGTGGGCCCGGACGTATACGAGCAGGCCGAGGCCGACCGGCTGGCGTTCTGGGAGACCCAGGCGCGCCGGCTGAGCTGGACCCAGGAGTGGGACGAGGTCCTCGACTGGACCGACCCGCCGTTCGCCAAGTGGTTCGTCGGCGGGAAGCTCAACGTCGCCTACAACTGCCTGGACCGGCACGTCGAGGCCGGCCACGGCGACCAGGTCGCCTACCACTGGGAGGGCGAGCCGGGCGACACCCGCACGATCACCTACGCCCAGCTCACCGAGGACGTCTGCCGCGCGGCCAACGCGCTGCTCGAGCTGGGCGTGCAGGCCGGCGACCGGGTCGCCATCTACATGCCGATGATCCCCGAGACGATCGTCGCGATGCTCGCCTGCGCCCGCATCGGCGCCGTCCACATGGTCGTCTTCGGCGGCTTCTCCGCCGACGCGCTGGCCAGCCGGATCACCGACGCCGGCGCCGTCCTGGTCATCACCGCCGACGGGGGCTACCGGCGCGGGGCGCCCAGCGCGCTCAAGCCCGCGGTCGACGACGCCGTCAGCCGCACCGAGGGCGTCCGCAACGTGCTGGTGGTCCGGCGGACCGAGCAGGACGTCGCGTGGACCGAGGGCCGCGACCTGTGGTGGCACGACGTCGTCGACCGGCAGTCGCCCGAGCACACGCCCGAGGCCTTCGACGCCGAGCACCCGCTCTACATCATGTACACGTCCGGGACGACGGCGAAGCCGAAGGGCATCCTGCACACCTCCGGCGGCTACCTCACCCAGGTCGCCTACACGCACTGGGCGACCTTCGACCTCAAGCCCGACACCGACGTCTACTGGACCGCCGCCGACGTCGGGTGGGTCACCGGCCACAGCTACATCGTCTACGGGCCGCTGGCCAACCGGGCGACGTCGGTGGTGTACGAGGGCACCCCGGAGACCCCGCACCGCGGCCGCTGGTTCGAGCTGATCGAGAAGTACCGCGTCTCGATCCTCTACACCGCGCCGACGGTGATCCGGACCTTCATGAAGTGGGGCGAGGACATCCCCGCCGGCTTCGACCTCACCTCGCTGCGGGTGCTCGGCTCGGTCGGCGAGCCGATCAACCCCGAGGCGTGGCTCTGGTACCACGAGAACATCGGCGGCGGCCGCTGCCCGATCGTCGACACCTGGTGGCAGACCGAGACCGGCGCACACATGATCACGCCGCTGCCCGGCGTGACCGACCTCAAGCCCGGCTCCGCGCAGACGCCGTTCCCCGGCATCTCGGCCAAGGTCGTCGACGACGAGGGCAACGAGCTCGGCGACGACGCCACCGGCCTGCTGGTGCTCACCCAGCCCTGGCCGGCGATGCTGCGCACCATCTGGGGCGACGACGACCGCTACGTCGACACCTACTGGTCGCGGTTCGGCAAGGAGGTCTACTTCGCCGGGGACGGGGCCAAGAAGGACGCCGACGGCGACATCTGGCTGCTCGGCCGGGTCGACGACGTCATGAACGTCTCGGGCCACCGGATCTCCACCACCGAGGTCGAGTCCTCGCTGGTCGCCCACCCCGCCGTCGCCGAGGCCGCGGTCGTCGGCGCGTCGGACCCGACCACCGGGCAGGGCATCGTCGCGTTCGTCATCCTCCGCGGGTCGGCCCAGGACTCCGGCGAGGACCTGGTGCAGCAGCTGCGCACCCACGTGTCCAAGGACATCGGACCGATCGCCAAGCCGCGCCAGATCATGGTCGTCCAGGAGCTGCCCAAGACCCGCTCCGGCAAGATCATGCGGCGGCTGCTGCGCGACGTGGCCGAGAACCGCGAGCTCGGCGACGTCACCACGCTGACCGACTCCTCGGTGATGAACCTGATCAAGGAGAAGCTGCCCGCCACCAGCGGCTCCGAGGACTGAGGCACCGGAGGCCCGCCCCGCGCCGCGGCGCGGGGCGGGTCTCCCGCGTCCCCGGCGGCCCGATCGGGTTCCGGGTGCGTGATCCGGGCGGTCACGGGGCAAGATCCTCCCCAGGCCGTCCGCGGCCGTCCGACCAGCCCGACCAGGGAGGAGCCCCCGTGGCCCACAGCGCGTCGTCCACCCAGCCCGCCGCGCGGCATGCCGGCACCGACGACTCCTCGGTGGGGGCGCTGGTGCAGAGCGCCATGGCCGACATGTCCACGCTGATCCGCGCGGAGATCGAGCTGGCCAAGACCGAGGTCGGCCGCTCGGCGAAGAAGGCCGGCGTCAGCGCCGGGCTGTTCGCCGCGGCCGGGGTGCTCGTGGCCTTCGCCGGCTTCTACCTGTTCGTCATGCTCGCCGAGCTGTTCACCTGGCTGGGCCTGCCCCGCTGGGTCTCCTACCTCATCGTCACCGTGGGCCTGCTGCTCGTCGCCGGCCTCGTCGCGCTGATCGGCATGCGGATGATCAAGCGGATCGACAAGCCCGAGCGGACGATGGAGTCGCTGCGCGAGCTGCCCGAGGTCATGCACCGCGAGCAGCCCGGTCAGCGGCGCCGCGCGCTGCCGACGGTGAGCAACGGGCGCGTCGAGCGGCGCTCCCCCGACAGCTACCTGGTCTGAGCGTCGCGAGGTCCGGGGGCGCTCCCGCCGAGGAGCGCCCCGACGCCACCAGCGTCCTGCTGCCCGGCTCCTGGATCCACCGCGACGTCTCCGCCAACGGCGTCCGGCTGCACCTGGCCGAGGCCGGCGAGGGCCCGCTGGTGCTCCTGCTGCACGGCTTCCCGCAGTTCTGGTGGACCTGGCGCGCGCAGCTGCCCGCCCTCGCCGCGGCCGGCTTCCGGGCGGTCGCGCCGGACCTGCGCGGCTACGGCGCCAGCGACAAGCCGCCGCGCGGCTACGACCTGCCGACGGCGGCCGGCGACGTCGCGGCGCTGGTCCGCGCCCTCGGCGAGCGGGACGCCGTCGTCGTCGGGCACGACTGGGGCGGGCTGGTCGCCTGGACGATGGCCGCGCTGCACCCGCGCAGCGTGCGCCGCCTCGTCGTCGTCTCGATGGCCCACCCGCGGCTGCTGCGCGCCGGCCTGCGCGACCCCGCCCAGCGGCGGGCGCTGCGGCACGTGCTGGGCTTCCAGGTGCCGCGGCTGCCCGAGCGGCGGCTGACCCGCACCGACGACGACCCGGTCGCGGAGTTCCTCCGCAACTGGGCCGGGCGGGACTGGACGCACACCGCCGACTTCGCCGAGGCCGTGGAGCGGTACCGGTCGGCTGCGCGGATCCCGCAGGCGGCCTACGGCTCGATGGAGTACTTCCGCTGGGCCGGGCGCTCCCAGCTGCGCCCCGACGGGCTGCGCTACGCCCGCCGCATGGCCGCGCCGGTCACCGCGCCGACCCTGCAGCTGCACGGCGCCGCCGACCCGCTGGTCCTGCCGCGGACCGCCCGCGGCTCGGGCCGCTACGTGGCCGGCGCCTACGAGTGGCGCGAGCTCCCCGGCATCGGCCACTTCCCGCCCGAGGAGGCCGCCACCGAGGTCACGGCGGCGATCACGGACTGGGCGGCCGGCTGAGTCATTCGCACGGGCCGGTGTCGACCTCGGCGGTGGCGGTGGCGCCGGCGGTGGCGGCGGGCGCGACCTGCTGGGCGGTGAGCGCGTAGCCGGTGGAGGGGTCGTCGATCGCCGAGGCGAACACGACGCCGAGGACCTGCCCGGCCGGGTCGAACAGCGGCCCGCCGGAGTTGCCGGCGCGCACCTCGCCGTAGAGCGCGTAGACGTCGCGCTGCACGGTGCGGGCGTTGCGGAAGTCCGGGCCGCTGATCGGGCCCTCGTCGCGGACGCGGGCCGGGCCGATGAACAGCTCCCCGCCACCCGGGTAGCCCATGATGATCGCGTCGTCCCCGGTGCCGGCGGCCGCCGGGGCGAAGGCCAGCGGCACCTGCGGGAGGTCCGGGACGGCGAGCACCGCGACGTCGACCTCCTCGTCGACGTACACCGGCGTGGCGTCGTACTCCTCGCCCTCGGCCTCGACGACCGGGGCGTCCACGCCGGCGAGCACGTGCGCGTTGGTCATCACCCGGCCGGGCGCGTAGACGAACCCGGAGCCGTCGATCTGCCGCGAGCACGACGGCGCGATGCCGCGGATCTTCACGACCGACCCCTGCACCTGCCCGACGACCGGGCTCGCGGCCAGCGTCGCGTCCGGCGCCTCGACCTCGCGGGCCTGGGTGGGCGTGAGCGGGTCCAGGACGTCGGGCAGCCCGCGCCGGTCGATCGCCTCGCGCAGCGAGTCGTAGACCGCCCGGACGCCGTCGGGCACGGCCCGGTCCACCGCCTGCACCAGCGCCGAGTTGCGCACCTGCCCGGCCAGCCCGGGGAACGGCGCGGTGGCCAGCGGGGTGGCGACCATCCACGCCACGAGCAGCACCGCGATCGCCGACACCACGGCGCCGGCGACCGAGTCGAGCACCTCCGCGGGCTCCCAGGTGACCCGGCGGCGCACCGCCCGCCCGATCGCGCCGGCCAGCACCTGCCCGAGCAGCGCCCCCGCCAGGACGACGACGAGCGCGGCGAACACCCGGGTGACCGGGGAGCCGTCGAGCCGGTCGGCGACCGGCCCGGACAGCTGGGCGCCGAGCACCGCGCCGCCGAGGAAGCCGAGGAACGACGTGGCCGACACCAGCAGGCCCTGCCGGAAGCCGGTGAAGGCGAAGACCAGGGCCAGCACGATGAGGACGAGGTCGACCAGCGACATGGGTCAGCCGCGCACCGTCATGACGCCGGTCTGACCCAGCTGCACGTGGAAGCTGCACTCGAACGGGTGGTCGCCGGGGGCGGTGACCTCGAACTCGATGGTCTCCGTCGCCCCCGCGGCCAGCAGCGGGATCTCCTCGGGGATCTCCTCGACGCCGGCGCCGGGCGTGAAGCGGAAGTTGTGGGTGGCCTGGGTGGCGGTGCTCTGCACCGTCAGCCGGACCCGGCCGGGCGCCACGGTGAAGGTGTCGGGGACGAACACGTAGTCGTCCGGCGTCTGGATGGTGACCTCCTGGACGCCGTCCTCGGCCGTGGTGACCGTGCCGAGCGACGCCCCGGGGCTCGGCTGCGCCGCGGCACCGCCGCCGCCGTCGTCGTCGCCGGAGCCGCAGCCGGCCAGCACCCCGGCCGCCAGCGCCGCGCCGGTCAGCGCCGCGGGGAGGCGGCGCCTCCAGATCCTGCTCATCGCCGCGGAACCGTACTTGTCGCGGCGTCCCCGGTCGCGCCGTCGGCCACCGTCGGCGCGGCGGCGTCCTCGGCGCCGCCCTCCCCCAGCGACCCGGGCGCGGCCGCCGGCCGCGCACCGGCCGCCGCCAGCGGGCGCACGTCGCGGACGTCCCAGGGCCGCGCGAGGCCCGCGGCCTCGAGGACGGCGTCGAGCAGCGCCGCCGTGAAGCCCCACACGACCATCTCCGCGACGCCGAACGCCGGCCCGACGTAGCCGGCCGGGTGGCGCACGCGGAACCGGTTGACGGGGTCGGTGAGGTCGGCCAGCGGCACCCGGGCCACCCGGGCCACCTCCCGCGGGTCGCCGACCGCGACGTCGCGGGGGTCGTCCCACCAGGCCAGGACGGGGACGACGAGGTTGTCCGACGGCCCGAGGAACAGCTCGGGCAGCGTGGCGAGCACCCGGACGCCGGCCGGGTCGACGCCGGCCTCCTCCTGCGCCTCCCGCAGCGCGGTGCCCACCGGGTAGTCCTCCCCCGGGTCGGCGCCGCCGCCGGGGAAGGCCGGCTGCCCGGCGTGCGTGCGCAGCCGCGCGGACTTCTCGATGAGCAGGACGTCGGCGCCGCGCGGGCCCTCGCCGAAGAGGATGAGCACCGCCGACCGGCGCGCGGTGTCGGTGGCCGCCTGCAGGCGGTGCCGCAGCGGGAGGTCGGCCGCCGCGGCCACCAGCCGCAGCAGGTAGTCCGGCAGGCCGGTGGTGTCGGCGCCGGGCAGGAGCCCGGTCACAGCTGCACCCCGAGGTGCTGGGCGACCAGGCCGCGCAGCTCGTCGAGGGACTCGACCGCGCCGGTCCGCACGGAGGCCACCGACCCGTCGGCGGCGAGGAACACCGTGTGCGGGAGCCCGCGCAGCCCGAGCGCCGCGGCGACGTCGCCGTGCCCGTCGAACGCGCCGGGGAGCGTCACCCCGGCGTCCTCCGCGAAGGACGCCGCCTGCGGGACGCCGTCCTGGCTGATCACGCCGACGACCCGGACGCGGTCGCCGGCGGTGTCGGCGAGCTGCTGCACCAGCGGCAGCTCCTCCCGGCAGGGGCCGCACCAGCTCGCCCACAGGTTGAGCACGGTGGGCACGCCCGGCGCGCGGCCGAGGTCGAGGGTGCCGCCGCTGAAGCACTCGATCGGCGCGACGCCCGACAGGTCGCCGTCGGCGGCCGGCTCGTCGGGCTGCTCCGGGCAGGCCGCCAGGTCCGTCCGCGTCCCCGCGACGGTGGCCCGCTCGGGCGCCGGGGGCTCGTCGGCCGCGGCGGTGCAGGACGACAGCAGCACCCCGAGGCCGGCCAGCAGCGCGGCCGCGCGCCGGGCGCTCACTCGGTGTCCGACGCCGCGGGCGTCTTGACCAGCTTCGTCGCCGCCTCGGGGTCGGTGGGCCCGATGCCGTAGGACGGGCACCAGCGGGCCAGCCCGCACGCCCCGCAGGCGGCCTTCTTGGCGTGGCAGACGCGCCGGCCGTGGAAGATCACGCGGTGGCTGAACATGGTCCAGTCGCGCTTGGGGACCAGCTCGGCGACCTCGGCCTCGACCTTGACCGGGTCCTCCTCGGCGGTCCAGCCGAAGCGGCGGACCAGCCGGCCGAAGTGGGTGTCGACGGTCAGCCCCGGGACGCCGAAGGCGTTGCCGAGGACGACGTTCGCCGTCTTGCGGCCGACGCCCGGCAGCGTGACCAGGTCGGCCATCCGGCCGGGCACCTCGCCGTCGAACCGCTCGACCAGCGCCTGCGCCAGCCCGAGCACCGAGTTGGCCTTCGCGCGGAAGAAGCCGGTGGGCTTGAGGATCTCCTCGAGGTCGGCCCGGTCGGCCCCGGCGAGCGCCACCGGGTCGGGGTACTTCGCGAAGAGCGCCGGCGTGACCTTGTTCACGGTCTTGTCGGTGGTCTGCGCCGAGAGCACGGTGGCCACGAGGAGCTCGAACGCGTTGGTGAAGTCGAGCTCGCAGTGCGCGTCGGGGTGGATGACGGCCAGCTCACGGGCCATCCGGCGGGCGCGGCGGGTGCGGGCCAGCGGCGTCTCGGCCGGGTCGAAGGGCTCGGCGGCCGGACGGCGGGCGGGAGCGCGGCGCGCAGCGGGGCGCGCGTAGGCCGGCGTGGACACGCGGTCGAGGGTAGGCGTCACCGGCGACACCCTCCGGGGCGTGCCACCATGGTCGTACAGGCCCGCTCAGCAGCGACCGGACCATGGAGGTGACGTGGTCGCGCTCATCGTCATCCTCTTCCCCCCGATGGTCATCGCGTTCCTGCTGGTCATGGAGCGCGTGGAGGAGCCCCTCCGCCGTCCGACGTCGCCGCGCGAGGTGGCCGAGTTCCTCGAGTCGGCGACCCCGGGCGAGGTCGACACGCTGGCCGCCTCGGGCATCCGCCGGGCGATGGCCCGCTGGCGCCGGCGCCGCCGGTCGCGGGTCCGCCAGAGCACCGAGACGCTGGTCTGAGAGACCTCACACCGCGTCGCTCCCGGGGCCGTTCCTCACCCCGGCGGGTCACCCGGTGTGTCTCCGAACGGGTGACCGTGCGCACAGCCGCCTAGACTCCGTCTGGATGCGGGGCCGACGCCCCGCAGGTCGAACGCGGAACGGTGGGGTGGAGAGAAATCGTGGTGGACGAGGTGCTGGCCCAGTCGGGGCTCTTCCAGGGACTCTCGGAGGACGCCGTCGACCCCGTCGCCAGCCGTCTGGAGACGATCACCCTGCCCCGCGGTCGGGTCGTGTTCAACGAGGGTGAGCCGGGCGACAGCCTCTACATCGTGCTGAGCGGCAAGATCAAGCTGTCCCGGCGCTCCCCCGACGGCCGCGAGAACGTGCTGGCCGTCATGGGCCCCTCCGACCAGTTCGGCGAGCTGTCGGTGTTCGACCCCGGCCCGCGCACGGCCACGGCCACGGCGGTGACCGACGTCAAGCTGGCCAAGATGCCGCAGTCGGTGCTGCGCCCGTGGATCGAGGCGCACCCCGAGGTCGGCGAGCGGCTGCTGCACGTGCTCGCCCGCCGGCTGCGCCGCACCAACGACTCGGTGGCCGACCTGATCTTCACCGACGTCCCCGGCCGGGTGGCCAAGGCGCTGCTGCAGATGGCCGACCGGTTCGGCAGCCGCGAGTCCGACGGCCTGCGGGTGAAGCACGACCTGACGCAGGAGGAGCTGGCCCAGCTGGTCGGCGCCTCGCGGGAGACGGTCAACAAGGCACTGGCCGACTTCGTGCACCGCGGGTGGATCCAGCTGCAGGGCAAGTCGGTCGTCGTCCTCGACGAGGACCGCCTCCGCCGCCGCGCGCGCTGAACGTCTGGACGCGAGAGGCCCGGAACCGCCACGGTTCCGGGCCTCTCGCGTTCGAGGCACCCGAGGCGACCCGCCCCGCGAGGCGCGCGGGCAGGGCTCAGCGCAGCAATCGGCCTGGGTGCAGGGGCCCGCGCCGAGCGTGGGGGGCACCGAGGCCCTTCCGGGCACCTGGCCGCGGTGTGCCCCGGAGGGTCACGAGGGGAGCGGCACCACGAGGCCGATGCGGGTGCCGTCGGGCAGCTCGGCGAAGCGTCCCTCGGGCGTGGTCCGCAGCTCGGGCATGATCGGGTGCAGCGGCTCCGGCGGGGACCCGGCCAGCGCGGCCGCCACGTCGGGGAAGGCCGACAGCTGCCGCAGCGTGTGGATCGTCGGCGGCAGCATCGGCCGCGTGCCGGCCCGCATCTCGGTCAGCGCGGCCTCCGGCGTGAGCCAGCTGGCCTCGTCGGCCTCGCCGGAGACGTCGCGGGCCTCCTGCCCCACGGGCAGCGCCGCGACGAAGAACCGGGTGTCGTAGCGGCGGGTCTCCTGCGGCGGGGTGATCCAGTGCGCGAACGGCCGCAGCAGGTCCGCCCGCAGCGCCAGCCCACGCCCGGCCAGCAGCCCGGCCAGGGACAGCTCGCGGGTGAGCAGCGCCTGCCGCTGGGCCTCCCAGTCGTCCCCGGACACGTCCGGCACGACGTCGCTGCCGTCGGGCGAGCCGGCCAGCAGGACGCCGGCCTCCTCGAAGGTCTCGCGGACGGCGGCGCACACCAGCTCCCGCGCCACCCGCTCGTCGCAGCCCAGCGCCTGCGCCCACTCGGCGGGCGGCGGCCCGGCCCAGGCGACGGCGGTGTCGCCGTCGCGCGGGTCCACCCCGCCACCGGGGTAGGCGGTCATCCCCCCGGCGAAGGGCATCCCGCGGGTGCGGCGCAGCAGGTGGACCTCGAGCCCCTCCGCGCCGTCGCGGAGCAGCAGGACCGTCGCCGCCGGGCGGATCGCCGTCATCCGCGCAGTTCGACCGTCAGCTCGATCTCCACCGGCGCGCCCAGCGGCAGCTCGGCCACGCCGACCGCGCTGCGGGCGTGCCGTCCGGCGTCGCCGAACACCTTCCCGAGCAGCTCGCTGGCGCCGTTGACCACGCGCGGCTGGCCGCTGAAGCCCTCCGCGCTGGCCACGTAGCCGACGACGCGCACGATCCGGGCCACCTGGTCCAGCCCGACCAGCTCGTCGACGGCGGCCAGCGCGTTGAGGGCGCACAGCTTGGCGTCGGCGGCGGCGTCCTCGGGGTCGACCGAGCCGCCCACCTTGCCGGTGCGCCGCAGCCCGCCGTCGACGAACGGCAGCTGGCCGGAGGTGAACACCAGGTCCCCGGTGCGCACGGCCGGCACGTAGGAGGCGACCGGCGCGGCCACCGGGGGCAGCCGGATGCCGAGTTCGCGCAGCCGCGCGTGCCAGCTCTGGGCCTGCATCCCCTGCGTCATCGCCGGCGCCTCAGGCCAGCGGGCGCTTGAGGTAGGCGACCGGCTGCTCGGGGCCGGTCGGGCCGGGCAGCACCGTCACCAGCTCCCACCCGTCGGTCCCCCACGAGTCGAGGATCGCCTTGGTGTTGTGGATCAGCAGCGGGATGGTGGCGTACTCCCACCTGCGGCGGGCCGGTTCACTCATGGACGACGACGCTAGCGCAGCGCCGGGGGCCCGGCGGCGGGTGCGCTGCGCCCACGGCGGGCCGCGATCCCCGGAGTGCTCCTAGGCTGGTCAGGGTGAGCCCCGACTTCCCCGTGCGCTGCCACGTCGTCACCGGGAAGGGCGGGACCGGCAAGACCACCGTCGCCGCCGCCCTGGCCCTGGCCCTGGCGTCCGAGGGCCGCACCGTCCTGCTCGTGGAGTGCGAGGGCCGCCAGGGCATCGCCCAGCTCTTCGACACCCCGCCCCTGCCCTACGAGGAGCGCCGGGTCGCGGTCACCCGCCACGGCGGGGAGGTGCGGGCGCTCGCGATCGACGTCGAGGAGGCCCTGCTCGAGTACCTCGAGATGTTCTACAACCTCCGCCGCGCCGGCCGGGCGCTGCGCAAGATGGGCGCCGTCGACTTCGCCACGACGATCGCCCCGGGTCTGCGCGACGTCCTGATCACCGGGAAGATCAAGGAGGCGGTCACCCGGCGCAAGGACGGCCACCGGGTCTACGACGCGGTCGTCGTCGACGCCCCGCCGACCGGGCGGATCACCAAGTTCCTCAACGTGACCAGCGAGATGGCGGGCCTGGCGCGCTCCGGCCCGATCAAGACGCAGAGCGACGGCGTCATGGCGGTGCTGCGCTCCCCGCAGACGGCGGTGCACCTGGTGACCCTGCTCGAGGACATGCCGGTGCAGGAGACCGCCGACGCCATCGCCGAGCTGACCGAGGCCAAGCTGCCCGTCGGCTCGGTGATCGTGAACATGGCCACCGAGCCGGTGCTGCCGGAGCCGGCACTGGTGCGGGCCGCCGAGGGCGCGGTCACCGGCGCCGACCTCGTGCCCGGGCTGACCGCGGCGGGCCTGCCCGCCGACCCCGCGCTGGCCGACGCGCTGGCCGCGGAGGCGGTCGAGCACGCGCAGCGGTGGGCGGCGCAGGACGCGCTGCGCGCCCGGGTGGAGTCCTTCGACCGGCCGACGGTCGAGCTGCCGCTGCTGCCCGGCCCGATGGACCTCGGCTGCCTGTTCGAGCTGGCCGACCGGCTCGAGGAGCACCTCGGCGCGGAGGTGGCGGCGTGAGCGCCGCCCGCGCCGCCGCGTCGCCGGCGGCCGACCGGCACGCCCCGCCGATGGACCTCGCCGCGCTCATCGAGGACCGCGACACCCGGATCGTCGTCTGCTGCGGCTCCGGCGGGGTCGGGAAGACGACGACGTCGGCCGCGCTCGCGCTGGCCGCCGCGGAGGCCGGCCGCCGCGTCGTCGTCCTGACCATCGACCCGGCCCGCCGGCTGGCGCAGTCGCTGGGCCTCGTGGAGCTGGACAACGAGCCGCGGCGGGTCGACGTCCCGGGGGCCGCGGGCGAGCTCCACGCGATGATGCTGGACATGAAGCGGACCTTCGACGACATCGTGTCCGCGCACTCGACGCCCGAGCGGGCCGGGCAGATCCTGGCCAACCCCTTCTACCAGACCTTGTCCTCGTCGTTCTCCGGAACGCAGGAGTACATGGCGATGGAGAAGCTGGGCCAGCTGCGGGCGGCCGACACCTGGGACCTGATCGTCGTCGACACGCCGCCGTCCCGGTCGGCGCTGGACTTCCTCGACGCGCCCAACAAGATGAGCCGGTTCCTCGACGGCACGATGATCCGGCTGCTCACCGCGCCGGCCCGCGCCGGCGGCCGGGCCGGGCTGCGGGTGGCCGGGGCCGGGCTGATGTTCTTCAGCCGGATCATCAGCAAGGTCCTCGGCGGCCAGCTGCTGCGCGACATCTCCGCGTTCGTCACCGCGCTGGACACGATGTTCGGCGGGTTCCGCGAGCGGGCCACCGCCACCTACGAGCTGCTGCGGCGGCCGGGCACGTGGTTCGTCGTCGTCGCGACGCCGGAGCCGGACGCGCTGCGCGAGGCCTCCTACTTCGTCGACCGGCTCTCGGCCGAGGGGATGCCGCTGGCCGGGCTGGTGCTCAACCGCACCCACCCGCCGGCGAGCACGCGGCTGTCGGCCACCCGCGCCGAGGCCGCCGCCGAGGCCGCCGCGGAGAACGGGGACGGCGACCCGGCCGCGGCGCTGGCCGCCGGCGCCCTGCGGGTGCACGCCGAGCGGATGACCGTGGCCGCGCGCGAGCAGCGGCTGGCCGACCGGTTCACCAGCGCCCACCCGGAGGTGGCGATGCGGGCGGTCCCGGCGGCCGCCGGCGACGTCCACGACCTGGACGGGCTGCGCACCATGGCCGAGGCGCTGACCGGTCCCGACGACGACACGCCGACCGGCGTGCCGCGCACCCGCGTGCTGCCCGCGCGCCGCGCCTGATCACCCGTCCGGGTCACGCCGGGCCCGTACATTGGCAGCGATGTCTGCTGCCTCCCGCGCCCGAGTCCTGGGCAAGCTCGTCGCGATGATCGTCGTGGCCGGCGCGCTCGTCGCCGGCCTGCTCTTCCCGCTCGTCGGCGGGAGCGGGCTGGTGGCGCGCAACTCCGCGTCCCTGCTCGACGCGCTGCCGGTGGAGCTCACCGACGCGACCCCCGCGGGCAACTCCCGCGTGCTCGCCGCCGACGGCTCGCTGATCACCAACTTCTACGCCCACAACCGCACGGTGGTGGCGTCCGACCAGATCGCCGACGTGATGAAGCAGGCGCTGGTCGACATCGAGGACTCGCGCTTCTACGACCATAACGGCCTGGACGTGCAGGGCACGCTGCGCGCCGCGGTGACCAACGTGGCCGCGGGCTCGGTGCAGGAGGGCGGCTCGACGATCACCCAGCAGCTGGTCAAGCAGACCCTGCTGGAGACCGCCGACAGCGCCGAGGAGCGGCAGGAGGCCATCGAGCAGGACGGCGTCGAGGGCCTGTCCCGCAAGCTCCGCGAGGCCCGGCTGGCCCTGGCGCTGGAGGAGACCTACTCCAAGGACGAGATCCTCACCCGCTACCTCAACATCGTGTACTTCGGGCAGGGCGCCTACGGCATCCAGGCCGCCGCCCAGAAGTACTTCAGCGTCAACGCCGCCGACCTGACCCTCCCCCAGGCGGCGATGCTCGCCGGGCTGGTGCAGAGCCCGACCAACGACGACCCGATCACCCAGCCGGAGAACGGCCAGACCCGCCGCAACCAGGTGCTGCAGCGGATGTTCGACCTCGACCACCTCGACGGGACGACCGAGGAGCAGCTCGCCGCGCTCATGGCCGAGCCGGTGCAGGTGGCGCCGGGCATCAGCCCGCCCAACGGCTGCATCGACGCCGCGATCGGCGGGTTCTTCTGCGCCTTCATGCAGCAGTACCTGACCCAGGTGCTCGGCATCAGCCAGGAGCAGCTGGACAACGGCGGCCTGACCATCCAGACGACGCTGAACCCGCAGCTGCAGACCCTCGGCGACCAGGCGGTCCTCAAGACCCTGCCGATGGGCGACCAGCTCGCCGGCATGTTCACCGCCGTGGAGCCGGGCACCGGCGCGGTCATGGCGATGAGCGTCAACCGGCAGTACGGCTGCGCGGACCCGCAGTGCGAGTCCGTCGTCCTGCACACGGCGGCCAGCAAGGGCTCCGGCTCGACCTACAAGGTGTTCACCGCCGCCGCGGCGCTCGAGGCCGGCATCCCGGCCAACACCGTGATCAGCACGCCGGGCAACCAGTACACCTCGCGGGTCTTCCGCGGCCCCTCCTGCGGCGGCGACCGGTCGCGGTCGACCGGCATGTACTGCGTCGAGAACGCCGGCAACTACCCGGACACCCTCGACATGGTCGGCGCCCTGGTCCGCTCGTCGAACACCTACTTCCTCGCGCTGGAGGACCGGCTGGGCAGCGTCGAGGGCCCGGTGCGGATGGCCGAGCGGATGGGCATGAGCTTCGACCAGCCCACCCAGAACTCCGCCGACGAGATCATCGACGGCAACTTCGGCTCGTTCACGCTCGGCGCCGAGGCCACCAGCCCGCTGGACCTGGCCAACGCGTACGCCACCCTCGGCGCCCAGGGCACCCAGTGCGACCCGATCCCGGTGGTCCAGGTGCTCGACCGCAACGGCCAGCCGCTCACCGGCGACGACGGCCAGCCCGTGGTCCGCGGCGACCGGTGCACGCCGGACGCGATCCCGGCGAACATCGCCGACACGCTGGCCAACATCCTCGTCGGCGACACCGCCAGCCCCGAGGGCACCGGCACCCGGGCCGCCATCCCGGGTCACGCGATCGCCGGCAAGACCGGTACCGCGCAGGGCCGGGACTCGGTGGCCTTCGTCGGCGTCATGCCCGAGTACGCGGCCAGCGTCATGGTGTTCAACCCCAAGGAGCAGCAGGACGTCGGCGGCTACGGCGGCAACATGCCGGCCACCATCTGGCACGACGCCTTCGCGCCCTTCCTCGCCGACAAGCCCACCTCGGCGTTCCCGCCGGCCGACCCCGCGCTGCTGCAGGGCCGCCCCGCGCCCGCCCCGCCGGCGCCGAGCACCCCCGCACCCACGCCCGACCAGGACGACGCCGACCAGGACGACGCCGGCCAGGGCGACGCGGACCAGGGCAACGCGGACGGCTGGCCCGGCAACGGCAACTGGAACGGCGGCAACGGCCGCGGCGGCAACTGAGCCCGCTCCCGGCCGACCCGGGGCCGCCCCGGGTCAGCCGAGCTGGCGGCGGACCTCCGCGGCCACCCGGGCGCCCTCGGCCCGGCCGGCGACGGCCGCGTTGGCGGCGCCCATGACCCGGCCCATGTCCTTCATGCCGCTCGCGCCGGTGCGGGTGACCGCGTCGGCGACGATCGCGGCGAGGTCGGCGTCGTCGAGCTGGGCGGGCAGGTAGGCGGCCACCACCTCGCCCTCCGCGCGCTCACGGCCGGCCTGCTCGGCGCGGCCGGCCCCGTCGAACGCCTCGGCCGCCTCGCGGCGCCGCTTGGCCTCGCGCCGCAGCACCGCGAGCACCTCGTCGTCGGACAGCTCCCGGGCCTCCTTGCCCGCGACCTCCTCCGCGCTGACCGCCGCGAGCACCATCCGCAGCGTCGCGGTGCGCAGCTCGTCGCGGCTCTTCATGGCGGAGGTGAGGTCGGCACGCAGCCGGTCCTTCAGGTCAGACACGCCCTCAGCCTGGCACGACGCCCGCCGTCCCGGCCGCCGGGGCCGATCACGGCCCGTAGGCTCGGGCCGTGCGCTGGTACACCGCCCTGCCCACGGCCGCCGTCGCCGCGGGCGCCTCCACCGTCGCCTACGCGTCGCTGTACGAGCGCAACCGCTGGACGCTGCGCCGCTTCGACGTCCCGGTGCTGGCCCCCGGCTCGGCGCCGCTGACCGTGCTGCACCTGTCGGACCTGCACATGACCGCCGGGCAGCGGTCCAAGCGCGACTGGGTGGCGGCGCTGGACGACCTCGAGCCCGACCTCGTCGTCGACACCGGGGACAACCTGGCCGGGACCGACGCCGTCCCGACGGTGCTGCAGGCCCTGGACCCGCTGCTGGACCGGCCCGGGGCCTTCGTCACCTCGTCCAACGACTACTACGGGCCGCGGCCGAAGAACCCGCTCAGCTACCTGACCCGCCCCGACAAGCGGGTGCACGGCACCGAGCTGCCCTGGCGCGACCTGCGCGACGGGCTGACCGGCCGCGGCTGGCTGGACCTCACCAACGCTCGCGGCGAGCTGACCGTCGGCGGCCGGCGGATCGTCCTCGCCGGCTGCGACGACCCGCACATCCGGCGGGACGACTACGACGCCGTCGCCGGGCCGGCCGACCCGACGGCGGACCTGCGCATCGGTGTCGTCCACTCCCCCGAGCCGCGGGTGCTCGACCGGTTCGCCGCCGACGGCTACGACCTGCTGCTGTGCGGCCACACCCACGGCGGGCAGCTGCGGGTGCCGTTCTACGGGGCGCTGGTCACCAACTGCGGCATCGACCGGGACCGGGTCCGCTGGCTGCACCGCTGGGCCGAGCCCGCCCCGGGGCGGCCGAACGGCACCTGGCTGCACGTCTCGGCGGGCCTGGGCACCAGCCCGTACGCGCCCGCCCGGTTCGCCTGCCCGCCCGAGGCGACCCTGCTCACGCTGACGGCGCGGCCCGCGTGACACCCCCTGACCCGCTGCCAGGCCGGTGGCACGGCTCGGCTACAGTGGTCGAGGCACCGGGGTGTGGCGCAGCTTGGTAGCGCGCGTCGTTCGGGACGACGAGGCCGCAGGTTCAAATCCTGTCACCCCGACTCCAGCTCAGGGGCCGCCTGCGGGCGGCCCCTGAGTCGTTTCCCGGGGTTGGCCGGGCGCCGATGCGGGCACCGGGGACCCGATGACCGAGTGGCTGCTCCTCCTCGCTGCCGTGCTGCTGACGGCGCTGACCGGCTTCTTCGTGGCGGCCGAGTTCTCCCTGACCACGGTCGACCGCGGCCGCGTCGAGGAGGCCGCCCGGGCCGGGGACGCCCGGGCCGGCGGCGTGGCGACCGCGCTGCGGACCCTGTCCACCCAGCTGTCGGCCGCGCAGCTCGGCATCACGCTGACCACGCTCGTCGTCGGCTACCTGGCCGAACCCGCGATCGGCCAGCTGCTGCACGGCCCGCTCGAGGCGCTCGGCCTGTCGCAGGCGGCCGCCACGGGCGTCTCCTACGGCCTCGCGCTGGCCCTGGCGACGACGCTGCAGATGCTGCTCGGCGAGCTCGGGCCGAAGAACCTGGCGATCGCCGATCCGCTGGGCATCGCGAAGGTCGTCGCGCCGGGGATGCGGGCGTTCACCGCGGTCGCGGGCGTCGTCGTCAACGCGCTGCAGCGGCTGGCCAACGCGATCGTGCGCCGGCTGGGCTTCGAGCCCCGCGAGGAGCTGGACTCCGCCCGCGGCGCCGAGGAGCTGGCCGCGGTGGCCCGCCGGTCGGCGGCCGAGGGCGACCTCTCCCCCGTCGCCGCCCGCCTGCTCGAGCGCTCGCTGGGCCTGCGCGCCAAGTACGCCACCGACGTCATGACGCCGCGGACCCGGCTGTGGACGCTGCGGGCCAGCGCCACCGCCGCCGACGTCATCGTCGCGGCCACCGAGTCGGGCAACTCGCGCTTCCCGGTCTACGGCTCCGACCTCGACGAGGTCACCGGGGTCGTGCACGTCAAGCGCGCGGTCGCCGTCCCGGAGGCCGAGCGGGGCCGCCGCACCGCCGGCGAGCTGGCCGACCCGGTGCTCGCCGTCCCCTCGTCCCTGCGGCTGGAGCGGCTGCTGGACCTGCTGCGCGAGCAGGGCCTGCAGATCGCGCTGGTGGTCGACGAGTGGGGTGCCACGCACGGCGTGGTGACGCTGGAGGACATCGTGGAGGAGCTGGTCGGGGAGATCACCGACGAGACCGACCGGCCGCTGCGCACCCTGCGCCGGGTCGACGACGTGCGGTGGGTGCTGTCCGGGCTGCTGCGCCCCGACGAGGTGCTCGACCGCACCGGGATCGCGGTGCCCGAGGGGCGGTACGAGACGCTGGCCGGGTTCCTCGCCGAGCGGCTGCAGCGGCTGCCCGAGGTGGGCGACTGCGTCGAGTTCGACGGCGCGCGGTTGATCGTGCAGAGCCTCGACGGCCGCCGGGTCGCGCGGATCCTGGCCGAGCGGACGGTGGTGCTGCCGCCGGGCGCCACGGCCTCACGGGCGCGGGCGCGGCAGGAGGCGGCGGCGTGAGCGACGTCGTCAGCCTGCTGATCCTCGTCGGCCTGCTGCTGGGCAACGCGTTCTTCGTGGCCGCCGAGTTCGCGCTGGTGTCCGCGCGGGTCGACCAGATCGAGCCGCGCGTCGCGCAGGGCTCCGCGCGGGCGGCCAAGACGCTGGCCGCGATGCGCAACGTGTCGCAGAACATGGCGGGCGCCCAGCTGGGCATCACGCTGTGCTCGCTGGGCCTGGGCGCCGTCGGCGAGCCCGCCGTCGCCCACCTCATCGAGGCGCCGCTGCACGCGCTCCACGTGCCGGACGCGCTGCTGCACCCGATCGCGCTGGTCATCGCGCTGGCGCTGGTGACCGTGCTGCACATGGTGCTCGGCGAGATGGTGCCCAAGAACATCACCATCGCCGGCCCGGACCGCGCGGCGATCGCGCTCGGCCCGCCGCTGGCCGCCTTCACCCGGCTGCTCAAGCCGGTCATCTGGTTCTTCAACACCACGGCCAACGGCTTCGTGCGGGCGTTCGGCGCCACGCCCACCGACGAGGTGGCGGCCAGCTTCGACGAGGCCGAGATCCGCTCGATGATCACCCAGTCGCGGCGCGAGGGGCTGCTGGGCACCGAGGTCAGCGAGCTGGCGGCCGGCGCGCTCACCTTCGAGCAGCACACCGTCGAGGACGTGCTGCTGCCGATGGACACCGTCGTCACGGTGCCGCGCTACACCACGCCGCGGCAGCTCGAGGCCGTCGTGGCCGAGTACGGCTTCAGCCGCTACCCGGTCCGGGCCGACGACGGGTCGCTGGCCGGCTTCGTGCACGTCAAGGACGTGCTGGGCATCGGGGCCGAGGGCCGGGACCGGCCGATCCCGGAGGAGCACGTCAACCGGCTGGTGCCGATCGCGCCCGGTACGGGGCTGCCCGAGGTCCTCTCGGAGATGCGCGCGCAGGGCGCCCACCTCGGCGGCGTGGTGGACGCCCGCGGCGGGGAGCGGCACACCGTCGGCCTGGTGGCGCTGGAGGACGTGCTCGAGCTGCTCATCGGCGACGTCCGCGATGCCGCCGCCGACGCCGACGCCGCGGCCGAACGGGCCCGGGCGATCGCCGCCCGGGGCGGCCCGAGGGCCGGGGCGGGCGCCGGGGGAAGATGAGCGGGTGAGCGCCCCCGTCCTGTCCCCGGAGGTCACCGCCCGCTGGCAGGCCCGCTTCCGCGCGCCCCGTGTCAGCCTGCCCGACTGGGCGCTGCGCGCGCCGCAGCGCTGCCTGTACGCCTCGGACGTCAGCGGCGTCGTCGAGCAGTACGCGTGGGACCGCACCACCGACGCGCACCGCCAGGCCACCGACCGGCCCAACGGCACGCTGATCGGCACGCTGTCCCCCGACGGCGAGACGATCTGGTGGTTCGCCGACACCGACGGCGACGAGTTCGGCGTCTGGATGGTGCAGCCGTTCGCGGGCGGCGAGGACCGGGTCGCCGTCCCGGAGGTCGGGCCGGCCTACCCCGCCGGGCTGGAGATCGGGTCCTCGCTCGTGGCGATCGGCCGCTCCACCGACGACGGCAGCGAGCTGTGGCTGGCGCCCACCGGCGGGACGCCGCGGGTGGTCTACCGGCACGAGGACCCCGCCTCGGTCGACGCCCTCACCCTCGACGACGAGCTGCTGGTCATCTCGCACTCCGAGCACGGCGACCCGCGCTACCCGGCGCTGCGGGTGCTGCGGACCGCCGACGACACGGTCGTGGCCGAGAAGTGGGACGGCGAGGGCCGCGGCCTGCACGCGCTGGAGTTCGCCCCGCTGCCCGGCGACCGGCGGCTGCTGGTCGGCCACGAGCGGCGCGGCCGGGAGGAGCTGCTGGTCTGGGACGTCGCGGCCGACACCGAGACCGAGATCGTGCTCGACCTGCCCGGCGACGTGACCGCCGGCTGGTACGCGGACGGGTCGGCGCTGCTGGTCGGCCACGACCACGCCGCCCGCAGCGAGCTGTACCGCTACGACCTGGCCACGGGCGCGCTCGAGCGGCTGGACACCCCGTCCGGCGTCGTCCGCGGGGCCACCGCGCGCCCGGACGGGACCGTGGAGCTGGCCTGGTCGTCGTCGGAGCGCCCGCCGGTGATCCGCCGCGCCGACGGGCCGGTGGTGCTCGCCGCGCCCGGTGAGGAGCCGCCGGCGGCGCACCCGGTCGAGGACCGCTGGGTGCCCGGCCCGGGCGGGGACGTGCACGCGCTCGTCGTCCGGCCGGCCGGGGAGCCGCCGTACGCGACGGCGTTCCTGGTGCACGGCGGCCCCGAGTCCGCCGACGACGACTCCTACCGCGCCCGCCGCGCCGCCTACGTCGACGCCGGCTACGCGGTCGTGCACGTCAACTACCGCGGCTCCACCGGCTACGGCAGCGCCTGGCGGGACGCGCTCACCGGCCGGCCCGGGCTCACCGAGCTCGAGGACGTCGCCGCGGTCTACGACGCGCTGGTCGCCGAGGGCTTCCTCGACCCGGCTCGGGCGGTGCTCACCGGCGGCTCGTGGGGCGGCTTCCTCACCCTGCTGGGCCTGGGCACGCAGCCCGAGCGGTGGGCCGCGGGCATCGCCGAGGTGCCGGTGGCCGACTACCTGGCCGCCTACGAGGACGAGATGGAGGGCCTGCGGGCCTACGACCGGGCGCTGTTCGGCGGCTCCCCCGACGAGGTGCACGAGCGGTACGTGCGGTCCTCGCCGATCACCTACGTCGAGCAGGTGCGGGCGCCGGTGCTCGTCGTCGCCGGGGCCAACGACCCGCGCTGCCCGATCCGGCAGATCGAGAACTACCTCGCCGAGCTGGACCGGCTGGGCCGCCCGCACGAGGTGTACCGCTTCGACGCCGGCCACGGCTCGCTGGTCATCGAGGAGACGATCCGGCAGGTCGAGACGGCGCTGTCGTTCGCGCTGCGGCACGTCCGGCCGTGACCCTGGCTGGGAGCAGGGCGACGACGGCGAGCGTCGTCAGCAGGTAGAGGTCCTCCACCACGAGCCCCGGGACGCCGAGGTCGTGGTGGTGGCCGGGGTCGGCCTCGGCGAACCAGATCGACGACGACGCCAGCACCAGCCCGGTGACGACGGCGAGCGCCGCGGCGGCCCGGCGCCCGGACAGCCACCCGGGCGCCGCCGGGCTGCCCGCGGCGACGTCCACGAGGACGACCAGCGCGGGCACCAGCCAGATGAAGTGGTGCGACCAGGCGATCGGGCTGACCAGGCAGGCGGCCAGGCCGGTGAGCGCCACGCCGGCCAGGTCGTCACCGGCGCGGGCGGCCCGCACCGCGCGGGTGAGCACCAGCGCGAGGACGGCGACGGCGAGGACCAGCCACACCGCCCGCGGCGGCTGGGCGGGGTCGGTGAGCCGCGCCAGCGCGCCCAGCAGCGACTGGTTGGACGTCTTGTCCAGCCGGCCCACCCGCTCGGTCTGCCACAGCGTCTCGGTGAAGAACCGCCACGACGTCGCCGGCGCGACGGCGAACGCCAGCGCGGTCGCGACCGCCGCGGTGCCGACCGCGACCGCCGCCGCCCGCCAGCGCCGCGTCAACAGCAGGTACACGACGAACAGCCCCGGCGTGATCTTGAACGCGGCGGCCAGCCCGATGCCGACGCCGGCCCATCGCCACCCTCGGTGCAGTGCGGCGACGTCGGCCAGCACCAGCGCGAGCAGCAGCAGGTTGACCTGGCCGAAGCCGATCGTCTCCCGCACCGGCTCGACCACGAAGACCACCGGCAGCGCGGCCGCGACGGCGAACGCCACCGGCCACCCGTGCCGGCGGGCCAGCGGCGCGACCAGCCACGCCGTGGTCCCGGCCAGCACCACCAGGTTGAGCGCGGCGTGCACGGCCGCGACCGCATCGATCGACAGCAGCGTCATCGGCAGCACCGCCAGCGCCGCGAACGGCGGGTACGTGAAGCCGTAGTCGGTGCGGCCGAACGTGTAGTCGTAGAGCGGCCGGCCCGAGCGCCACCACTCGACCGCGCCGTCGTAGACCCGCAGGTCGAACCAGTTGTGCCAGGGGTCGTTGGGCCCCCACGCCGAGACCAGCCCGGCGAGCACCGCCAGCGCGAGGACGACGGCGACCTGCGCGGCGACCCGCCACCCGGCCCCCGGACGGCCGACGGGTGCCACGTCCGCTCAGCGCCGGAGCAGCAGCTCGGCGATCTGCACGGTGTTGAGCGCCGCGCCCTTGCGCAGGTTGTCGTTGCTGACGAACAGCACCAGCCCGCGGTCGTCGTCGACGCTCTGGTCCTGCCGGATGCGCCCGACGTAGCTGGGGTCCTGCCCGGCGGCGTGCAGCGGCGTCGGGACGTCGGTGAGCTGCACGCCCGGCGCCCCGGTGAGCAGCTCGGTGGCGCGGGTGACCGTCAGCGGCCGGGCGAACTCGACGTTGAGCGACAGCGAGTGCCCGGTGAAGACCGGCACCCGCACGCAGGTGCCCGCGACCCGCAGGTCGGGGATGCCGAGGATCTTGCGGCTCTCGTTGCGGAGCTTCTGCTCCTCGTCGGTCTCGAACGAGCCGTCGTCGACGACGCTGCCGGCCAGCGGCAGCACGTTGAACGCGATCGGGCGCACGTACTTCTGCGGCTCGGGGAAGGCCACCGCCGCGCCGTCGTGGGTGAGCTCGGCGGCCTTGTCGGCGACCGCCCTCACCTGCCCGTCGAGCTCCTCGACGCCGGCCAGGCCGCTGCCGGAGACCGCCTGGTAGGTGCTGGCGACCAGCCGGACCAGCTGCGCCTCGTCGTGCAGCGGCTTGAGCACCGGCATCGCGGCCATCGTGGTGCAGTTCGGGTTGGCGACGATGCCCTTGGGGATGTCGGTCAGGGCGTGCGGGTTGACCTCGGCGACGACGAGCGGGACGTCGGGGTCGCGGCGCCACGCGGAGCTGTTGTCGACGACGGTCACGCCGGCCTCGGCGAACCGCGGCGCCTGCGCCCGCGAGGTGCTCGCGCCCGCGGAGAACAACGCGACGTCGAGCCCGGTCGGGTCCGCGGTGGCGGCGTCCTCGACGGTGATCTCGCCGTCCGCCCAGGGCAGGGTGCTGCCGGCGCTGCGGGCGCTGGCGAAGAACCGCAGCTCGCTGAGCGGGAACTGCCGCTCGGCGAGGATCCGGCGCATGACGGCGCCGACCTGGCCGGTGGCGCCGACGACGCCGACCCGCAGGCCGTCGCGCTTGAAGATGCTCATCGTCCGGTCCCTCCGTAGACCACGGCCTCCTCCTCGTCGCTGCCGAGGTCGAAGGCGTCGTGCACCGCGCGGACGGCGACGTCCACGTCGCTGTCGCGGCAGACCACGGAGATGCGGATCTCCGAGGTGCTGATGAGCTCGAGGTTGACGCCGGCGTCGGCCAGCGCGCCGAAGAAGCGGGCCGAGACGCCGGGGTGGCTGCGCATGCCGGCGCCCACCAGGCTGACCTTGCCGATGTGCTGGTCGAAGCGGACGTCGCTGTAGCCGACGGTGTGCTTCACCTTCTCCAGCGCGGCGATCGCGGCCGGGCCGTCGCTCTTGGGCAGCGTGAACGAGATGTCGGCGAGCTTGCTGGCCTCGGCCGACACGTTCTGCACGATCATGTCGATGTTGATCTCGGCGTCGGCGAGCACGCGGAAGATCTGCGCGGCCTCGCCCGGCCGGTCCGGGACGCCGTAGACGGTGATCTTGCCCTCGCTGCGGTCGTGCGCGACGCCGGTGATGATCGCCTGTTCCACGCTGAGGTCCTCCATCGAGCCGGTCACCACGGTGCCGGGGAGCTGTGAGTAGGAGCTGCGGACGTGCACCGGGATGCCGTAGCGGCGGGCGTACTCGACGCAGCGGAGCATGAGCACCTTCGCGCCGGAGGCCGCCAGCTCGAGCATCTCCTCGTAGGTGACCGTCTCCAGCCGCCGGGCGTTGGGGACGATCCGCGGGTCGGCGGTGAAGACGCCGTCGACGTCGGTGTAGATCTCGCAGACGTCGGCCTGCAGCGCCGCGGCGACGGCGACCGCGGTGGTGTCCGACCCGCCGCGGCCGAGCGTGGTGACGTCCTTGGTGTCCTGGCTGACACCCTGGAACCCGGCGACGATGACGACCGAGCCCTCGTCCAGCGCCGAGCGCAGCCGGCCGGGCGTGACGTCGATGATCCGCGCCTTGCCGTGGCTGGAGGTCGTGATCACCCCGGCCTGCGAGCCGGTGAACGACCGGGCCTCGTACCCGTGCGTGCTGATCGCGATGGCCAGCAGCGCCATGGAGATGCGCTCGCCCGCGGTGAGCAGCATGTCCAGCTCGCGGCCGGGCGGGTCGTCCGTGATCTGCGCGGCCTGGTCGAGCAGCTCGTCGGTGGTGTCGCCCATCGCCGAGACCACGACGACGACGTCGTTGCCGGCCTTCTTCTGCGCGACGATGCGCTCCGCGACGCGCTTGATGTGGGCGGCGGAGGCCACGGAGGAGCCACCGTACTTCTGCACGACGAGGGCCACGGGTCCACAGGCTACCGATGCCGGCCTGTCCCCCCGTGAATCAGCCCGGCGCGGTCCCGTTGCGCCCCGCCGCCGTGGGCGATGTGATCACCGGGTGACCGCTCCCGAGGACTGGCTGCTCAGCGCCGAGGAGCGGGGCAACGCGGCCACGGAGCTGCCGGCCTGGACCGAGGGCAACCTCGCCGTGCCGCTGGTGCACGGCGCCACCTACTTCGACCGGCTGGTCGAGTGCGTCGAGGGGCTCGACGAGGGCGACCACCTGTTCTTCACCGACTGGCGCGGCGACCCCGACGAGGAGCTGCGCCCCGGCGGGCCGACCGTCGCCCAGCTGTTCACCGAGGCGGTGGGCCGCGGGGTGACCGTGCGCGGCCTGGTCTGGCGCTCGCACGTGGACTGGCTGTCGTTCAGCGCCCGCGAGAACCGGGCCCTGGACCGCGAGGTCGAGGACGGCGGCGGCCTGGTGGTGCTCGACCAGCGGGTGCGCCGCGGGGGCAGCCACCACCAGAAGCTCGTCGTCTGCCGACACGACCAGGACCCGACGAAGGACACCGCCTTCGTCGGCGGGATCGACCTGTGCCACAGCCGCCGCGACGACGCCGACCACCGCGGCGACCCGCAGACGCTGCCGATGGCCGCGGCGTACGGGCCCACCCCGCCCTGGCACGACGTGCAGCTGATGATCCGGGGCCCGGCCGTGGCGGCCCTGGACACGGTGTTCCGCGAGCGGTGGGACGACCCCACCGACCCCGACGAGGGCAACCCGATCGCGCACGTGATCGACCGGTTCCGCCGGGGCCGCATGTTCGCCGACCCGCTACCGCCGCAGCTGCCGGCCCCACCGCCGATGGGGCCGCACCTGGTGCAGAACCTGCGGACCTACCCGGCGATCCGGCCGCGCTACGACTTCGCGCCTGACGGCGAGCGGTCGGTCGCCCGCGGCTACTCGAAGGCGATCCGGCGGGCGCGGCGGCTGATCTACCTCGAGGACCAGTACATGTGGTCGGCCGAGGTGGCGGAGCTGTTCGCCGACGCGCTGCGCGAGCACCCCGACCTGCACCTCGTCGTCGTCGTGCCGCGGGTGCCCGACCAGGACGGCGCGATCGCCCAGCGGCCGCAGTACGTGGGGCGCTGGCAGGCGATCGAGATGTGCCGCCGGGCCGGCCGGGACCGGGTGCACGTGTACGACGTCGAGAACCACGAGGGGACGCCGGTCTACGTGCACGCGAAGGTGTGCGTGGTCGACGACGTGTGGGCCAGCGTCGGCAGCGACAACTTCAACCGCCGGTCCTGGACCCACGACAGCGAGCTGTCCTCGGCCGTCCTCGACACCACGCTCGACCCCCGCGAGCCGCGCGACCCGGCCGGCACCGGCGACGGCGCGCGCACCTTCGCCCGCGACCTGCGGCTGGTGCTCGCCCGCGAGCACACCGACCGGGCCGAGGACGGCAGCGAGGACGCCGACCTGCTCGACCCGGCCACGTTCGTCGCGACCCTCGACGCCGCGGCCGACGCGCTCGACGCCTGGTACGACGGCGGCTGCCGCGGCCCCCGCCCGCGCGGCCGGCTGCGCCACCACAGGGCCGAGCGGCTGACGCTGCCCACCCGCCTCTGGGCGACGCCGCTGTACCGCCTGGTCGACGACCCCGACGGCCGCCCCCTCCGCCTCCGCCGCCGCCGCGAGTTCTGACCCACCGCCCCACCCACCGGCCTGACCGCCCGGTCCCGGGGTCCGGCCGGCCGTTCCCCGCGCTCGGCTCCGCCCGTGCCGGCCCGGGCAGTGCCTCCTCCCGAGCGAACTCGTGCTCTGCCCACACCTGTGTGCAGAGCACGAGCTCCGCACACCCGTAGCAGGACCGGCCCTCGTGCTCTGCCTACACCTGTGTGCAGAGCACGAGCTTCCACAGGAGGACATCCGGCGGCTCTCGGGCGAGTCCCGACAGCGACGCTGGCCGGGTGTCCGACTTCTCCCTGTCCGGACTGCTCCGGCGGATCCGTCGCGTCGCGGACCTGTCGCAGCGGGAGCTGGCCCAGGCCGGAGGGCTGCCCAGCTCGACGGTCGCGGCGGCAGAGGCCGGGACGCGCGGGCTCGACGCCCGCGCCCTGGCCCGGCTGGCGGCCGTCGCGGGGCTGCGGCTGGCGCTGCTGGACGACGAGGGGCGGGAGGTGGCGCCGATGGACGGCACGGCCGTGCGCGACGAGGGCGACCGGCACTTCCCCGCGCACCTCGACACCCGGCACGGTGACGACGGCTGGTGGCACGGGCCGCACCGGTACGACCGCACGCCGGTCACCTACACGTTCACCCGGGACCGGAGGAGCAGGGACGACCGCCGCCGGGTGCGCGGGACCCCGGCGGACCACCAGCTCCCCCGGCCCGGGGACGCCCTGGCCGACCGGGCCGCGGCCCGGCGGGCCGCCGCGGCGAGGGCGCGGGCCGAGGAACGGGCGCGGTTCCTGGAGGAGGACAGGGGCCGGTCGTTCGACGACGGCTTCCGCTGCGTGTGCCCGCCGGCCTGCGACGACCTGCTGCTCGACGAGCCCCCGCCGGCGCCGGGCCGCTCCGCACCGCCCGCCCCGCACGCGCCGGACTGCGCGTGTGGCTGCGACCTGAGCTGACCCGCTGCTACCGTGGGCTCCGTGCGCGGCAGCCTCCTGCTTACCCGCCGCGGCGAGGCCTCCTCCTAGGTCGGCTCCCTCGCCGCGGAGATCCTGCCGTGGTCGATGACGTCCCGGTGCCCGCTGACCGCCCCCCAGGAGCGACAGTCCAGCCCGCACCAGAGGAGTCATCCCACCGTGACCAGCCCCCAGCACCCGCACGCCCGCAACCCCCAGCGCCCGTCGGGGATGCCGATCTCCCGCTACGCCCCGTTCCAGCCGGTCGACCTCTCCGACCGCACCTGGCCGGAGAAGGTCACCACGGTGGCCCCGCGCTGGTGCGCCGTCGACCTGCGCGACGGCAACCAGGCCCTGATCGACCCCATGAGCCCCGACCGCAAGCGCCGGATGTTCGAGCTGCTGGTGCGGATGGGGTACAAGGAGATCGAGGTCGGCTTCCCGGCGGCCAGCCAGACCGACTACGACTTCGTCCGCCAGCTCGTCGAGGACGACCTGGTACCCGACGACGTCACCATCCAGGTCCTCACCCAGGCCCGGGACGAGCTGATCGAGCGCACCTTCGAGTCGCTGCGCGGCGCGGACCAGGCGATCGTCCACCTCTACAACTCGACCAGCACGCTGCAGCGCCGCGTCGTCTTCGGCAGCGACCGCGCCGGCATCGTCGACATCGCCGTCCACGGCGCCCAGCTGGTCCGCAAGCTGGCCGAGCAGGCCGGCGACACCGAGATCCGCTTCGAGTACAGCCCCGAGTCCTTCACCGGCACCGAGCTGGACTTCGCCGTCGAGATCTGCAACGCGGTCACCGACGTCTGGGAGCCGACCCCCGACCGGCCGACCATCCTCAACCTGCCGGCGACCGTCGAGATGGCCGAGCCGACCGTCTACGCCGACCAGGTCGAGTGGATGCACCGCAACCTGGGCCGCCGCGACGCCGTCGTGCTGAGCCTGCACCCGCACAACGACCGCGGCACCGCAGTCGCCGCCGCCGAGCTGGGCTACCGCGCCGGCGCCGACCGCATCGAGGGCTGCCTGTTCGGCAACGGCGAGCGCACCGGCAACGTCGACCTGGTCACCCTGGGCCTGAACCTGTTCAGCCAGGGCATCGACCCGCAGATCGACTTCTCCGACATCGACGAGATCCGCCGCACCGTCGAGTACTGCAACCAGCTCGGCGTGCACGAGCGGCACCCCTACGGCGGCGACCTGGTCTACACCGCCTTCTCCGGCTCCCACCAGGACGCCATCAACAAGGGCTTCAAGGCGCTGGAGGCCGACGCGGCCGCCGCCGGGAAGCCGGTCGAGCAGATGCCGTGGGCGGTGCCGTACCTGCCGATCGACCCCAAGGACGTCGGCCGCAGCTACGAGGCGGTCATCCGGGTCAACAGCCAGTCCGGCAAGGGCGGCGTGGCCTACATCATGAAGACCGAGAACCACCTCGACCTGCCCCGGCGGCTGCAGATCGAGTTCAGCGGGGTCGTCCAGCGGCACACGGACGACGAGGGCGGGGAGGTCACCGCGCAGCAGATGTGGGCCGCGTTCACCAGCGAGTACCTGCCTGACCCCGACGCCCCGTGGGGCCGGTTCGCCCTCACCGGCCACCGGCACACCGCCCACGGCGAGCAGCTCGACGAGATGGTGGTCGAGCTGACCGCCGACGGCGTCCCGGTCACCGTGCAGGGCCGCGGCAACGGCCCGATCGCCGCGTTCGTCGACGCGCTGAAGACCCTCGACGTCGACGTCCGGGTCCTGGACTACGCCGAGCACGCCCTGTCCGCCGGCGGCGACGCCCGGGCCGCCGCCTACGTCGAGTGCGCGGTCGGCGAGCGCGTGCTGTGGGGCGTGGGCATCGACCCGAACATCGTCAGCGCCTCGCTGCGCGCCGTCGTCTCGGCGGTCAACCGGGCCCTGCGCTGAGGCACCCGGGGCTTCGCGGCGTCAGTCGCCGCGGAGCCCCGGGTCCGCGTCCCGGCCGGCGTGCTCGGCCACCTCGTCGACGACCAGCAGGTCCCGGCGCACGTGCCGGCGGCGGTAGGCGATCCGGCTGACCATGTGCGCGGACAGCGGCGCGGTCAGCACCTGCAGCATCGCCACCAGCAGCAGCACCCACATCGCGGGCGTCCCGGCCAGCCGGATCGCCCCGCCCACCAGCACCAGCAGCAGACCCGTGACCTGGGGCTTCGTCGCCGCGTGCAGCCGGGTCAGCACGTCGGGGAAGTGCAGCAGCCCGAGCCCCGCGGTGAAGGCGAGGAACGACCCGAGCAGCAGGCAGACGGTCGCGACGACGTCGAGGACCGCGCTCACGGCCGCTCCTCCCCCACCGGGTCCTCGCCGGAGGGCCGGTCGAGCACCATGCCGCCGACGTAGCGGACCACCGCGATCGCGCCGATGTAGCCCAGCAGCGACACGACGACGAGCACCGGCACCGCGGACGCGTCGCGGGACAGCGCCACGTGCACGCCCAGCCCGCCGGCCGTGATGACCAGCATGGCGTCGCCGGCCACGACCCGGTCCAGCAGCGACGGGCCGCGGGCCAGCCGCACCAGCGCGAGCACCGCCCCCGCCCCGAGCAGGCCGAACGCGACCACGGCCACCCAGCTCACCGCGTCACCTCCGCGGGCTCCCGGTCCAGCGCCGCGCGCTCGCGGGACCGGCCGAACGCCCGCACCACCCGGTCCTCCATGGCCAGCACCCCGGCGCGCTGGCGCTCGAGGTCGTCGCGGTCGCGGACCTCGAGCAGGTGGACGGCGAGCACCCGGTGCTCGCGGTCCAGGTCGAGGACCACCGAGCCGGGCACCAGGCTGAGCGCCTCGCTGATGACGGCGAGCAGCAGGTCGGAGTCGGTGCGCAGCTGCACCCGGATGACGGCGCTGCGCAGCGGCGGGCCCGGCCGCAGCGCGCGCCAGGCCACCTGCGCGCTGGAGACGGCGAGGTCGACGGCGAACACGGCGAGGAAGTGCAGCAACGCGAGCGGCCGGATGCGGACGTTCTCCACCACCGCCGGGAGCGGCACCACGCGGGTGACGAGGACGGCGACCAGCACCCCGCCCAGCACGTTCGCCCACGACCAGGTGCCCCACAGCAGCACCCAGACCAGCACCAGCCAGACCAGCGCGGGCAGCTGGCGCAGCAGGTGGCGGGCGCGGTCGCTCACCGCTCCCCCTCCACGGCCGTGCGGTAGGGGCCGCGGTCGAGCAGGTCGGCGGCGGCGCGGCCGGCCAGGCCGTAGAGCGGGCCGGCCAGCGCGGTGAGGGCGACGGTCAGCGCCACCAGCGCCGCCGTCGCGCCGACCAGGACGCGCGGCAGCCGCTCCGCGGGCTCGCCCGGGTGCTCGTCGGCCTCCTCGGGCCCCTCGGACGCCGTCGCCACCGCCACCTGCCGCTGCCACGCCGCCGACGGCCGGGCGGCGCCGTCGCCCGACGGGCGGCCCCCGGCCCGCGACACCGCGTCGGCCGCCGCCGCGGCCGCGGTGTCGGCGCCGGGCTCCTGCGCCCGCGGCCGCCAGAACGCGCGGGTCCACACCCGGGCCACGGCCAGCAGGGTGAGCAGGCTGGTCACCAGCCCGGCGCCGACCAGGACCAGCGCCAGCGGGCGGCCGTCGGCGACGCCGGCCTGCAGCAACCCCAGCTTGCCGAGGAACCCCGACAGCGGCGGGATGCCGGCCAGGTTCAGCGCGGGCAGCAGGTACAGCACCGCGAGCAGCGGGGAGGCGGCGGCCAGGCCGCCCAGCCGGCGGATCGACGTCGATCCACCGGTGCGCTCGACCAGCCCGGCGACGAGGAACAGCGTGGTCTGGACGACGATGTGGTGGACGACGTAGAACACCGCGGCGGTCAGCCCCGCGACGCTGCCCAGCGCGATGCCGAACACCAGGTAGCCGATGTGGCTGACCAGCGTGAAGGACAGGATCCGCCGCAGGTCGGTCTGCGCGACCGCGCCGAGGATGCCCACCACGAGCGTGGCCAGCGCCGCCGCCATCAGCAGGGTGTCCAGCGCGCCGCCGGGGAACAGCAGCGTCTGCGTGCGGATGATCGCGTAGACGCCGACCTTGGTGAGCAGCCCGGCGAACACCGCGGTCACCGGCGCCGGCGCGGTCGGGTAGCTGTCGGGCAGCCAGGCCGACAACGGGAAGACGGCGGCCTTGATGCCGAACGCGATGAGCAGCAGCGCGTGCAGCAGCGTGCGCGTGCCCTCGGGGACCTCGGCCAGCCGCACCGACAGGTCGGCCATGTCCACGGTGCCGGTGGCCGCGTACACCAGGCCGATCGCGGCGAGGAACAGCAGCGACCCCACCAGGCTGACCACGACGTAGGTGATCCCGCCGCGCACCCGCGGCGCGGACCCGCCCAGGGTGATGAGCACGTAGCTGGCGGTCAGCAGCACCTCGAAGCCGACGTAGAGGTTGAACAGGTCGCCGGAGAGGAAGGCGAACCCGACGCCGGCCATGAGCACGAGGAACGTCGGGTGGAAGATCGACACCGGCGCCTGCTCGCCGCCGTCGGCGGCGCCCTGGCCGACGGCGAACAGCAGCACCCCGAGGCCCACGGTGTGCGCCACCACCAGCATCAGCGCCGCCAGCCGGTCGACCACCAGCGAGATCGCCTGCGGCACCGGCCAGTCGCCGACCGCCACCGCGACCGCCCCCGACCGGTCGGCGAGGACCAGCAGGGTCACCGACACGCCCAGCACCGCGGCGAGCACCGCCACGCTGAGCGCCCGCTGGGTCCGCGTGTGGCGGCTGAGCAGCAGCGAGACGGCGGCGCCCAGCAGCGGCAGGACCACCGGCAGCGGGGCGAGGACGCGGATCACCGCGACCGCCGCCGGGCCGGGGGCAGGTCGACGTCGTCCGCGGGGGTGCCCGGCGGCGGCTGCCCGCGGCGCCGGGGCGGCTCGGCGTGGAACGGGCGCCGGTCCTCGGCGGCCAGCCGGTCCGGGTCGATCTCGTCGGGGTCCTCGCGGCCGGTGCGACGGCCCTCCCGGGTGGCCAGCCGGCGGTCCTCCTCGTCGGCCTCCACCGCCTCCTGGCGGGCCAGCCGCCAGGAGCGGTGGATCACCGCCAGCAGGAACGCCGAGACGCCGAAGGTGATGACGATGGAGGTGAGGACGAACGCCTGCGGCAGCGGGTCGGCGGTGTCGTCGTCGCCGCGGCCGAGCAGCGGCGCGCTGCCGGCCGGGCCCGCGGCGCTGATGAGCAGCAGGTTGGTGGCGTTGCCCAGCAGCAGGAAGCCGAGCAGCACCCGGGTGAGGCTGCGGTCGAGCAGCAGGAAGACCCCGGCGGCGTACAGGCCGCCGATGACCACGGGCAGGACGACGGTCGGCGTCACCGGGCCACCACCTCCCCCGGCGCGACCTCGACCGGGTCGTCCTCGTCCTCCTGGCGGTCGAGCTCGGCGCCGAGGCTGCGCAGCACGTCGAGCACCAGGCCGACGACGACCAGGTAGACGCCGACGTCGAAGAACAGCGGCGAGACGAGCTTGACGTCGCCGAGCACCGGCAGCGTCCACTCCCAGTAGGTGGACTCGAACTCCTGCCCGCCCAGCACGAGCGCGGCGACGCCGGTGCCGCCGGCCAGCAGCAGGCCCGCGCCGAGCAGCCGGCCGGGGTCCAGCGGGGCGGCCTCGCCGAGCTCGTAGCGGCCGCCGGCCAGGTAGCGCAGCACCAGGGCGAGCCCGGCGACCAGGCCGCCGGCGAACCCGCCGCCGGGGGCGTTGTGCCCGGCGAACAGCAGGTACAGCGAGAACACCAGGACGGTGTGGAACAGCATCCGGACGACGACCTCGAGCACCACCGACCGGCGCCGCGGGTCGAGCGTGCCGCCGGCGGCCAGCCACTCCCCGACCGGCGCGCGCCGGGACCGCCCGGCGGCCTGGTCCTCCCGCTCGGCCCGCTCGATCGCCCCGGTGCGCCGCCGCAGGAAGACCAGGCTGGCCACGCCGGTGGCCGCGACGATGAGCACCGAGATCTCCCCGAAGGTGTCCCAGGCGCGGATGTCGACCAGGGTCACGTTGACGACGTTGTCCCCCTGCGCCTCCTCGGCGAGCCGGGGGTACTCGTCGGACACCGGGGCGGCGTCGCGGGCCGCCAGCGCCACGGCGGACACCGCGCCCATGAGCAGGCCGACGCCGACCGCGAGCAGGCCGCGGCCGGTGCGCTCGCGGCGGCGGTGCCGCTCGGACACGTCCTTGGGCAGCTTCCTCAGCACCAGGACGAACGCCACGATCGTCACCGTCTCGACGAGGAACTGGGTGAGCGCGAGGTCCGGCGCCCCCGCGACCACGAAGAACACCGCCAGCCCGTAGCCGGTGACGCCGACGACCAGCGCCGCCGACAGCCGCTGCCGCACCCGCACCGCCATCGCCGCGGCCAGCAGCACCACGACGCCGACCAGCACCTGGACCGGGCTGTCCCAGGCCCGCCACTGCTCCGGGCGCTCGGCGACCGTGGTGAGCAGCGCGCCCGGCAGCAGGACGACCGTGGTGAGGATGGTGCCGAGGTAGGCCGGCAGCGACCCGCGCTGCGTCGTCCCGGTGACCAGGACGGCGAGCCGGTCGACACCCTGCAGCACGTTCCAGTAGCCCTCGTCGGCCGACGCCCGGACCGTGAGCCGCCGCTGCACCCGGGCCACCGCCGCCCGGCCGGCGAACAGCGCGGCGCCGCCGAGCAGGGTGAGCGCCGACAGCGCCAGGGCCGGCTGGAGCCCGTGCCACAGCGCGAGCTCCTCGGCCTCTGGCGCGTACGTGGGCAGCTCCTCGGCGTAGCGGCCGACGACCGGCTCCAGGCCCTTGGCGAGGACGCCGCCCGCGAGGCCGAGGACGGCGAGGACGACCGGGGCGGCGAGGAACAGCGGCCCCGGCGGGTGCGCCACCTCCGGAGCCGGCCGGCCGGCCTTCGTCGCGAACGCGCCCCACACGAAGCGCAGCGTGTAGCCGACGGTGAGCACCGACCCGAGCACCAGCCCGGCGAGGACCAGCAGCGCGGCGGTGCGGTCGGGCAGGCCGCCGTCGAGCAGCGCGGTGAACGCCGCCTCCTTGCCCACGAAGCCGAGCAGCGGCGGCAGCCCGGCCATCGACGCCGCGGCCAGGCCGGCGACCGCGGCGACTCCCGGCATCCGGCGGCCGAGGCCGGACAGCTCGCGCAGGTCGCGGGTGCCGGTGGCGTGGTCGACGACGCCGACGGTGAGGAACAGCGTGGACTTGAACAGCCCGTGCGCGAGCACCATGGCCAGCCCGGCGCGGGCGAGCTCGGCGCTGCCGGCGCCGACCAGCGTGGTGAGGAACCCGAGCTGGCTGACCGTGCCGAAGGCGAGCAGCAGCTTGAGGTCGGACTGGCGCAGCGCCCGGTAGCCGCCGACCAGCATCGTGGCCACGCCCAGGCCCAGCACCACCGGCCGCCAGCCGGGCAGGTCGGCGGTGCCGGGCGCCAGCCGCGCGACCAGGTAGACGCCGGCCTTCACCATGGCCGCCGCGTGCAGGTAGGCGCTCACCGGCGTCGGCGCCTCCATGGCCGCCGGCAGCCAGAAGTGGAACGGCACCAGCGCGGACTTGGTCACCGCGCCGGTCAGCACGAGCAGCACCCCGGCGACGACGGCCGGGCCGCTGCCGGGGTCGGCGACGATCGCCGACAGCCGCGACGTGCCCGCGGCGTGCGCCAGCACGACCAGCCCGGCCAGCATCGCCAGGCCGCCTGCGGTGGTGAGCACCAGCGCCTGGGCGGCCGCCCGCCGGGCCGCCAGCGCCGTCCCCGACCCGCCGATGAGCAGGAAGGAGAAGACCGTCGTCAGCTCCCAGGCGACGTAGAGCAGGTAGACGTCGTCGGCGAGGACCAGCGCCAGCATGGAGCCGGCGAAGGCGGTCAGGCAGCCGGCCAGCCGGCCGGTGCCCTCGGCGTCCGGCTCCACGTAGCGGCTGCAGTAGAGGAGCACCAGCGCGCCGACGCCGGTGACCAGGCCGGCGAACACGAGGGCCAGCGGGTCCAGCCGCAGCGTCACCGACAGGTCGAGCGCGGGCACCCAGGGCACGGTCTCGCGGACGTCGTCGCCGGACGCGACCGCCGACAGCCGGGCGAGCGTCCAGGCGAACCCGGCCGCCGGCACCAGCGCGAGGGCGAGGAAGGCGTCCCGCCCCCACCACCGCACCAGCACCGGCGCGGCCAGGGCGGCCAGCAGGTGCGCCAGCAGCAGTGCGGTCACGGGGCTCCCGGGTCGGCGACGGAGGGCAGCACGCGACGACGGCGGTGCGGCGGCGTCGCCCCCTCGTGGGGGTACCGCCGCTCCCGCCCCGGGAAACCGACGCCGGGGAGGACCGGCTCACCTACCCGGCGTCACCAGGCCCGACTCGTAGGCGAAGGCGACCGCCTGGACCCGGTCGCGCAGGCCCAGCTTGAGCAGCACCCGGCTGACGTGCGTCTTCACCGTCGCCTCGCCCAGGTACAGCCGCGCGGCGATCTCGGCGTTGGACAGCCCGGCCGCGACCAGCGCCAGGACGTCGGTCTCCCGCTCGGTCAGCTGCGCGAGCTCGGCGGCGCGGCCGGGGTCGGGCGCGGGCGCGGCGGCGAAGGACCGGATCACCCGCAGCGTCACGGCCGGGTCGAGCAGCCCCTGCCCGGCGGCGACGGTGCGCACCGCGGCGACCAGGTCCTCGGGCGGGGCCACCTTGAGCAGGAACCCGCTGACCCCGGCGCGCAGCGCGGCGGCCACGTACTCGTCCTCGTCGAAGGTGGTGAGGACGACGACGCCCGTGGGCAGGCCCGCCCCGACGATCCGCCGCGCGGCCTCCAGCCCGTCCATGCCGGGCATCCGGACGTCGAGCAGCACCACGTCGGGCGCGAGCTCGGTGACCACCCGGACGCCGCCGGCGCCATCGCCGGCCTCCCCGACCACCTCGATGTCGGGCTCGGCGGCCAGCACCATCCGCAGGCCGGTGCGGATCATCGACTGGTCGTCGACCAGCACCACCCGGATCGTCACGCGCCCACCCCCGCGGGCGCGCTCGCCGGGGCGGGCACCGGGAAGCCGGCGCGGACCCGGTAGCCGCCGCCGCGCACCGGCCCCACGGACAGGTCGCCCCCGGCGACGGCCACCCGCTCGCGCATGTGCAGCTGCCCGTGCCCGCCGGTGCCGGGGACCGGCGGCGGCACGGGGACCCGCGGCCGGCCGTCGTCGGTGACGGTCACGGTCACCCGGCCCGGCGTCCAGGCGACCTCCACGCACGTGGCCGCGGCACCGGCGTGCCGGACCACGTTGGACAGCGCCTCCTGCACCACGCGGACGGCCGCGACGTCGACCAGCTGCGGCAGCTCGGCCGGCTCCCCGGTGACGACGAGCTGCACCGGCATCCCGCCGGCGCGCAGCTCGGCGAGGACGGCGTCGAGGCGGGACAGCGACGGCTGCGGCGCCGGGTCGCCGCCGCCGGACTCGCGGAGGATGCCCACCACCCGGCGCATCTCGTCGACCGACTCGCGGCCCAGCCGCTCGAGGCCGAGCAGCACGTCCTGCGCCTCGGGGTGGTCGGGCAGCAGCCGGCGCAGGCCGCCCATCTGCAGCACCATCACGCTCACCGCGTGCGCCACCGAGTCGTGCACCTCCCGGGCGATGCGCGCCCGCTCGGCCACCACCGCGGCGCCGGCCACCGCCTCCTGCTGCTCGGCCAGCCGCGCGGCGAGCGCCTGCAGCGCGAGCGAGCGCTGGTGCGACTGCCGCACCAGGACCCCGACCGCCCAGGCGGTGCCGGTGACGACCAGGTAGAAGACGCTCTCCCAGGTGGAGGGGCCGAACACGATCCCGCTGACCACCACGACCAGCGTCGCGACGGCGGCCGCGCGCAGCCCCCGCCGCACCGGCAGCACCGCGGCGGCGTGCCCGACGAGCACCGCCATGGCGATGAGCTGGGCGCCGCCGGGACCGGGCGTCCCGAGCGCGTAGTTGCCGAGCACGCTGAGCCCGCCGGCCACCGCGGCCGCCTCGGGCCACCGCGTGCCCAGGGCCACCACCGCCCCGACGGCGACGCCGGGCACCGCGGTGACCAGCGGGAAGCGGTAGGTCTCGTCGATCGCCGTCTCCACGGCCGCCAGCACCGCGAGCAGCAGGCCGAGGGCCGGCCAGAGCAGGCGGCGGGCGGACGGGGAGGCGGACCAGCGGGGCACGGCGAGCACGGTAGGGGCCCGCGGGAGTGCCCGGGATCCCCCGCGCGGCCGATGGACAGCCGCCGTCCCTCCCCCTCGCGGCGGAGGACGGTCGGTCCGCCGGGACGGACGTGCCGGAGGGCTCCGCGGCCGGAGAGTCCTCGCCGACGCACCGCAGACGGCGGTGCCTGGACCGACGAGGACCGATGACCACCACCCCGCTCCCCACCCGCACCCCCGCCGCCCCCGAGGCGCGCCCGGCCCGCAGCGCCGGCGCGCTGATGCTGCCGATCGCCGGCGGCGCGCTCGTCGTGGGCTCGCTGCTCTACGTCGCCGGCCTGGCCACCTCCCCGCCGCAGGCCTCCCCGGCCGACGCCGACTACATCGCCTCCCTGGCCGCCGACGAGGGGCGGACGGCGCTGTCGGCGCTGCTGCTGCACTACGGCAACATGGCCCTCGCGCTCGCCTGGCTGGCCGCCCCGGCGCTGGTCCGCGGCCGCCGCGGCCGGATCCCGACGATCGTCGGCGCCCTGCTGTCCGCGATCGGGCTGGTCACCGTGACCGGTATGGTGCTCTACGACTTCTGGACCGGCGGCATCGGCCAGCAGCTGCCCGCCGACACCGCGCTCGCGCTGTTCGAGTCGGTGCAGGGCCAGGCGGCCGTGGGCGTCGTCGGCACCGTGACGCTGTTCGGCCTGCTCGGCCCGCTGGTCGGCTACGCCGGCCTCGCGCGGGCCGGCGTGATCAGCTGGTGGCTGCTGGTCCCGGCCGTGGCCTGCCTGGTCGCCTCGGCGGCGCTCACCTTCACCCCGCTGCTGTACGCCGGCTTCGCGCTGGTCGGCGCCGTCCCCGCGTTCGTGGTCGGGGCGCGGATGGTGCAGCGCCGCCGCGCCGAGGCCGCCGTCGCCGCGTGAGCACGATCAGGTCAGCTGATCGTGCTGCGTCCTGGCTCACCGCCGCCGGTGAGCCAGGACGCGCTCGCGTGAGCCAGGACGACGGCGCCGCGTCAGCCCTCGGCGAGCTCCGCGGCGGCCAGCCAGTCGGTCTCGACCTGGTCCTTCTCGGCCACCAGGGTCCGCAGCCGGCCGTCGAGCTCCATGACCCTCGCGTGGTCGGTGGCCGCGGCGGCGAGCTCGGCGTGCAGCCGCTCCTCCTCCGCGCCCAGCTTCTCCAGCCGCCGCTCGAGCCGGGCGGCCTCCTTGCGGGCGGCGCGCACCTCGGCCGCCGAGGGACCGGCCGGAGCGGGCGCCTGGGCCGCGCCGCCGGCGGGCGCGAGACCCGAGCCGGCCGAGGGCAGCGCGGCCTCCCCGGCGGCCCGGCGGGCGAGGTACTCCTCCACCCCGCCGGGCAGCGCGGCCAGCGAGCCGTCGCCCATCAGCGCGACCACCGAGTCGCACACCCGGTCGACGAAGTACCGGTCGTGGCTGACCACCAGCACCGTGCCGGGGAAGGAGTCGAGCAGGTCCTCGAGCTGGGTGAGCGTGTCGATGTCGAGGTCGTTGGTCGGCTCGTCCAGCAGCAGCACGTTCGGCTCGGCCATGAGCAGGCGCAGCAGCTGCAGCCGCCGCCGCTCGCCGCCGGAGAGGTCGCCGACCGGCGTCCACTGCCGCGACGCCGGGAAGCCGAACCGCTCGGCCAGCGACGACGCGGAGATCTCCTGGTTCCCGATCCGGGCGATCCGCGCGACCTCCTGCACCGCCTCGAGCACCCGCAGCCGGCCGGGCAGCTCGGTGACGTGCTGGGACAGGTACGCCGGGGCGACGGTCTGCCCGCGCACCACCCGGCCGCGGTCGGGCTCGGTCTCGCCGACCAGCAGCCGCAGCAGCGAGGTCTTGCCGGCGCCGTTGACGCCGACCACGCCGATCCGGTCACCGGGGCCCACGTGCCAGGTCAGGTCGCGGAACAGCGGCCGCGGGCCGTCGTCGGAGGGCACCGCGTAGTCGACGTCCTCGACGTCGTAGACGGTCTTCCCGAGCCGGCGGGCGGCGAAGCCCTTGAGCGCCATCGTCTCCCGGGGCGGCGGCTCGTCGGCGATCAGCGCCTCGGCCGCCTCGATCCGGAACCGCGGCTTGCTGGTGCGCGCCGGCGCGCCGCGGCGCAGCCAGGCCAGCTCCTTGCGGACCAGGTTCAGCCGCCGCTCCTCGGTGACCGCCGCGACGCGGGCCCGCTCGGCGCGGGCCAGCGTGTAGGCCGCGTAGCCGCCCTCGTAGGCGTGCACCGCGCCGTCGGCGACCTCCCAGGTCTGCGTGCACACCTCGTCGAGGAACCACCGGTCGTGGGTGACGACCACCAGCGCGCCGACCCGCCGCTTGACGAAGTCGGCCAGCCACGCGACGCCCTCGACGTCGAGGTGGTTGGTCGGCTCGTCGAGCACCAGCAGGTCCAGCGGGCGGATCAGCTGCGCGGCCAGGGCCACCCGCCGGCGCTCGCCGCCGGACATCGGGGCGACGGGTGAGTCCAGGCCGAGCCGGTCGAGCTCCAGGCCGGTCAGGACGCTGCGGACGGCCGGGTCGGCGGCCCACTCGTGCTCGGCGGCGAACAGCGTCTCCGGCAGGACGACGTCGCGGACGGTCGCGCCGGGCGGCAGCGTGCCGGACTGGTCGAGGACGCCGACGGCGAGGTCGCCGCGCCGGGTGACCCGGCCGGAGTCGGGCTCCTCGCGGCCGGTGAGGACGCCGAGCAGCGTGGACTTGCCGCTGCCGTTGCGCCCCACGACGCCGATCCGCTCGCCGGTGGCGACGCCGAGCGACACGTCGTCGAGCAGCACGGTCGTGCCGTGTGCCTTGGAGACCCGCTCGAGGTTGAGCAGGTTCAGCGGGGCGCTCAGGGCCGGGTCCAGGTCATCGGACCCCAGTATCCCCGGCTGCCCGCACGCCCCGGCCGCCTGGGGGCGGTCCGCTAGTGGACCCCAAGGCACCCGCAAGTGACGTCCGGAGAGTCGTCGGCAGCACACCCCGGGTGTCCGGGGCGGACGAGCGGAGGACGACATGAGCATGACGGCAGCGGCCCACGACGCGGCGTTCCCGGGCCCGGCGCCGGCGGCACCGCGCCTGCGGGCGGTCCCGCCGCTGGCCGAGCCCGCCCCGGAGACGACGGCGCTGTGGTGGGCCCGGCTGCTGCGTCGCGGCCCCGGCCCCCTCGAGTACTCGCTGGTGGCGGTCAACTCCGACCGCTTCCCCGACGGCACCCCCGTCGACATGACCGCCGTCGACGCCCGCGGCCGCCGCCCCGCCGGCTGGCAGGTCGACGTCCGGCACCGCGCCTCCGACGGCCGGGTGGTGCGCATCGACGTCGCCGAGGAGCTGTCCGGGACCTGCCCGCCGATGTGGTTCGCCGAGGTGACCCACGCGACCAGCGCGGTCCCGGCCGCCTCGCTGCTGGCCTTCCGCGGCAACGCCTTCCGGGCCGGCGCGGTCGTCCGCCCGCACGAGGTCGCCGCCGCCGGGGTGCGGATGACCGACCGGATCGCCGAGGTCCGCTGGTGGATCCGCTCCGGCCTGGTCGACGACGTCACCGTGGAGCCGGTGTACCGCGGCCGTGGCGTGGCCCGCACCCTGGTCACCGCCGCCGAGGGGCTGCGCTTCCTGCGCGGCTGGGCGCCGCTGCGCTCCGACGGCCGGCTCACCGACGCCGGCGCCGCGTGGCTGCAGTCGGCCCCGCCGGCGTGGCGGCCGCGGCTGGCCGACCGCAGCGAGGTGCTCCCCGACGCCGACGCCGAGGAGGAGCTCACCGGCGTCGCCCGGCTGCTCCGGGGCTTCTAGGCGGGGCTCCCGGGCGAGGGGCTGCTAAGCGAGCCGGGTGACCTCCACGGTCACCGTGTGCCCCTCGCTGCGCGGGCCGGAGAAGATGCCGGTGAACGGCGGGACGTCGCCGTAGTCGCGGCCGCGGCCCAGGGTCACGTGCCGCGGCCCGACCGGGACGCCGTTGGTGGGGTCGGAGGCGCACCAGCCGCCGTCCCACCACTCCACCCAGGCGTGGCTCTCGCCGGTCACCGTCTCGCCGATGCCGGCCGAGGGGCGCGGGTGCAGGTAGCCGGAGACGTAGCGGGCGGGCAGGCCGAGCTCGCGCAGCAGGCCCACGGTGACGTGCGAGATGTCCTGGCAGACGCCCCGGCCCGCCGTCCACGCCTGCATCGCCGTCGTCCGCACCGACGTCGAGCCGGACAGGTACTCCATGTGCTCGCGGACGAACCGGCACACCGCGGGCCCGGCCAGGTGCGGTGGGGCGTCGCCGACGGCGGCCCGGGCGGCGCGCACCACGGTCGGGTCCATCGCCGTGCGGGGCGTGGGGGCCAGCAGCTCGCCGAAGCGGTCGCGGACCAGCCGGCCGCGGAGCGCGGACCAGCCCACGTGGTCGTGGTCGACGGCGTCGGGGCCGGCCTCCACGATCGAGGTGCCGGTGACCACCAGCTCCCGGTGCGGGGTGTGCAGGTCGAAGGCGGTGACCGTCGAGCCCCAGTAGTCGCGGTAGGCGAACGCGGTCGCGGCCGGCTCGATCTCGACCCGCGAGCGCAGCGTCGTCTGCCGGCCGCTGTTCTCCGGCGTCAGCCGGGCCTCGTTGTAGGAGGACCGCACCGGCCCGCCGTAGCGGAACCGGGTGGTGTGCACGACCTGCAGCCGCCAGCGGTCGCCGGCCGGGCGCGGCGCCCGGCCCGGGACCTGCACCTGGACCTGCGCCTGGCTCACGCGACCCCCTCCGGCACCCACACCTGCGGCGCCTGCTCGGTGAAGAACCGGCCGGTGACCGCGGCGCTGGCCAGCGAGCAGGTGCGCTGCAGCTCGTCGAGCCGCTGCGGCAGCCGGTCCAGCACCTCGGGCGGCGGCATGAACTCGAGCACCGTGCGCGCCCGGCCGACGATCCGGTGCGCCTCGCCGGCCACGCCGATGCGGGTGGCGTCGCGGACGGTGGAGCGCTCCAGCTCGGCCAGGCACGCCTCGGCCTGCTCCAGCGCGGCGAACACCGACCGCGGGAACAGCCGGTCCAGCAGCAGGAACTCCGCGGCGCGGCTGGAGTCGACGACGCCGCGGTAGGTGCGCAGGTAGGGCTCGTAGGCGCCGGTGGAGCGCAGCACCAGCGTCCACGACGGCGCGGCGTCCCCGGCCAGCACGCGGGTGGACAGCAGCCGCGCGGTCATGTCCACGCGCTCCAGCGAGCGGCCGAGGACGAGGAACAGCCAGGACTCGTCGCGGCTCATCGTGGAGTCGGCCAGGCCGAACACCATCGCCGAGCGCTCGCGGACGAACCGGAACAGCGAGTGCGGCCCGTACCGGCGGGCCATCGTGCGCTGCTGCGGCAGCGCGTTGTGCGTGACGTTGAGCGACTCCCAGATCTCGGCCGAGAGCACCTCGCGGGCGCCGCGGGCGTTCTCCCGCGCCGCCGACAGCGCCCCGACGATCGAGCTCGGGCTGTCCCGCTCGAAGGCCAGGGTCGCCAGCACCCGCTCGGTGTCGGCCTCGTCCTCGGGCACGCCCGCGCCCATGAGGCCGAGCAGGTTCGCGCAGGCCCGCCGCTCGTCGATCCACGGGTCCTCGACCAGCCGCTGGGTGTGGACGTCGAGGATCCGGGCGGTGTCGTCGGCGCGCTCGACGTACCGGCCGATCCAGAACAGCGACTCCGCGATCCGGCTCAGCACTCCACGCCTCCCAGGGTCTGCTGCTGCTGTTGCTGGGACTGGCCGGCGACGGCGTCCTCGAACGGTCGCGGGTCCTGGCCGGGCGGGTCGCCGGGCAGGTCGGCGGCGGTGAACTCGATCCGGGTGCGCGCCGGCGGCTCGTCGGCCTCGGGCACCGGCCGCGGCGGGCTGAACACCCAGGTGTCCTTCGAGCCGCCGCCCTGGCTGGAGTTGACCACCAGCTCGCCCTCGGGCAGCGCCACGCGGGTCAGCCCGCCGGGCAGCACCCACACCTTCTCCCCGTCGTTGACGGCGAACGGCCGCAGGTCGACGTGCCGCGGGGCGATCCGGCCGCCCACCAGGGTCGGCGACGTCGACAGCCCGATCGGCCGCTGCGCGATCCAGTCGCGGGGCCGGGCCCGGACCTTCTCCGCGAGCTCGAGCAGGGTCCGCTCGTCCGCGCGGGGGCCGATGACGATGCCCTTGCCGCCCGAGCCGTCGACCGGCTTGAGCACCAGCTGGTCGAGGGAGTCGAGCACCCAGCGCACGGTGTCCTCGTCGTCGAGCCGGTGGGTCTCGGCGTTGTCCAGGACCGGCTCCTCGGCGAGGTAGTAGCGGACGAGGTCGGGCACCCAGGTGTAGAGCAGCTTGTCGTCGGCGACGCCGTTGCCGACGGCGTTGGCGATGGTCACCCGGCCGGCGCGGGCGGCGTTGAGGACGCCGGCGCAGCCGATCACCGAGTCGGGGCGGAAGTGCACCGGGTCGAGGAAGTCGTCGTCGATGCGCCGGTAGATGACGTCGACGCGGCGCTGGCCGTCGGTGGTCCGCATGCTCACCTGGTTGCCGGCGCACACCAGGTCGCGGCCCTCCACCAGCTCCACGCCCATCTGGCGGGCCAGCAGGGCGTGCTCGAAGTAGGCGGAGTTGTAGACGCCGGGGGTGAGCAGGACGACGGTCGGGTCGCTGACGTTGGGCGGCGCGGAGGCCTTGAGCGCCTCGAGCAGGCGGGTCGGGTAGCCGGCGACCGGCTCGATGCGGTGGTCGGCGAACAGCTCGGGCAGCACCTGGCTCATCGCCGCACGGTTGGTGATGACGTAGCTGACCCCGGACGGCGAGCGCAGGTTGTCCTCGAGCACCCGGAAGTCGCCGGCCTCGTCGCGCACCAGATCGATCCCGGCCACGTGCACCCGCACCCCGTTGGGCGGCACCAGCCCGTGCGCCTGCCGGTGGAAGTGCGCGCTCGTCGTGACCACGCTGCGCGGCACGACGCCGTCGGCGAACACCTCCCCCGCGCCGTAGACGTCGGCGAGGAAGGCCTCCAGCGCCTGCACCCGCTGGGCGACGCCGCGCTCGATCACCGCCCACTCGTCGGCGCCGATCACCCGCGGCACGATGTCCAGCGGGAACGGCTGCTCCTCGCCGGCGTGGGCGAAGGTGACCCCCGCGTCCCGGTAGGTCTGCGACAGCAGGTCCGCCCGCGCGGCGAGCTCCTCGCCGGCCATCGGCTGCAGCGAGGCGAACAGCCCGGCGTAGGCCGGCCGGGGCTGGGCCGGTCCGCCGAACATCTCGTCCCACTGCTCCCCGAGGGGATACCCGTCGAAGAGGTCCGCCATGGGCCGGAACCTAGTTCGGGCGTGTGTCGCGCGCGTTTCCGGACGGCGACGACGCGCCGGGCGGGTGTGTCCGGACCGGGTCACCACCCGGCGCCGGGCGGGAACAACTCGGGCCCGCCCGGTGCTACGGTCGCCACTGGTTGAGAGCTCAACTGAGGGAGGCCGGCCATGCCCGCCGTCACCGTCGAGGACACCACCACCCTGCCCCGCGTCCCGGTCCCCGCGCCGGGCACCGTGCGGCGCCGCACCCGCTCGGTGACCACCGCGCCGTCGGGCTTCGAGGGCGAGGGGTTCCCGGTCCGCCGCGCCTTCGCCGGGGTGGACCTGCGCGACCTCGACCCGTTCCTGCACATGGACCAGATGGGCGAGGTCGAGTACGCCCCCGGTGAGCCCAGAGGCACCTCCTGGCACCCGCACCGCGGCTTCGAGACCGTCACCTACATCATTGACGGCACCTTCGAGCACGCCGACTCGCACGGCGGCGGCGGCACGATCAGCAACGGTGACACGCAGTGGATGACCGCCGGCGGCGGCGTGCTGCACATCGAGCGGCCGCCGGAGCACCTGGTGGTCAGCGGCGGGCTGTTCCACGGCCTGCAGCTGTGGGTGAACCTGCCGCGGGCGCAGAAGTGGGTGCAGCCGCGCTACCAGGACCTGCGCGCCGACCGGTCGGTGCTGCTGGCCAGCCCCGACGCCGGCGCGTTCCTGCGGGTCATCGCCGGTGACGTCGCCGGGCACCGCGGGCCGGGCTCCACCTACACGCCGATGGCGATGGTGCACGCCACCGTCTCCCCCGGCGCGACGCTGGACCTGCCGTGGGACCCCTCGTTCAACGCGCTGGTGTACGTGCTCTCCGGCGCCGGCTCGGTCGGCATCGACGGGGCGCCGGTGCGCACCGGGCAGCTCGCCGTCCTCGGCCCCGGGGACACCGTCACGGTGCGCGGCGCCGAGCGGCAGGAGTCGCGGACGCCGGCGCTCGACGTCGTCGTCCTCGGCGGCCGGCCGATCCGCGAGCCGATCGCCATGTACGGGCCGTTCGTCATGAACACCCGGCAGGAGCTGCTCGACGCCTTCGCCGACCACCAGGCCGGCCGGCTCGGCAGCATCCCGGCCACGTACGCGCACGGCTCCGTGCGCGGCGAGACCGGGCAGTGAGCACCGGGCGGTGAGCACCGGGTGGTGAGCACGGCCCCGGCGGCGGCTTCCGCGCCGCCGCCGGGGCCTGCATGCTGGCCGCGACCGCCGATCGAGGAGTCCCCCGTGTCCGTCTTCCCGCCGATCCCGCTGGCCGAGTGGGCCGACACCAAGGACACCCTCCACCGGTTCCTGCAGGTCGTGGGCAAGTTGCGGCTGGCCAACGCCCCGCGGCGCAACCACTGGTGGCACGTCCCCTTCCACCTCACCGGCCGCGGCCTGACCACCCGGCCGATGGGCTTCGACCCGGTCTTCGCCGTCGACCTCGACCTGGTCGACCACCGGCTGGAGGTGGCGGTGGCCGACGGGCGGCGGACGTCGTTCCCGCTGCCCGGGCTGAGCGTGGCGGCGTTCTACCGGCAGCTGCTCGGCAGCCTGTCGGCGCTCGGCCTGCCCGCGACCGTCGAGCTGCCCGTCCCGTTCGACCTGGCCGATGGCACGCCGTTCGCCGAGGACGAGCACCACGCCGCCTACGACCGCGCCGCGGTGACCCGCTACTGGGTCGTGCTCGGCCAGGTGGCCCAGGTGCTCGAGGAGTTCGCCGGCCGCAGCTACGCCAAGACCAGCCCGGTGCACCACTTCTGGCACACCCTCGACCTGGCCGTCACCCGCTTCTCCGACCGGCGGGTGGAGCAGCCGGCGGCGGTCGACCCGGTCACCCGCGAGGCCTACTCGCACGAGGTGATCAGCGCCGGCTTCTGGTTCGGTGACGACCAGGTCCCGGAGCCGGCCTTCTACTCCTACACCGCGCCCGAGCCCGCGGGCCTGGCCGAGGAGCCGCTGCGGCCGGCGGCGGCGCGGTGGGTCGACAGCCGCGGCGCGCACCTGGCGCTGCTGCCCTACGAGGACGTGCGGACGGCGGCCGACCCGCGCGCCACCGTCCTGGACTTCCTGGAGAGCGCCTACGCCGCCGGCGCCCGCCGCGCCGGCTGGGACCTGGCCGCGCTGCGCTGCCCGACCGCGCCCGAACCCCGCTGACCCTGCCCGCCCCCCACCGTCCGCCGTCCGGAGGTCCGCCCATGAGCAACACCGAGCCCCGTCCCAGCGCGCAGGAGGTCGGCGGCCTGGCCGACACGACCGCCGGGCCGGCCCTCGACCTGCTGCCCGCCAAGGAGGTGCCGCTGGGGGCGAACACCGTCGTCCGGCGACTGCTGCCGACGCTGGGCCGCCGGATGGTCGGCGCCTGGGCGTTCGTCGACCACTACGGCCCCGACGACGTCGCGGCGACTGCCGGCATGCAGGTGACGCCGCACCCGCACACCGGCCTGCAGACGGTGTCCTGGCTGGTCCAGGGCGAGGTGCACCACCGCGACTCGCTCGGCAGCGACGTCACCTTCGGCCCCGGCCAGCTCGCGCTCATGACCGCCGGGCACGGCATCGCGCACTCCGAGCAGTCACCGGTACCCCACCCGCGGTTCCTGCACGGCGCCCAGCTGTGGGTGGCGCTGCCCGACGCCGCCCGCGACACCGCGCCGGCGTTCGAGCACCACGCGACGCTGCCCGGGTTCACCTCCGACGGGCTGACCGCGACGGTGCTCATGGGCGGGTTCGGCGGCGCGGCGTCGCCGGGCACCGCGTACACGCCGATCGTCGGCGTCGACCTGGACCTGGCCGCGGGTGCCGACGTCGAGGTGCCGCTGGAGCCGGACTTCGAGCACGCGCTGCTCGGCGCCTCGGGCGGGGCCGACGTCGAGGGCGCACCGCTGGCGCACGGGGCGATGGTCTACCTCGGCACCGGCCGGCGGTCGGTGCGGATCCGGACGGAGTCGGCCACGAAGCTGCTGCTGCTCGGCGGCGAGCCGTTCGAGGAGCGGCTGGTCATGTGGTGGAACTTCGTCGGCCGGTCCGGCGAGGAGGTCACCGAGTACGCCGAGCGGTGGAACGACGGCGACCCGCGGTTCGGCGTCGTCGCCGGGTTCGACGAGGACCAGCGGCAGCTCGCCCCGCCGCTGCCGCCGGTGCCGCTCAAGGCCCGGGGGCGGGTCCGGTGACCGTGCACGACCGGCACCTGGCGTTCGTGGCGGAGCACCACATGGGCGTGCTGGCCACGGTCAAGCGCGACGGGCGGCCCCAGGTGTCCAACGTCGGCTACGCCTACGACCCGGAGCGGCGGCTGTTCCGGATCTCGGTGACCGACGACCGGGCCAAGACCCGCAACCTCCGGGCCGACCCGCGGGTCACCCTGCACGTGACCTCCCGGGACTTCTGGTCGTGGGTGGCCGTCGAGGGCACCGCGGAGCTCACCCCGGTCGCCGCCGACCCGCACGACGCCACGGTGGAGGAGCTGGTCGCCTACTACCGCGGCGTCTCCGAGGAGCACGAGGACTGGGACGACTACCGCCGGGCGATGGTGGCCGAGCGGCGCCTGGTCGTCCGGTTCACCCCCGAGCACACCTACGGCCAGCTGCCCGGCTGACCCGACCCGGGCACCCCCGGCTCCCGTGCACGTCCGCGGACGGGCACGGGAGCCGGGTCAGAAGCGGCCGCCGCCGCTGCGGCCGCGGCTGCGCGAGCCGCCGAAGCTGCCGCCCCGCGGCCGCCCGCCCCCGGCGCCGGCGCCGAAGCCGCCGCCGAGGCCCCCGCCCCCGTGGCCGCGGCCGTGCCCGCCACCGAAGCCGCCGGCCAGGATGCCGCCGAGCACGAGGCTGCCGAGGTCCACGCCGCCGCGCCCGCCGCCGTAGCCGTACCCGGGCGCGTAGCCCGGCCCGTAGCCGCCGCCGTACCCGCCGCCGTAGCCCCCGCCGTAGCCCGAGGACCAGCCGGCGACGTCGGACTGCGCCAGCTGCAGCGCCGACTGCGCGAGCTGGTCGGCCAGCTGCGCCTCCCGCAGCGCGCCCTCGGGGTCGGTGCGCCCGGTGCCGACGGCGGCGTCGAGGTGGCGCTGCGCCTCCGCGAGCCGCGTGCGGGCCTCGGGGCCGACCGCGCCGCGCCGGGTGGCGACGAAGTCCGCCGCGGCGGCCACCGTCGATCGGGCCCGCAGCAGCGTCTGGTCCAGTGCCGCGGCCGCCCGGCGGGCCCGGGTCTGCGCGTCGCGGGCGACGGCGAGCGCCTGCTCCAGCGCGAGGTCGGCCTCCTCCAGCCGGCGCAGCGCGGTGAGCGGGTCGGGCAGCGTGCCGTCCGCGGAGCCCATGGCCTCCTCCGCGGCGGCGAGCCCCGCCTCGGCCCGGGCCACCTGCGGCCGCAGCCCGCCGGCGTCTCCCGCGGCCACCAGGGCGCGGGCCTCGGCGAGGTCCTCCTCGGTCTCGGCGCGGACGGCGGGCAGCCGGGCGGCGGCCTCCTCGAGGTCGCGCTCGAGCCGGGCGACGGCGTCGAGGAGCGTGCCGACCTGGGCCACCGCGTCCTCGGCCGCCCGCAGGTCGCCCACCGCCTCGCCGGAGCGGCCGGCGTCGAGCGCGGCGCGGGCCTCGGCGACCTCCTGCTCGGCGGCGGCCAGCCGCGCGCGGGCCTGGTCGAGGTTGTCGGCCACCGGCGCCAGCGCGGACGCCGCGTACCGCCGCTGCAGCCGGATCGTCCGCTGCTCGTCCTGCGGCAGCCGGCCGTGCAGCGCGGTGATCCGCGGGCCCAGCGCCTCCAGCGCCTGCGGGGCGGTGCGCTCGAGGTCGCGCAGCTGGTCGAAGGCCTGCGCCTGCTCGTCGAGCCGGGCGTCGGCGGCCGCGGTGAGCTGCAGGATCTCGCCCAGCACCCGCCGTCGCGTCGGCTCGTCCTCCGGCACCTCGTCGTCGAGCTGCTGGCGCAGCGTGAAGGCGCGGGTGAGCTCCTGCCGCGACTGCCCCAGCGCCTCGGTGAACCCGGCGACGGCGGCCTCGCCGTACTGCAGCCGGGCGAAGTCCAGGTCCAGCTGCGAGGTCTTCACCGCCTCGTCGAGGTCGAGCAGCGCGGCGCTGGCCCGGCCCTGCAGCTCCTCGGTGGGCACGCCGGCGTTCGGGTCGGGCCGCTCGATCCGCGTCGTCGCCGGGGGCTGCCCGTCCCGCCGGCGGCGCCGCGACCGCGCCAGCAGCCAGGCGCCCCCGCCGACGACGGCGACCCCGCCGACGACCGCGGCGGTGAGGGCCCCCGAGCCGCCGTCCGAGCCGGTGCCGGAGCCCGCCGCGTCGCCGACGCCTTCGGCGAAGGCCACGCCGGCGCCGGCCCAGTCGTCGGCGCCGAGCTCGGGCTCGACGTCCCGCGCGAGGAAGTCCTCGATCTCCGCGTTGCTCTGCGGGAACGCGTCGTCGACCCAGTAGCCGTAGCGCCGGTCGTCCACGGCGACGGCGAACAGCACGTCGGTCGACCCGAGCCCGGACGCCTCCGCGGTGGCCTGCGCCCACGCGCCCTGGTCGACGCCGTCGAAGCTGGCCACGTAGACCACGAACGCCTGCGTGCCGTCCTCGGCCTGCCGCTCGTCGACCGCCTGCTGCACCTGAGCGAGGCCCCCGGAGCCGAGCACGCCGGCGCGGTCGGTCACCTCGTCGGGCACGTCGAAGGGCGGCTCGGCCAGCGCCGGGCTCCCGCCGGCGACCAGGACCGCGGTCGTGACTGCGAGGACCCCCATCAGCCGGCGCACGGTCCCGACCCTAGGTGGGTGATCGCTCCCCGGCCGGATAGGACGGGCGCGACCGGGTAGGGGGCGGTCGACCTGGACCCGGCCCGAGGAGGACCCCCGTGAGCGAGACCGACCGCATCCCCGCCGACCGGCTGCCCCCGGGGGCGGTGGGCCGGGCCGGGAAGTGGGCCGTGGGCAACCGCGACGGCGAGTACTTCGCCGTGTCCCGCCGCTGCCGCCACCAGCTCGCCGACCTCTCCGGGGGCTCCCTCGACGAGAACGGCTGCCTGGTCTGCCCGTGGCACCAGGCCCGCTACGACGTCCGCACCGGCGACATGGTCGAGGGCCCACGCGGCTTTCTCGGCTACCACGGACCCACGCCGGGCTACACCCAGTTCGTCCGCGGCTACGCGAAGGTGCTGCGGCTGCGGGTGAAGCGGGCGCTGCGCCGCGGCGACGACGTCGTCGTGGAGGACTGAGGCGCTAGAGCCGCTCGATCGGCGAGTCCAGACCCTGCACGAGGGCGTCGCTCTCCGGGCTCTGCGCGCCGGTCGGGCGGACGCTGACGCCCTGGGTGGCGGCGACCTCCTCCGGCGAGCGCGGTGCGAGCAGCCCGTCGCGGATCTCCTCCGCCCAGTGGCAGCCGACCAGGTGCCCGGTGCCGAGCTCGCGGAGGACGGGCACCTCGTCGTCGCACCGGGTCTCCTGCCGCCACGGACAGCGGGTGTGGAAGCGGCAGCCGCTGGGCGGGTCGGCCGGCGACGGCAGGTCCCCGGCCAGCAGGATCCGCTCGCGGCTCTCCTCGACCACCGGGTCGGGCACCGGGACGGCGCTCATGAGCGCCCGCGTGTACGGGTGCAGCGGCTCGGAGTAGAGGACGTCGGAGGGGGCCTGCTCGACCAGCGCGCCCAGGTACATGACACCGACGACGTCGCTGATGTGCCGGACCACCGCGAGGTCGTGCGCGATGACGAGGTAGGTCAGGCCCAGCCGCTCCTGCAGCTCCTCGAGCAGGTTGACGACCTGCGCCTGGACGCTGACGTCGAGCGCGGAGACCGGCTCGTCGGCGATGAGCAGGTCCGGCTCGAGGGCGATCGCGCGGGCGATGCCGATGCGCTGGCGCTGCCCTCCGGAGAACTCGTGCGGATAGCGGCGCAGCGCGGCCGACGGCAGGCCGACCGCGTCGAGCAGCGTCCGGATCCGCTCGGCGATGCCCTGCCGGCCGCCGCCCAGTCCGTGGGCCGCGAGCGGCTCGGACAGCAGCGACTCGACGTTCTGCCGGGGGTCGAGGCTGCCCAGCGGGTCCTGGAAGACCATCTGCATGCGCCGGCGCATGGTCCGCAGGGGCTCCCCCGACAGGGAGCTGACGTCGGTCCCGTCGAAGACCACCCGCCCGCCGGTGGGCTCGACCAGGCGCAGGACGGCGCGCCCGAGGGTGGACTTGCCGCAGCCGGACTCCCCCACCAGGCCGTACGTGGTGCCGCGGCCGATGCTCAGGTCGACGCCGTCGACGGCGCGGACGTGCCCCACGGTGCGGTCGACGAGCACCCCCCGCTTGATCGGGAAGTGCACCTGCAGGCCCTCGACCCGCAGCAGCGGGTCGGCGGACGGGACGGCGGTCATCGGGCGGCTCCGGACGCCGTGGCCCCGGCCGGGGACACGGGGTACTCGAGGGGGTGCCGGCAGCGCAGCTCGCGGCCGGGTCCGTCGTACTCCAGCGGCACCGTGCTGCCCGCGACCTCGGTGAGGCAGTCGTCCTGGGCGTTGTCGCACCGCGGCGCGAACGCGCAGCCCTCGGCCCAGGGGATGGCGTCGCGCGCGGAGCCGCGGATGGGGCGCAGCGGCGCGCCGCGGGCGCCGTCCAGCCGCGGGACGGAGGCCAGCAGGCCCCCCGTGTAGGGCTGGCGGGGCCGGGCGAACAGCTCGTGCCGGTCGGCCGACTCGATGATCCGGCCGGCGTACATGACGTGCACCCGGTCGCAGAGCCCCGCGACGACGCCGAGGTCGTGGGTGATCATCACCAGCGCCGTCCCCGAGTCGACGACGAGCTCGCGCAGCAGCTCGAGGATCTGCGCCTGGATCGTCACGTCGAGCGCGGTCGTGGGCTCGTCGGCGATGAGCAGCCGGGGCGCGCAGGCCAGCGCCATCGCGATCAGCGCCCGCTGCCGCATGCCGCCGGAGAGCTGGTGCGGGTACTCCTTGAGCCGGCGCCCGGGGTCGGGGATGCCGACGCGGTCCAGCAGGCGGGTGGCCTCGTCGACGGCGTCCTTCTTCGACATCTCCCGGTGCTGGAGGAGGACCTCGGTGACCTGGGTCCCGATGGGCACCGTCGGGTTCAGGGAGGACAGCGGGTCCTGGAACACCATGGCCATGTCCGCGCCGCGCCGGTCCCGGAGCTCCCGCTCGGGGGCGCCGACCAGCTCCGCGCCGTCGAGCCGGACCGACCCGCCGACCTCCACGCCGCGGCGCGGCAACAGGCCCATGACCGCGAGGGACGTCACCGACTTGCCGCAGCCGGACTCGCCGACCAGCCCGATCGTCTCGCCCGGCGCCACGCTGAAGCTGACGCCGTCGACGGCCCGCGTCGGCTGCTCGCCGCGCCGCGTGAACGTGACGGTGAGGTCCTCGACCTCGAGCACGGGCAGGCCGGTGCGGTCGACGGACCTGGGCGGCAGCTCCTCGATGGTCAGCGGGCTCACCTCCGGAACTTCGGGTCGAGCGCCTCGCGCAGCGACTCGCCGAGCAGGGTGAAGCCGAGCGCGACGACGATGATGCACACGGCCGGGTAGATCGCCAGCTCCGGCCGGACGGACAGGAAGTCCTGCGCGTTGGACAGCATGGCCCCCCACTCCGGCCGGGCCAGGTCGGGGTCGCCCAGGCCGAGGAAGGACAGCGCCGCGGCCTCGATGATCGCGGTCGCCAGCGACAGCGTCGTCTGGACGATCACCGGGGACAGCGAGTTGGGCAGGACGTGGCCGAACACGATCCGGCCGCGCCTGATGCCCAGGGCCTGGGCGGCGAGGACGTAGTCGCTGTTCCGCTGGCTCAGCATCGACCCGCGCAGCAGCCGGGCGAAGACCGGGACCTGGGTGACCGCGATCGCGATCATCAGCGACCACTGGTTCTGCCCCAGGAGCACCGAGATGCTGATCGCCATCAGCAGGCTCGGGATGGACAGGACGATGTCGACGAACCGCATGATGACGGTGTCGACCCAGCCGCCGAACGCGCCGGCCAGGACGCCGAGGGACATGCCGACGACGACGCCGAGCAGCGTCGACACCACCCCGATCAGCAGCGACTGGCGGGAGCCGACGATCAGCCGCGACAGCAGGTCGCGGCCGAGTTCGTCGACGCCCAGGGGGAAGCCCGCCTGGGCGCCCGGGATGTAGCCGGGACGGATCTCCGACAGGAGCGTCTGCGCCAGCGGGTCCCGCGGGGCCAGCAGCGGCGCGAACGCCGCGACCAGCAGGAACACCACGACGATGACCGCGCCGAGGATCGCCACCGGGTTGCGCCGCAGCCGGCGGAACGCGCTGCGGGTGAGCGAGACGCCGCCCTCGCCCTCGGGCACCTGGCCGGCGCGGGCGGCCAGCTCGTCGATCCGCCGCCGGCGGACGTCCCCCACCGCGGTCATCGGCCCTCCCCCTGGTTCACGAGACCCTGACCCGGGGGTCGAGCAGCCCGTAGGAGATGTCGACCAGCAGGTTCACCAGCACGTACATGATGGCCAGCATCAGGACGAAGCCCTGCAGCAGTGCGTAGTCCCGCTGGAAGATCGCGTCGTAGATGGCCGACCCCACCCCGCCGAACGCGAACACGGTCTCGGTGAGCACCGCCCCCGACAGCAGCAGGCCGGTCTGCAGGCCGATCGTCGTCGACACGGGCAGCAGCGCGTTGCGCAGGACGTGGCGGCGCCGGACGGTCGCCGTCGCCAGGCCCTTCGCGTTCGCCGTCCGCACGTAGTCCTCGTTCACCACGTCCAGGACCGAGGCCCGGGTGATCCGCACGATGATGGCCAGCGGGATCGTGCCGAGCGCGATCCCGGGCAGGATCAGGTGCTCGAAGGCGTCCCAGGCGGCGTCCCACTCGCGCGTGAGCAACCCGTCCAGGACGTAGAAGTTGGTGACGCGGGTGGCGTCGATGCGCACCTCCTGGCGGCCGGAACCGGGCAGCCAGCCCAGTTCGACGGCGAACAGCAGGCGCAGCAGGTAGGCCAGGAAGAAGACGGGGATGGCGACCCCGATGAGCGAGCCGATGACCGACGTCGAGTCCAGCCAGCTGCCGTGCCGGCGGGCGGCCAGGTACCCCACCGGGATGCCGACTCCGATCGCGAACACCATCGCGAACACGGTCAGCTCGATGGTGCCGGGCATCCGCTCGAGGAAGACCTCGGTGACCGGGCGGCCGGTGCGCGCGGAGGTGCCGAAGTCCAGCTGCACGGCGCGGCCGAGGAAGCGCAGGTACTGCACGTAGAGCGGCTGGTCGAGCCCGAACAGCTCGTTGTAGCGGGCGATCGCCTCGGGGGTGGCGCGCTCACCGAGGGCGGCCTGGGCCGGCCCCCCGGGCAGCGCCCGCAGCCAGGCGAAGAGCAGGACCGACAGCCCCAGCAGGATCGGGATCAGCTGCAGGAGCCGCCGGACGACGAAGCGGAGCACGCGCTCGGGTCACCTCTCCGGGGGCAGGAACGGCGCCGGCCGCGCCGGGGACAGGATCCACCTGCCCCGGCGCGGCCGGCACTGCGGGTCAGTCGCTGAGCGACACCGTGGAGAAGTCCTCATCGCTGATCGGACTGGGCTCCAGCCCCTGCACGTTCTCCGCGACCACCAGGGCCGGCGGCGAGTGCGAGATCGGGACACCGGGCAGGTAGTCCATGATCAGACGGTTGGCCTCCTGGTACTGCTCGGTGCGGGCCGCCACGTCGGGCTCGGCGTCGGCCTGGGCGAGGGCCGCGAAGATCTCCGGGTTGCTGAACGCCCCGAACTCCGCCGACGCCTGGCCGTTCGCCTGCTCGGCGAAGAACGTGCCGATGAAGTTGTAGGCGTCGTTGTAGTCACCGGTCCACCCGAGCAGGTGGATGTCGGCCTGACCGGCCTGGACCGCGTCCAGGTAGTCCGGGTTCCACGGCAGCGCCACCGGCTCGATGGTGAACCCGGCGTCGATCAGGTTCTGGTTGATCACCTGGAACAGCGCGGCCGGGTCCGGCAGGTAGGGCCGGCTGACCTCGGTCGGGTAGTAGAACCGCAGCGTCGTCCCCTCGGCGCCGGCCTCCTGCAGCAGCTGGCGGGCGCGGTCGGGGTCGTAGTCGTAGGTGGTGACGTCCTCGGCCCAGCCCTCGACGGTCGGCGGCATGAACTGGGTGGCCACCTCGGCGCCCTCGGGCAGCAGCGAGTTCACGATCGTCTCGCGGTCGATCGCGTGCGCGATCGCCTGCCGCACCTGCGGGTTCTGCAGTGCCGGGTTGGCGGAGGTGCCGGGCACGTTCCCGCCGTTGAAGCCCAGGTACAGGATGTTGAACGGGTCGCGGACCAGGACCTGGAAGCCCTCGTCCTCCAGCGTCTGGTAGTCGCCCGGCGCGACGAGGTCGTAGCCGTCGATCGACCCGGCCTGCAGCTCCTGGCGGCGGGTGTTCCCGTCCGGGATGGTGCGGAAGATGATCTCGTCGAGGAGGGCCGGCTCGCCCCAGTAGTCCTCGTTGCGGACGATGGTCACCTCGCCGTTGCCGCGGTCCCAGCTCTCGAACTTGAACGGACCGGTGCCGGTCGGGTGCTCGAGGGCGTACTCGGGGAAGGTGAGCGCGTCCTCGCTGCCGGAGAGGTTGTCCGCGTCGTACTGCTGCAGGGCCGTGGGGCTCTGCATGGAGAAGGACGGGAGGGCCAGCGCCGACGGGAACTTCGACGTCACCTGGGTGAGCCGGACCACCGCGGTGGACTCGTCGGTGGCCTCGCAGCTCTCGTAGATGCTCGGGGTGTCGGGCGTGCTGGCGAAGCCGCCGAAGACCGCCTGGTAGTAGTACGAGGCGGCGGGGCTGCTGGCCAGGCCCTCGAAGTTGTACCAGCGGTCGAAGTTGAAGCAGACCGCCTCGGCGTTGAAGTCGGTGCCGTCGTGGAACGTCACGCCCTCTCGCAGGGAGAACGTGTACTCGAGGCCGTCCTCGCTGACCTCCCAGTCCTCGGCCAGCGCGGGCACCGGCTCGGTGCCGCCGATCTCGTTGCCCAGGAGGCCCTCGTAGATCTGCCGGGCGATCCGGAAGGTCTCGCCGTCGCTGGAGAAGGCGGGGTCGAGCACGTCCGGGTCACCGGCCGCGCCGAAGACGAGGGTGCCGCCGGACTGGGCCTCGCCACCCTCCCCGCCGGACCCGGAGTCCCGGTCACTGGAGGCACAGGCGGCCAGGGTCACTGCGGTGAGCACGGCCGCCGAGGCGGCCAGCGCACGCTGTGGTCGACGCTGCATCGCGGAAGACCTGCCTTCTCGACCCCGGTGGGCCGGATGAGTTCGACGCTGGGCGGCCGCGCGGTGGAAGAACCGCACGGACGTGCGTCGGACCCTAGGTCTCCCGGGGAGCGCTTCCCGAGCCGTCGGCTCCCATCGACACCATCCTGTGACCTCGCTGGACGGCGCCTGTGACCGTCGGGGGCGCAGGTGCTAGGCGTCGATGCGGCGGCGGCCCTCGAACGCGCGGCCCAGGGTGATCTCGTCGGCGTACTCGAGGTCGCCGCCGACCGGGAGCCCGCTGGCCAGGCGCGAGACGGTGAGGCCCAGCGGGCCGACCAGCCGGGCCAGGTAGGCCGCGGTGGCCTCCCCCTCGAGGTTGGGGTCGGTGGCGATGATCAGCTCGGTGACGGTGCCGTCCATGAGCCGGGTCATGAGCTCCTTGACCCGCAGGTCGTCGGGGCCGACGCCCTCGATCGGGCTGATCGCGCCGCCGAGGACGTGGTAGCGGCCGCGGAACTCGCGCGTGCGCTCGATGGCGACGACGTCCTTGGGCTCCTCGACCACGCAGATGACGTCGTCGGAGCGGCGCGGGTCCTTGCAGATCCGGCACTGCTCGCCCTCGGCGACGTTGTAGCAGGTCACGCAGAAGCGGACCTCGGCCTGCACGCGCTGCAGCGCGGCGACGAGCCGGCCGACGTCGGCGGACTCGGCGGCGAGCAGGTGGAAGGCGATGCGCTGCGCGCTCTTGGGCCCGACGCCGGGCAGGCGGCCGAGCTCGTCGATGAGGTCCTGGACGGCCCCCTCGTACACGGTGCTCCTAGGGGAAGAGTGGTGCGGACGGGCCGGTCAGGCGCCGGGCAGCCCGGGGAAGCCGCCGCCGAGACCGCCGGCCAGCGGGCCCATGCGGTCGGCGGTCAGCTCGCTCGCCAGGCGCGAGGCGTCGCGGACGGCGGCGACGACGAGGTCCTGCAGGGTCTCCACGTCGTCGGGGTCGACGGCCGACGGCGCGATGGTGACCGACCGCAGCTCGCCGTCGCCGCTCATCGTGGCCGTGACCAGGCCGCCGCCGGCCGAGCCGGTGACCTCCTCGTTCGCCAGCTGTTCCTGCGCGGCGGCCAGCGCCTGCTGCATCTGCTGGGCCTGCTGCAGGATCGCCGACAGGTCGGGCTGGCCACCACCGGGGAACATGACCCGAGGGTAGGCCGCCGGTCCGACATCCGGGGGGACGGCGGCCGGGACCGGCGCGCTCAGCCCTCCAGCGGCTGGGCGCCCAGCTGGGCGCGCAGCAGCGCGAGCGCGGCCTGCTCCGGGTCGAGTGAGGGCCCGCGGTCGGCGGTGGGGTCGTCGCCCTCGGCCGCCCGCTGCGCCATGAGCTCGCGCGCCTCGGCCGCCTCCGCCGCCCGGGCCGCCTCGCGCGCGGCCTCCGGGGACGGGCCGGCCGGGCCGGAGCCGCGGGTCGCGCCCTCGACGACCGCCTCGACCTTCCAGCGCACGCCGAGCAGCTCGTTGAGCGCCTCGCGCAGCACGTCCTTGTTGAGGTCGTCGCCGATCCGGCGGGCCAGCGCCGGCGACGACGTCGACAGCGTGAGCACGCCGTTGCGCACCTCGTGCACCTGCGCGTTCTTGAGCAGCGCCTCGGTGGTGCGCTTGTGCCGCTTGACGACGGCGAGCAGCTCGGGCCACACCCGGCGGACGTCGCCGGTGCCGAGCCCGCCCTCGCCGGCGTCCCCGGCCGCGGCCTGGTCGGCGGGCGGGTTCGCGGACACCACCGGGGTCGGCTCCCCGCCGCGCGGGGCGGGCGCGGACTCGGCGGCGGCCCGCGGCGGCGCCGCCGGCGGGCGCGGCTCGGCCACCCGGGCGGCCGCGGCGCGCGCGGCGGCGGGCTGGGCCGGGTGCGGCCAGTCCTCGTCGTCGGTCGGCTCGGGCGGCAGCGGGACGTCGGGCTCACCGGTGGCGACCCGCACGCCGGGCCGGGGGCCGGCCGGGGCGGGCGCCGAGCCGGGCGGCGTGGTCTCGGGCCAGTCGTCGGCCGCCGCCGCGGAGGCGGACGCGGCGGCCGGTGCGGGGCCCGGGGCACCGGCGCCGGGCGCCCGGGTCTCGGGCCAGTCGTCGTCGGCGGCCGCGGGGGACGCCGCGGCGGGCGCCGGGCCCGGCAGCGGGCCCGCGGCCGCGGGGGCGGGCGGAGCCGCGGGCGGCGCGGCCGGAGGTGCCGCGGACGCGGTCGGCCCGGGCGCGGCCGGGGGCTGCGCGGCGCGCTGGGAGGGGCGGACGTACTCGCGCCGCGGCGGGCCGCCGCGCTCGGCCGGCGCCGGCTCCTCGCGGACCGGCGCGGGCCGCGCGGCCTCGCGGGCGGGCGCCGGTGCCGGTGCCGGTGTCACGGACGCGGACGCGGCACCGGCCTCCGGCACGCCGCCGATCGCCAGCCGGCGCTCGAGGCGCTCGAGCCGCTGCAGGGCGCCCGCGGCGGTGTCGTCGGTGGCCGGCAGCAGCATCCGCGCGCAGACCAGCTCCAGCAGCAGCCGCGGCGCGGTGGTGCCGCGCATCTCGGTCAGCCCGGCGTGCACGGTGTCGGCCAGCCGGGACAGCGTCGCCGACCCCAGCGCCTTGGCCTGCTGCACCATCAGGTCCAGCCGGTCGGGCGGGCAGTCGAGCAGGGCGTTGGCGCCGGCGTCGGGCACGGCGTCGAGCACGATGAGGTCGCGCAGCCGGTCGAGCAGGTCGGTGGCGAAGCGGCGCGGGTCGTGCCCGGCCTCGACCACGCGGTCGACGGCCCGGAAGACACCGGGGGCGTCCTGCGCGGCCAGCGCGTCGACGGCCTCGTCGAGCAGCGCGTCGTCGGTGACGCCGAGCAGCCCGACGGCGCCGGCGTAGGTGACGCCCTCGGGCCCGGCGCCGGCCAGCAGCTGGTCGAGGATCGACAGCGAGTCGCGCACCGAGCCGCCGCCGGCCCGCACGACCAGCGGGAACACCGTGGGCTCGACCTGCACGCCCTCGGCGGCGCACGTCTTCTCCAGCAGGCCGCGCAGCGTCGTCGGCGGCACCAGGCGGAACGGGTAGTGGTGGGTGCGCGAGCGGATCGTCGGCAGCACCTTGTCCGGCTCGGTCGTCGCGAAGACGAAGACCAGGAACTCCGGCGGCTCCTCGACCACCTTGAGCAGGGCGTTGAAGCCCTGCGTGGTGACCATGTGCGCCTCGTCGACGATGTAGACCTTGTAGCGGCTGTTCACCGGCGCGAAGAAGGCACGTTCCCGCAGGTCGCGGGCGTCGTCGACACCGCCGTGGCTGGCCGCGTCGATCTCGATGACGTCGAGCGAGCCCGGACCGTCGGGCGCCAGCGCGACGCAGGACGCGCACACCCCGCACGGGGTCGACGTCGGCCCCTGCTCGCAGTTGAGCGAGCGGGCGAGGATCCGCGCCGACGACGTCTTGCCGCAGCCGCGCGGGCCGCTGAACAGGTAGGCGTGGTTGATCCGCCCGCCGTCGACGGCGTTGACCAGCGGGGTGGTCACGTGCTCCTGGCCGACCACCTCGGCGAAGGTCGCCGGGCGGTACTTCCGGTAGAGCGCCAGAGCCACGCGGCGAGGTTACGTGGCGGGGACGACGTCCCGGGAGCAGCCGGACGCCTTCCGTGTCACAGCGTCAGCTTCAGCAGGAACTCGACCTGGCCGCGGTCCTCGACGCGGACGAAGCCGAGGTTCGGCGCCGAGACGCCGAAGTCCGCGAACACGACCGGGACGGCGCCGGAGACCTCGACCCCGCCGGCGGTGCGGACGACGGACAGGTCGGTCTGCACCGGGCGGGTCGTGCCGCGCAGAGTGAGGTCGCCGGTCACCGGCACGGTCACCGGGGTGCCGCCGAGCTCGGGCAGGTCCACGGGCCCGCGGACGGTGAACGTCGCCGTCGGGTACGTGCCGACGTCCATGACCTCGTCGCGGAAGTAGCCGTCCCGCTGGCTGCGGTCGGTGGTGATGCTCGCGACGTCGACGGTGACCTCGGCCGAGGCGATGTCCCCGCCCTGCACGACCACCGAGCCGGTGACGCGGTCGGTGGTGCCGGCGACCGTCACGTCGGCCCCGTTGAGCACCTCGTCGACCCGGTAGCCGGCCGAGGAGCCCGGGGCGACCGTCCAGGTCCCGTCGGTGTCGGCGGCGAGCTCGACGTCGGAGGGCTGCGCCTGCACGGTCGGCGCCGCGGCGGCGTCCTCCTCGAGCGCGGCGTAGACCAGCGGGCCGACGCCCAGGCCGAGGGCGAGGACCGCGACCAGTCCCCCGACGATCCACCACGCGCGACGGCGACGGGCCATGACGAGCTCCTCTCCTCGACGGATCGGGGATGCTGGCGCACCGACCTGGGAGCCGGCTGTGAGCCGCGCCGTGCGAGGGGGGATCCGTGCCCGGGAAGAGAGGGACCCCCCGCGCACCCGCCAGAGCCCGCTTATCCTTGCTGCCTTCCGGCCCTGGGGAGGTTCACGGGGTGACGCCACACGAGGGGTCTGCACACCACTGTAGAGGACGCCGCCCGCTAGCCTCACGGTCCATGGCACCCCGGCGCGCCCTCGTCCTGCCCCCGCCCCGCTCCTGACCCGGAGCACCGCGGGCTGACCCGCGCGGCCGGCACCCCCGCCGTCCGCCGCTGCGCCGTGCTCCGGACCCGGTCCCCCGTCCGGAACCAGCGCCCAGGAGCGTCGTGTCCACCCTGTCCTCCCCCGCCCTCTCCTCCCCCGCGGCGAGTCGCGGGTTCCTCCTCGTCGTCCTCGCCTCGCTGTGCTGGGGCACGGCCGGCCTGTCCGGCCGGCTGATCGGCGACCGCAGCGACCTGTCCGCCCTCGACATCGCCTGGTACCGCCTCGCGATCGGCGCCGCCGCCCTCGCGGTCGCCTGGCTCGCGACCGCCCGCCGCCGCACCACGGCGGTCCCGGTGACCCGGCCGGTCGCCGTCCGGCTCGCCCTCGTCGGCGCCGGGCTGGGCGCCTACCAGCTCGCCTACTTCAGCGCGGTCGAGCGGGCGGGTGTGAGCATCGCCACGCTCGTCGCCCTCGGCCTCGCGCCGCTGCTCATCGCCGTCGGCGGCACGCTGCTCGGTCACGGCCGGCCGGACCGGGCGACGGTCGTCGCGCTGACGGTCGCCCTGGTCGGGCTCACCCTGCTGGTCGGCGTCTCCGCCGGCGCGGACACCGGGACGACGGTGCTGCTCGGCGCCCTCGCGGCCAGCGGCTCGGCGCTCGGCTACGCCGTCGTCACGCTGGCCGGTGGCGGCGTGCCGGCCGGCGTCCCGGTCACCCTGGCCGGCTTCGCCGGAGGCACGCTGCTGCTGACCCCGGTGGTCCTGGCCGAGGGCCTGTCGGTGCCCACCGACGGCGCAGCGCTGGCGGTGCTGCTCTACCTGGGGCTGGTGCCCAGCGCGCTGGCCTACGGCCTGTTCTTCACCGGCGTGCGGACGGTGCCCGGGGCGGTGGCCTCGATCGTCACGCTGCTCGAGCCGCTCACCGCGACCGTCCTGGCCACCGCGTTCCTCGGGGAGCGGCTGGCCCCGGCCGCCGTCGCGGGCGGCCTGCTGCTGCTCGCCGCCGTCGCCGGGCTCTACGTCCGCCGGCTGCGCCGGGCGCCGGAGCCGGTGGCCGGGGCGTAGACCGCGACGGGCCCCCGGCCGTCAGCCGGGGGCCCGTCGTGTCCGTGCGGAGGATGGGAGATTCGAACTCCCGAGGGGTTGCCCCCAACCCGCTTTCCAAGCGAGCGCCATAGGCCACTAGGCGAATCCTCCAGTGCGCCGATCGTACCGGGCGCCGGGCCGCGGGTCAGCCGCCGCCCCGGCACGGGCGCGCCGCCCCGGGTGGTCCGCGGGGGCGGCACGGGGCAGGCTGGACCGGTCGCACACCGCACGGGCACCACACGGGGCCGCACGGGGGAACCGAGGAGGCAGGACGGATGAGCGAGCCGGATCAGGTCCGACCGGAGGTCGTGGAGGCCATCGTCGCCGTCCTGCACGGAGCCGACCCGGCGGGACTGCCGCCCTCGGCGACCGCGGAGGAGAAGGCGGCCGCCAAGGACCGCTACCTGTCGGAGTTCGCCGCCGAGCGCAGCAAGCGCGACCGCCAGGCCCAGGCGTGGGAGCTGCTGCTGACCCGCGGCTACGACGAGCCGCCGACGTGGGTCCGGCTGTTCGACGACCTGGCGCCCGACGCGGTCGAGCAGCTGGGCGAGCTCTACGACGTCCTGCCCGAGGGGGCGCAGGAGGAGTACGCGCGCCGCTACGGCGTCCCCAGCACGGTCTGAACCGGCCCGTGCCGGGCGCCCGCCTCCGGGGTAGGAGCCGCCCGTGACCTCCACCGTCCCCGGCCGCCTGGTGGCCGGCCGCTACCGCCTCCTGGAGCGGATCGGCGGCGGCGGCATGGGTGCGGTGTGGCTGGGGCGCGACGAGCTCCTCGACCGCCGGGTGGCGGTCAAGCAGGTGCTCCTGCCGGCCGGCGCCGACCCGGAGACCACCGACCACCACCTCCAGCGGGCGCTGCGCGAGGGCCGGATCGCCGCGCGGCTCACCCACCCGCACGCCATCTCCGTCTACGACGTGGCGCTCGAGAAGGGCGTCCCGTGGCTGGTCATGGAGTACCTGCCCTCCCGCAGCCTGGCCGTGGTGCTGGCCGAGGACGGGCCGCTGCGCACCGACCAGGTGGCGCAGGTCGGCGCCCAGCTGGCCGACGCGCTGGCCGCCGTCCACGCGGCCGGGATCGTCCACCGCGACGTCAAGCCCGCCAACGTGCTCATCGGGCGGGGCGACCGGGTCGAGGGCCTGGTCAAGATCACCGACTTCGGCATCTCGCACGCCAGCGGCGACGTCACGCTCACCCAGACCGGCCAGATCACGGGGACGCCGGCCTTCCTCGCCCCCGAGGTCGCGCAGGGCGCCGGGATGACACCGGCCAGCGACGTCTTCTCCCTGGGGGCCACCCTCTACACCTGCGTGGAGGGTCAGCCCCCGTTCGGCATGGACGACAACGCGCTGCGCCTGCTGCACCGGGTCGCCGGCGGGGAGATCCGCCCGCCCGCCCGCGCCGGGTCGCTGGAGCGGCCGCTGCTGCGGATGCTCGCCCGCGACCCCGCCGACCGGCCGGTGATGACCGAGGTCCGCGACGTGCTCGCCAAGCTGGCCGCCGGCCGCGACGGCGACACGACGACGGTGCTCCTGGCCCGCACCGACCTGCGGTCCTCCCGCGACCGGGACCGGACCGCCGCGGTGGCGGCGCCGGTGCCCCCGACCGACCCGGCGGTCCGCGCGGACCCGCCGACCGCCGTCCAGCCCGCGGCCGCCCCCACCGGCCCGCCGACCTCGGGGCCGGAGCCCGCCGACCGCCCGGCGCCGGGGCCCGCCGCCCGTCCCGGGCCGCCCCGGACCGGGCCGACCGTCGGGGCCCGGCGCCGGCGCCGCCGCCCGCTGCTGGTGGCCGCGCTGGTCCTGCTCGTCGTGCTGGCCGCGTCGCTGGCCACCTGGCTGGCCGTGCGCGGCGACGGCGGGAGCCCGTCGGCCGACCCCGCAGCGCAGAGCACGGCGGACCCGACGTCGCCGGGCACGGAGCCGACCCCGGCGCCGGAGACGGCGACCGGGTCCGCCGGGGAGCCGGCCGGGGAGCCCACCCCGGAGCCGGCGGAGACCACGCCGGCGGACGAGGCCGAGCCCGCGTCGGACGCGGAGGGCGAGGCGCGGCAGACCCTCGAGCAGTACTACGAGTACCTGCCCGGCGACCCCGAGAGCGCGTACGCGATGACCGGGCCGAGCCTGCGGTCGCGGGCGAGCTTCGACTACTACCGCGACTTCTTCGGCCGCTGGGACGAGGTGTCGCTCGTCGACGTCCGGGACGTCGACGAGCGGGACGACGGGCTCACCGCGACCAGCCGGGTGGAGTTCGTGCGGGACGGCGAGCGCGTGGTGGAGACGCACGCGGTGACGTTCGTCCGCGGGGACGACGGGGAGCTGCTGGTCGACCTCGACGTCGTGGCCTGACCCGGGAGACGACGACGGCGGCGCCCCCTCGCGGGGCGCCGCCGTCGGATCCTGCTGGCGGTGGCGGTGGGATTTGAACCCACGGAGGCTTGCACCTCACACGCTTTCGAGGCGTGCTCCTTCGGCCGCTCGGACACGCCACCGCCGAAGAGACTACAGGGCCCGCTTCCGGCGGAAGAACGCACGTAGGAGTGTCGCGCTCTCCTCGGCCCGGACCCCGCCGGTGACCAGCGGCCGGTGGTTGAGCCGGCGGTCCCGGACCACGTCCCACAGCGACCCGGCGGCACCGGCCTTGGGGTCGTCGGCGCCGTAGACGACGCGCGCCACCCGGGCCAGCACGCCCGCGCCGGCGCACATCGTGCACGGCTCCAGCGTGACGACGAGCGTCGCGCCGGTCAGCCGCCAGCCGTCGCCGTGCACCGCGGCCGCGGCGCGCAGCGCGAGCACCTCGGCGTGCGCCGTGGGGTCACCCCGCTTCTCGCGCTCGTTGGCCGCCTCGGCGAGCACCGCGCCGTCCGGTCCCAGGACGACGGCGCCGATCGGGGTGTCGCCCCACTCCTGCGCGGCGACGGCGAGCTGCAGCGCGCGGACCATCGCCGCGTCGACGACGTCGTCGGGCAGGACGCCGGCGGGAGCGGTCACGTCCGGGCGCCGGCCAGCGGGAGGCCGACCAGCGCGGACAGCTCGGCGAGCGCGGTCGCGGGGTCGGCGACCTTGATCGTGTGCATGCCCAGCGCCCGGGCCGGCTTGAGGTTGATGCCCAGGTCGTCGAGGTAGGCGCAGTCGGAGAAGGCGAGCTCGCGGCCGGTGGCCTCGTTCAGCCGGGCCAGCGCCCGCCGGTAGATCTCCGGCTCGGGCTTGCGCACGCCCTCGACCGAGGACTCGACGACGGCGTCGAAGAGGTCCAGCAGCTCGGCCAGCCGCCCGGTGCGCTCCATCGGCGCGACGTTGTTCGACAGCATCCCCAGCGGCAGGCCCGCGGCCCGCAGCGTCCGCACCGCCTCCACCATCTGCGGGCGGACCTCCCCGGACAGCGCGGCCAGCACCCGCCGGGCGTCCACCCGGTGGCCGGCGGCCAGCGCCTCGGCCTCGAAGGTGTCGACGAACCCCTCGACGTCGAGCTCGTTGCGCTCGTACCGGGCCCAGGCGTTGGTGTCGGGGTCGGTGCTGTTGAGCCGGCGGATCAGGCCCTCGGGCAGGCCGGCCTCGGCCTCGTAGGCGGCGAAGGCGAGCATCGGGCTCTCGGTGATGACCCCGCCGAGGTCGAACACGACGGCGGTCGCGGTCGCGCTCATGCCCGCACCGCCGCGGCCAGCTCGTCGGCGAAGCCCAGCCGGGTGGCGATCCGCGCGACCATCTCGTCGGCCCACAGGTCGTCGGCGGTCACGATCGGCCGCAGCTCGTCGGCGGGCAGTCCGTCGTCGGCGAACACGTCCAGGTCCCCTCCCGGCCATCCGGTCTCGTCGTCGTCGAAGGCGCCGTCCTCGTCGACGGCGATCCCGTAGCGCTCGACCACCTCGGCGCCGAGCACCCACTCCTGCATGGTCGCGTCCGAGATCAGTGCCCGCACCATGCCCCCGGGGCCGTGCCGGAGCACGACGAAGTACAGCCGCGAGTCGACGACGACGACGAACGGCCCCGGCCACTCCTCCGCACCGGGCTCCCCCAGCGCCCGCTCGAGGACCGGCAGCTCGTCGGAGGCGTCGGCGGCCAGCAGCTCCACCCGCCAGCGGCCGCCGCGGCGGGCGACCCGCACCGCCCAGCTCGGCGGGGCGGCCGTCTCCGGGGCGCTCACCGGACCCGCAGCACGGTCAGGCCGTCGGCCAGCGGCAGCAGCACGGTCTCGAAGCGGGGGTCGGTGGCCAGCGCGGCGTTGAGGTCGGCCAGCACGCGGTCCTCGTCGTTCTCGGGCGCCAGCACGCGGCCGTTGCGCAGGGTGTTGTCCAGCAGCACGACACCGCCGGGCCGCATCCGCGGGTGCAGCTCCTCGACGTACGCGGGGTAGCCGCCCTTGTCCGCGTCGACGAAGGCCAGGTCGAACACCGGCTCGGCGGGCACCGCGCGCAGCAGGTCCAGCGCCTCCCCCAACCGCAGCTCCACCCGGTCGGCGACGCCGGCCCGCTCCCAGTACCGGCGGGCGATCGCCGTCCACTCCTCGCTGCGGTCCAGGCACAGCAGCGAGCCGCCCTCGGCCAGGCCGCGGGCGGTGCACAGGGCGGAGAACCCGGTGAAGGTGCCGATCTCGACCGCCCGCCGGACGCCGAGCGCGGCGGTGAGCAGCTGCATGAGCACGCCCTGCTCGACGGCGATCTGGAAGGTGGCCGGGACCTCGCCCCGGTCGGCCAGCGCGGCGGTCTCGGCGACCAGCGCGGCGGCCACCTCGTCCAGGGGCTCGGAGCTGGCCCGCACGTAGTCCGACACCTCCTGCGACAGGAGGAACGACCGCGGGGTCATGCCGGAGGCCGGGAGCGCGGGGAGTGCGGCATAGCCTCTGATCATGGCCGATCCCGCCCCCTCCGACGGAGCCGAGGTCGACGCCGCGCTGTTCGCGCAGCTGGCCGCCGACCCGCTCGCGGAACTGCTCGGCATCGAGCTCGAGGAGGTGCGGCCGGGGTACGCGCGGGCGGCCATGACCGTCGGCCCGCGGCTGCTCAACGCCGTCGGCACCGCGCACGGCGGTGCGACGATGGCGCTGCTCGACGTCGTCCACGCGGCGGTGGGCAACAGCCACGGCACGGTGGCCGTCGCGCAGGACGTGCACACCGAGTTCCTGGTCGCGGGCCGGCCCGGGGAGCGGCTGGTGGCCGAGGGCAGCGAGCTGCACCGCGGCGGCCGCACCGCCGTCTACCGGATCGACGCCCGCGGGGAGGACGGGCGGCTGGTGGCCACCGCGCTCGCCCGCGTCTTCCGCACCGACCGGCCCTGGGGGGCGCCGGCATGAGCCTCCCGGTGCCGACGATGCCGGCGCCGCCGGTCGGGGTGGTGGGCCTGGGGCAGCTGGGCGGGTCCCTGGCGGCCGCGCTGGTCGCCGCCGGCCGCGAGGTGTCCGGGTGGGACGTCGACCCGGCCGCGCGCGAGGCGGCCGCCGCCCGGGGCGTGCGGGTCACCCGCGAGCTCGGCGGCGTCGTCGTCCTCGCCGTCCCCCTGCCGGCGACGGCCACGGCCCTCGACGGCCTCGACGTCGACCCCGCCGCCACCGTCACCGACCTCGGCTCGGTGAAGGTCCCCGTGCTCGCCTCGGTGGGGGCGGCGCTCGGCGGCCGGTTCGTCGGCGGGCACCCGATGGCCGGGACCGAGCGGTCCGGGCACGGGGCGACCGACCCCGGCCTGTTCCGCGGCGCGCGCTGGGCGCTGTGCCTGGAGCCGGGGACCGAGCTGCCGCGCTGGCTGCGCGCCGCCGAGGTGGCCCTCGACGCCGGCGCCGAGGTGGTGCCGGTGACCGCCGCCGAGCACGACGACGCCGTCGCCGCGGTCAGCCACGTGCCGCACCTGCTCGCCGCCGCGCTCGCCGCCGCCGCGGGTGAGGCGGGCCCGCTGGCGCTCGCGCTGGCGGCCGGCAGCTTCCGCGACGGCACCCGGGTGGTCGGCAGCGACCCGGCGTTCGTCACCGCGATGGTCGAGGGCAACGCCGGGCCGACGGCGGCCGCGCTGGCGCGGGTGCGCGCGCAGCTGGACCGCCCGTGGCCGGAGCTGGTCGCCGCCGGGCACGCGGTGCGCACCGTGGTCCCCGGGCGCCGGCCGGTCCGCGTCCCGCTGGACCGGGTGGCGCTGCTGGCGCTGGGCCGGGCCGGCGGCGCGGTGACCCGGCGGCTGGCCGCGTTCGTCGAGGGCTGGGTCCCCGAGCGCTGACCGGTTACGCCGGCGGGACCTCGGGCAGAGTGGCGGGCATGGACGACAGCGAGATCCGCAGCCGCATCGACGCACTGGTCGAGGAGGAGCACCGGCTCCGCGAGAGCGGGGACCACACCGCCGAGCAGCGCACCCGGCTCCGTCAGGTCGAGGAGGAGCGGGACCAGCTCTGGGACCTGGTCCGCCAGCGGGACGCCAAGCGGCAGTACGACGAGGACCCGGACACCGCCGAGGTGCGCCCGAGGTCCGAGGTCGAGGGCTACCTGCAGTAGCGGGGAGGCGGCCCCGCTGCTCAGGCGGAGTCGCGGACCGGCCGGCGGTGCCCGGCGTCGTGGTGGCCGGTGCCCAGCAGGGCCAGCTGCCACAGCAGCCGGGCCCGCGGGTCGGTGAGCTTGCGGCCGGTCACCGACTCGATCCGCCGCAGCCGGTGCATGACCGTGTTGCGGTGGCAGTACAGGAGGTCGGCCGCGCGCGTCGGTGAGCCGTCGGCGTCGAGGAAGGCCGACAGCGTCTCCAGCAGCACCTCGCGCTCGTCGCCGGGCAGCTCGAGCAGCCGGCCGAGGGTCTGGCCGACCAGCCGCGAGGCGATCTCCGGGGAGTTGCTCAGCAGCGCCTCGGGCAGCCGGTCGTCGATGGTGACCACCCGGGCGGCGTCCTCGGGCAGGGTGCGCGCGGCGGTCTCGGCCAGCCGGTAGGCGCCGGCCACGGCCGCCGCGCCCTCGACGACGGAGGACACCCCGACCGGCCCGGTGGCCACGGCGCCGAGCCAGGCCAGCAGCTCCGGCAGCCGGCGGGTCCCCATCGCCACCACGCCGACCGCGGCCTGCGACCGGCGGGCCCACGCCGAGCGGATGCCACGCTTGAGCAGCGCCGACGTCGGGTCGAGGAACGCGTCCCCCTCCTCGCCGGCCGGCGCGACGACGACCACCAGCCGGCCGGCCAGCGGGACCGACAGCAGGTCGGCGGCGGTGCGGGCGTAGGCCGGGTCGCCGCCGCGGCCGTCGAGCAGCCCGTCGAGCAGCCGCTGGCGCTCGGCGGCGTCGAGCCCCGAGCGGCGCCGCTCCTCGTCCCGGTAGCCCTCCGCGGCGGCGCTGCAGCCCCGGTCGTTGGTGCGCCACAGCGAGCCCGCGACCTCGAGCAGCAGCCCGTCGTCGTGCCGGTCGCCCTGGCGGGACAGCGCGACCAGCGCCTCCCAGGTGATCTGGCCGCCGAGCCGGTAGGCGCGCAGCACGGCCTCCAGCGGGATGCCCTGCGCGGCCCGCAGCCGGCCGACGGCGCGGGCCCCCTCCGCGTGGCTCTGGTGGTAGGCCGCGGGGACGTCGGGCCGCAGGCCGCGGACGCCGACCTCGAGGTTGCGCCGCAGCGTCGCGCGCATCTGCTGGTCGCCCCCGACCAGGGCCTCCCGGTAGGCGGGCTCGGTCTCGACCAGGACCTCCACCATCCGGTCGGTCAGCTCGTCGAGCCGGTCCAGCAGCGCCGGGACCAGTTCGGCGAGGCGCTCCTCCACACCCCAGGGGGCAGTCCGCACGCGCTCACCTCCTGTGTTCATCGCACAGAGCACAACACGTGCCACCGATCACTGTGCGGTGCGCCCATTGTGACGGTCCTCACCGGCCAGCAGAGTCAAACGGACGTAGCCGTGACCCAATCGTCGCCCCTCGGGCGGCGGTCGGCAGCGCGGCGACCTCCCCGACGCAGAGGAGACGTGGGCACCTTGGCGCAGCCGCCGGAAACCGCAGGCAGCAGCACCCGGCACCAGGACCGATCGCCCACCGCCCGGCTCGAGATGACCGGGATCAGCGTCGCCTTCGGCGGCGTGAAGGCCCTCACCGACGTGTCGCTGACCGTCGAGCCGGGTCAGGTGCACGGGCTCATCGGCCCCAACGGCGCCGGCAAGACGACGATGTTCAACGTGGCCTGCGGGCTGGTCCGCGCCACCGAGGGCCGGATCGTGTGGCGCGGCCAGGAGCTGCGGCGGCTGCGGCCGAACCAGCTCGCGAAGCTCGGCATCGCCCGCACCCTGCAGGGCGTGGGCCTGTTCCCCGGCCTGACGGTGCTCGAGAACGTGATGGTCGGCGCGCACAAGCACGCCCGCGCCGGCTTCTTCTCCGCGCTGTTCGCGATCCCGACCTCCGACAAGGACGACGCCCGGCTGCGCGAGCGGGCCACGGCCGCCCTCACCGAGCTCGACGCCGAGGGCTACGCCGGCCGCTACCCCGGCAGCCTCCCGTACCCGGTGCAGAAGCGCGTGGCGCTGGCCCGCGCGCTGGTCTCCGAGCCCGAGCTGCTGCTGCTCGACGAGCCGGCCTCCGGCCTCAGCGAGGACGAGATGCACGAGCTGGGCGAGCTCATCCAGCACCTGAGCGGCCGGATGAGCGTCCTGCTGGTCGAGCACCACATGGACCTGGTCATGCGGGTGTGCGACCAGATCACCGTCCTGGACTCCGGCCAGCTGATCGCCGCCGGCACCCCGGAGCAGGTGCAGAACGACCCGGCGGTCACCGAGGCCTACCTCGGCGACGCCGTCGACGACACGACCGACGCCAGCGAGCTGGCCGCGACCGACGGGGGGACGACCCGTGGCTGAGGCGCACGGCAGCACGGCGGCGGGCACCGCCGGGACCGGCCTGACCAAGGGCGCGGCGGCCCCCGCCGGCGGCGCGGCGACCGCCACCGCCGTCCTCGAGGTCGAGGGCCTGTCGGCCTCCTACGGCCCGGTCAAGGCGCTCGACGGCGTGACCCTGCGCGCCGAGCAGGGCCGGATCACCGCGGTGCTCGGGGCCAACGGCGCGGGCAAGACGACGCTGCTGCGCACGATCAGCGGCCTGGTCCGGCCCACCGCCGGCCGGGTGACCCTCAACGGCGAGGACGTCACCCGCGACCCGGTCGAGGCCATGGTCACCAAGGGCATGGCGCACGTGCCCGAGGGCCGCGGCGTCATCGCCGAGCTCACCGTCGAGGAGAACCTGCGGGTCGGCTCGCTGTTCCGCGGCAAGGTCGCGCAGGACGAGTTCGACCGCGTCTACGACCTCTTCCCGCGGATCCGGGAGCGGCGCAACCAGACGGCGCACACGCTGTCCGGCGGCGAGCGGCAGATGCTCGTCATCGGCCGCGCGCTGCTGGCCCGGCCGAAGGTCCTGCTGCTCGACGAGCCGTCCCTGGGCCTGGCCCCGCGGATCGTCGCGCAGATCTTCGGCCTGGTGCGCCACCTGGTCGACACCGAGGGCCTCTCGGTGCTGCTGGTCGAGCAGAACGCGCGCAGCGCGCTGTCGGTGGCCGACACCGGCGTCGTGCTGAACCTGGGCCGGGTCGTGGTCACCGACGACGCCGCCCGGCTCGCCGGCGACGAGGACCTCCGGCACGCCTACCTCGGCTTCTAGACCCCGCTCCCCCGCAGCACCAGGAAGGCAGCCCCCACGTGCGAGAGTTCGTCAACCTCACCCTCGGCGGGGTGATCAACGGAGCGGTCTACGCGGCGTTCGCCCTGGCCCTCGTGCTCATCTGGCGGTCCACCCGGATCGTCAACTTCGCGCAGGGCGCGATGGCCGCGCTCACCACCTTCATCGCCCTCGCCCTCATCGAGAACGGCCAGTCCTACTGGGTCGGTCTCGTCGTCGCCCTGCTGGCCGGCCTGCTCATCGGCGCGGTCGTCGAGCGGGTCGTGATCCGCCCGGTCGAGGGCGGGCCGGAGCTCAACGCGGTCATCGTCACCCTGGGTCTCTTCATCGCGATCCAGGCGCTGATCTCGGTCCTCTTCGGCGTCAACCAGCGGGCCTTCGTCCCGCCGTTCTCGAACATCGGCTTCACCGTCGGGGACTCGAACCTGGCCCTGAGCCCCAACACCGTGTTCACCCTCCTCGCGGTGCTGGCGGTCATGGCCGGCCTGACCGCCCTGTTCCGGTTCACGCGCGTCGGCCTGGCCATGCGCGCCTCGGCCTTCGGCCAGGAGGTCGCCCGGCTGCTCGGCGTCCGGGTCGGCAGGATGCTCACCCTCGGGTGGGCGCTGGCCGCCGTCGTCGGCTCGCTGGCCGGCATGCTCATCGCCGCCGAGACCGCCTTCGTCACCCCGACGTTCATGGACTCGCTGATCGTGTTCGGCTTCGTCGCCGCGGTGCTCGGCGGGCTGGACTCGCCGGTCGGCGCCGTCGTCGGCGGGCTGGTGCTCGGCCTGCTGCTGAGCTACGTCCGCGGCTACGTCGCTGACGAGCTCGTCGGCCTGGCCGCCCTCGTCGTCCTCGTGGTCGTCCTGCTCGTGCGGCCCGGCGGCCTCTTCTCGACCACCCAGACCCGGAGGGCGTGAGCGGCATGAGCGACCTGCAGACCCCCGCATCCCCGCCGCAGGCCGGCGCCGCGTCGTCCGACGCGCCGTCACTGGCGACGGCCGCGGCCGACGCGAGCTCGGCCCAGGCCACCGGCGGCCGCACGTTCCTGCCGCGGAACACCCTGCTGCGGCACCTGGTGGTGCTCGTCATCGGCGCCGTCCTCGCGGTGCTGCTGCTCGAGTCCACCGACCTCGGCTTCAACGCCCAGATCGGCTACGTGGCCTACTACGCCATCGCGGCCGGCGGGCTGACGGTGCTGACCGGCCTCAACGGGCAGATCTCCCTCGGCCACGGCGCGCTCATGGCCGTGGGCGGCTACACCACCGCCCTGCTGCTCGACGCCGAGGAGCCGCTGCCGCTGGCCGTGGTCTTCCTCATCGCGGTGGCGCTCACCTCGATCGTCGGCGCGATCGTCGGTGTGGCCGCGGCCCGCCTGCACGGCCCCTACCTGGCCGGCGCGACGCTCGCCCTCGCCGTCGGCCTGCCCGGCCTGGCGCTGTACTTCTCCGACACCCTCGGCGGCGAGCAGGGCCTGACGGTCTCCACCCCGGACCGGCCGGACTGGTTCGTCGAGACGATCCGCACCCTGTCGGGCAACTCGGCGTCGGGCGTGAAGTGGATCGCCTACATCGCGGTCGCCTGCCTGCTGATCACCTTCTTCCTGCTGGCCAACCTCATGCGCAGCCGGGTCGGGCGGACGTGGCGCGCGGTGCGCGACCAGGAGGTCGCCGCCGAGCTGGCCGGCATCAACCTGGGCGCCTGGCGGGTGACGGCGTTCGTCGTCAGCGCCGCGGCCGCGGGCCTGGCCGGCGCGGTGCTCGCCCTCGTCGTCCGGCTCACCGCGCCGACGGCGTTCACCATCGTCCTGTCGCTGTCCCTGCTCACCGCGATCGTCATCGGCGGTCTGGGCAGCCTCTTCGGCGCGCTGATCGGCTCGGCGCTGCTGGTCTTCCTGCCGCGCTACCTGCGCGACCTCGGGGAGTCCTTCGACATGGACGCCGCTCAGGCCGCCGAGATCTCCTACGTCGTCTACGGCGTGATCCTCATCCTGGTCATGCTCTTCGCCCCCGCGGGGCTGGTCGGGTCCATCCGGCTGGCCTGGATGAAGCAGCGCGCGCGGCGCACCGCCGCCCGCGCCAAGGGGTGAGCAGCCGGGACCCGACGGCTGTCCCCCACCCCGGCCAGCGGCCGCACCCCCCTTCCCCACCCCCGCTTCCCCACCCCCCCACCAGCCCCCCGGGCGACGGCGCCCGGGTCCCTCCAGAGGAGAACCCTTGACACGATCCTCACGACGCCTCGTCAGCTTCGTGGCCGCGGCGACCGTCGCCACCACCCTGGCCGCCTGCGGCGGCGGGGACTCCGGTGGCGGCGGCGGTGGCGGCAGCGAGGAGAACGAGGCCTCGGACGTCGGCATCACCGAGGACACGATCAAGCTGGGTGCGCACTACCCGTTGACCGGTGTCGCGGCGCCCGGCTACAGCGAGATCCCGACCGGCGTCCAGGCGTACTTCGACTACGTCAACGCCAACGGCGGGGTCAACGGGCGCAACATCGAGTTCGTCTACCGGGACGACGCCTACAACCCGACCAACACCAGCCAGGTCGTGAACCAGCTCGTCCTCGAGGACGAGGTCTTCGCGCTCATGTCGGGCCTCGGCACGCCGACCCACAACGCGGTCACCGACTTCCTCAACAGCGAGGGCGTGCCCGACCTGTTCGTGTCGTCGGGCTCGCGGCTGTGGGACGACGTCGAGGAGAAGCCGTACACCTTCGGCTGGCAGCCCGACTACGAGATCGAGGCCAAGATCATCGGCCAGTACGTGGCCGAGAACTACCCCGACGCCAAGGTCGGCCTGTTCCTGCAGGCCGACGACCTTGGCGAGGACGGCGCCGCCGGTGCCCGGCGGTACCTCGAGGACCAGATCGTCGCCGAGGAGACCTACGTCCCCGGCAACACCGACGTCCGTCCGCAGATCTCGGCCCTGCAGGCCGCCGGCGCGGACCTCGTCCTGGGCTTCAACGTGCCCAGCTACACCGCGCTGTCGCAGCTGACCGCGCTGCAGCTGGGCTACCGGCCGCAGTGGTTCTACTCGAACATCGGCTCGGACCCGCAGCTGGTCGGCTCGCTGCTGGCCCGCTTCTCCGAGGGCCAGGTGAGCGACGCCAGCCTGCTCGACGGCGTCCTGACCACCGAGTACATCCCGACGGTCGACCAGCCGGACAACCCCTGGATCCAGCTGTTCCAGCGGGTCTGGGACGAGTCCGGCCAGGAGGGCGAGCTCAGCAACTACCGGGTCTACGGCATGTCGCAGGCCTACACGATGGTGCAGGCCCTGCAGGCCGCCGGCCAGAACCCGACGCGTGACGATCTCGTCGCCGCCGTCGAGCAGGCCGGCTCCGAGTGGGAGGGCCCGGGCTTCGCGCCCTTCCGCTTCTCGGAGGACCGCCACGCCGGCTACAGCGGCATGTCGGTCAGCCGGATCGTCGGCCAGGGCTCGGAGGACCTGACCCCCGTGCTCGTCACCGACAACGGCGACGCCGAGATCGAGGAGTTCGACGGCGAGGCCGCCACCCCGCCGGAGAACGGCATCCCGGACGAGGAGCCGATCAACTGAGGTGAGTACCCGCTGAACGGCGACGGGCCGTCGATCCCCTCCCGGGGGTCGGCGGCCCGTTCGCCGTTCCGGGGACTCCTCGAGAACACTCAGCTCCCGAAGTGTCGGCAGTTGATCTCCGGGTAGGGCTCCGCGCAGACCCCTGTCCGGGGGGACGACGGCGAGACGAGGAGCACGGCATGGTGCACGCGGCGCGGACGATCCGGCGGGCGGTGGTGACCGGCGGGGCCGGGTTCCTCGGCTCCCACCTGTGCGAGCACCTGCTCGACCGCGGCGTCGAGGTCGTGTGCCTCGACAACTTCCTCACCGGGTCGCCCGAGAACGTCCTCCACCTGATGGAGCACCCCGGCTTCCGCCTGGTGCGCTGCGACGTCACCGATTTCGTGCACGTCCCCGGCCCCGTCGACCTGGTGCTGCACTTCGCCTCGCCGGCGAGCCCCCTGGACTACCTGCGGATGCCGATCGAGACGCTCAAGGTCGGCAGCCTCGGCACCCTGCACACCCTGGGCCTGGCGCACGAGAAGGGCGCCCGCTACGTGCTGGCCTCCACCTCGGAGGTCTACGGCGACCCGCTGGTGCACCCCCAGCCCGAGGAGTACTGGGGCAACGTCAACCCGGTGGGCCCGCGCGGCGTCTACGACGAGGCCAAGAGGTTCAGCGAGGCGATGACCACCGCTTACCGCACCTCCAAGGGCACCGACACCGCCATCGTGCGGATCTTCAACACCTACGGGCCCCGCATGCGCCCCGACGACGGCCGGGCCATCCCCGCCTTCGTCGGCCAGGCGCTGGCCGGGCGGCCGCTGACCGTGGCCGGCGACGGCTCGCAGACCCGCTCGATCTGCTACGTCGACGACACCGTCCGCGGCATCCTCGCGCTGGCCTGCTCGGACCAGCCCGGCCCGGTGAACATCGGCAACCCCGACGAGCTGTCGATGCTGCGGCTGGCGCAGTGGGTCATCGAGCTCACCGGGTCGTCGTCGGGGATCGAGTACATCGACCTGCCCGTCGACGACCCGAAGGTCCGCCGGCCCGACACCCGCCGGGCCGAGGAACTGCTCGGCTGGCGGCCCACGGTCCCCTCCGAGGAGGGCCTGCGTCGCACGGTGGCCTGGTTCGCCGAGCAGCGGGAGGCCGCCGCACTGCGGGCCGGCTGAGCCCGCCGGGTGTCCTGGGCCACTTCTCCGCGGGGCCCCTCCTCCGTGTCCTGATTCACGTTTACATTGGGGCAGGCGGCTAGGGGGCACGCCGAGGAACCGGACACTGACGGAGAGACATCGATGGGCCGCCACGCCGACACCAGTTCCATGCGCCGTGTGCAGCGACCTGCACCCGTCGCGTTGGTCGTGGCGCTGGTCGTCGTGGCCCTCGTCGCCGGCGGCGTGGTGTGGTGGCTGGCCGGCTCGGGCAGCAGCGACGGGTGCGAGAGCACCCGCACCGTCCGGGTGACCGTCGCCCCCGAGCTCGGCGACGTCGCCCAGGAGCTCCTCGCCGAGCCCCAGGACCTCGGCGGCGGCGCGTGCGCGGCGGCCGAGGTCACCGCTCAGGAGCCGCTGCAGACCGTCGGCGACCTCTCCGCCCTCGAGGGCTCCGCGCTGCCCCAGGTCTGGGTACCCGACAGCTCGCTCTGGGCGGTGCGGGCCGGCGACGCGCCGCTGGACCCGTCCGGCTCCATGGCCACCTCGCCGGTCGTGCTGGGCACCAGCCGGGCCGCCGCCGACGAGCTCGGCTGGAGCGCGCAGGCGCCGCAGTGGAGCCAGGCGCTGTCCGGGGCCCGCTCGGTCGCCGTCCCGGACCTCGCCGCCAGCGCCGAGGGAGTCGCCGCGCTGGCCGCCGTCCGCTCGTCCCTCGGCGGTGGGGACGCCGCGGACAACGCCGTCGTCCAGGCGGTCCTGGCCGCCCGCCGCGGGCCGGCCGTCAGCCCCGCCGACGCCCTGGCCACGGCGCAGTCCGGCGACCCCGGGTCGCCGCTGGTCCCGGTGAGCGAGCAGGAGGTCATCAGCGTCAACCGCGGCGCCGAGGACCCCCAGCTGGTCGCGGTCTACCCGGCCGAGGGCTCGCCGGAGCTGGACTACCCGGTGCTGCGGGTCGGCTCCCCCGGCGACGACGACCGCGCCGCCGTGGACGCCGTCGTCCGGGCGCTGACGTCGGAGACCGCGCGCACCGCCGTCCTCGCCGCCGGCTTCCGCGACGCGGACGGGACCGCGCCGACCGACCCCGGCCCCGGCGTGCAGGAGCAGGCGCCCGAGGTGCTCGCGGTCGACGCCGAGCAGGTGCAGGGCCTGCTGGCCGAGCTCGCCCGGCTCGCCGCGCCGTCGCGGCTGCTCACCGTCATCGACGTGTCCCAGTCGATGGAGGCGCCCGCCGGCGACGGCACCCGCGCCACGCTCGCCCGGGACGCCGCCAAGAGCGCACTGACCCTCATCCCCGGCACCTCGTCGATCGGGCTGTGGGTGTTCGCCTACCAACTGCAGGGCGAGCAGGACTGGGTGGAGCTCGCGCCGATCCGCACCCTCGACGAGGAGGTCGACGGCGGCACGCAGCGCGACGCGCTCGACCAGCAGCTCGACACCCTCCCCGAGCGGCTCACCCCCGGCGGCACCGGCCTGTTCGACACCGCGCTGGCCGCCGTCCGCGCCGCGCAGGAGCAGTACGACCCCAACGCGGTGAGCAGCGTCGTCCTGGTCACCGACGGCACCAACGAGGACTCGTCGGGCATCGCGCTGGACCAGCTGGTGCAGACGCTGCAGGACGAGGCCGACCCGCAGCGGCCCGTCAAGGTCATCGGGGTCGCGCTCGGCCCGGACGCCGACGTCGCGGCGCTCGAGCAGATCGCTCAGGCCACCGGCGGCGCCGCCTACTCCGCCGTCGACCCCAACGACCTGCAGGACGTCCTCTTCGACGCGCTGCGTCAGAGGTAGGGGCCGAGCCGCTCCAGCGCGGCGGTGACCTCACCGACGGTGATCTGCGCGAGGGCCGGGTCCAGCTCGGTGCCCCAGGGGTCGCCGGTGCCGTCGCCGTGCCAGAGCACGACGTGCTGTGGCCGCGGCGGCGGTCCCCACAGCGCCGGCGACACCGGGCCGAACAGCACCACCGACGGCCGGCGGTAGGCGGTGGCCAGGTGCGCGACGCCGGTGTCGCCGCTGACCACCACCCGCGCCGCGGCGACCGTGGCGGCGAGCTCCAGGGTGGAGGTGCGCCCGGCGAGCACCGCGTCGTCGGACAGCCCGGCCGCACGGGCGACGGCGCAGGCCAGCTCGCGCTCGGCCGGGCCGCCGGTGATCCGCACGTCGTGCCCGGCGTCGGCCAGCCACCGGGCGACCGCGGCGAACCGCTCGGCCGGCCAGCGCCGGCCGGGGAACGCCGCTCCCGGGTGCACCAGCGCCGCCCCGCGCACCGCCGGGGGCACGGGCGGGACGGCGAGGTCGAGCGCGTCGGGGTCGGCGTCCACCCCCAGCCCCTCCGACACCAGCCGGCACCAGCGCCGGACCTCGTGCTCGTCGGGGTACCACGTGGGCCCGGGGTAGCCGGGGCTGGCGAAGGTCAGCAGCCGTGCCGGGCGCAGGTCGGCGACGACGACGTGCGACGCCGGCCCCTTGCCGTGCAGGTCGACGGCGAGCTCCGGCGGCGGCCCGCGCCAGTCCAGCGGCTCGAGCTCGCGTGCCGGCAGCACCTCGTCGACGGCGTCGACCAGGCCGGCCAGCGGCGCGAGCGCGGACGTCGTCGCCAGGACCAGCCGGTGGTCCGGCACGGCCGCCCGCACCGCGCGGATCGCCGGGACGCCGGTGAGCAGGTCACCGAGCCCCAGCGGTCGCAGGACGACGGCGACCGGGCGGTCGTCCCTCACACGCGGGAGCGCTCGACCAGGGCGGTGGTCGAGTGGCCGTCCAGGTAGGGCAGGACGACGGCCTGGCCGCCCCACCGCCGCAGCACCGCGGCCTCGGGCAGGTCCGCGCCGGCGTAGTCGCCGCCCTTGGCCCACACGTCCGGCCGCAGCCGGTCGAGCACCTCGGCGGGGGTGTCCTCGTCGAACACCACGACGGCGTCGACGAACGCCAGCGCCTCGAGCACCCGCGCGCGGTCGGTGGCGGTCACCAGCGGCCGCGAGGGGCCCTTGAGCCGGCGCACCGAGTCGTCGGAGTTGATGCACACGACCAGGCAGTCGCCGAGCCCGCGGGCGGCGCGCAGCGTGGCCACGTGCCCGGCGTGCAGCAGGTCGAAGCAGCCGCCGGTGGCCACCACGGTGCCGCCGGTGGCACGCACCCGGGCGAGCAGGGCGGACACGTCGTCCTCGGCGGCCACGTTCGGCTCGGGCACCGTGGCGGCGTCCCACGCCGAGGCCCCGCCCGCGGCGACGAACCGGCCGGCGAACGCGACCGCCGCGGCCACCGCCTCGCCGGTCACCGCGCCGTCGGCGAGGGCCAGGGCGGCGGCGGCGGCGAAGGAGTCGCCGGCGCCGCACGGGTCGCCGCCGGTCACCGGCACGGCGGGGACGACCATCGGCGCGCCCTCGCCGTAGGACAGCAGGGCGCCGCGGGCGCCGAGGGTCACCACGACCGCGCCCACGCCCCAGTGCCGGATCAGCGCCTCGGCCCGCGCCCCGACGGCGGCCAGGCCGTCGCCGTCGGCGGGCACGTCCGCGGCCACGCGGGCGGCCTCGGAGCCGTTGGGCGTGACCAGCCGGACGCTCGGCACCGGGTCGGCGCCGCGCGGGTGCGGGTCCCAGACGACCGGACCGCCGGCCTCGGCCAGCAGCGCCCGGACGGCAGGGTCGGCGGTGGTGCCGCGCCCGTAGTCGGCGACCAGCACCGCGGCGGCGTCGCGGACGGCCGCGCGCGCCTCCTCGGGCAGCTCGCCGAGGGTGACGGTGGGCGCGCCGCTGTCCAGGCGCACGACGGAGTGGTCGCCCACGCGCACCCGCCGCTTGACCGCGGTGCCGCCGGTGGCGGGGACGGCGATCAGCCGCACCCGCCCGGCCAGCAGCGCGCGCAGCCGGGCCGCGCCGTCGTCGTCGGCGAGCGGGGCGACCAGCACGACCTCGCGGTTCGTGGCCTGGGCGGCGATCACCGCGGCCAGCGACGCGCCGCCCGGGCGCTCGCGGGTCTCCAGGTCCTCGACCACCGGCACCGGCGCGTCGGGCGTCAGCCGGGACGCGGTGCCGACCAGGTCGACGTCGAGCAGCGCGTCGCCGACGACCACCAGCGGCTTCACCGCGCCACCCCGAGCCGGCTCTGCGGCACCCGGGCGGGCTCGGCCAGCACCGCGGCGTCGAAGGCCGCGCACAGCAGGTGCAGCGCGACCAGGTGGCACTCCTGCACGGTCGCCGTCCACGGGGAGTCGATGCAGACCACCTCGTCCGACGCCGCGGCCAGCGGGTTCGGCGCGGGGCCGGTGATCGACAGGACGGTGATGCCGCACTCGCGGGCCCGGCGGGCGGCGGCGACGGCGTTCGGGCTGCGGCCGGAGGTGGACAGCAGCACCAGGACGTCGCCGGCGCGGCCGTGCGCCTCGACCTGGCGGGCGAACAGCTCGTCGGCCGGGTAGTCGTTGGCGATCGCGGTGAGCGAGGAGGTCTCCGCGGTCAGGCAGATCGCGGAGAACGGCGGCCGGTCGGCGCGGTAGCGGCCCACCAGCTCGGCGGTGAGGTGCTGCGCCTGCGCGGCGCTCCCCCCGTTGCCGGCCGCCAGCAGCCGCCCGCGGGACTCCCCGCACAGCACGTCGGCCAGCAGCCGGCCCCAGCGGTCGAGGGTGTCGACCGAGGCGTCCAGGCTGCGCATCGCCGCGTGCAGCGACGCGACGTGGTCGCGGCCGGTGAGGTGCGTGCAGGAGTCGGGCGAGACGACCTCGCCGGCCGAGTGGGGAGCGACACTCACGGGGCGACCTCCAGGGGCGCTCATCGGACGGCCTCGACGGGACGCCGGGTGGACAGGACCTGCCGGTAGACGGCCTCGGTGTCGGCGGCCACGCGGCCCCACCGGTAGCGGGCGCGGGCGCGCCGGACCCCGGCCGCGCCGTAGGCGGCGCGCCGGGCGTCGTCGGCCAGCAGCTCGGCGAGCACCTCGCCGAGCCGGGCCGGGTCGCGGGGCGGCACGAGGTCGCCGGTGACGCCGTCGGCGACGGAGTCCTGCAGCCCGCCGACGGCGGTCGCGACCACCGGGCGGCCGCAGGCCATCGCCTCCAGCGGGGTGATGCCGAACGGCTCGTACCAGGGCACGGCCAGGACGACGTCGGCCGAGCGCACCCAGGCGGGCACGTCCGCGCGGGCGACCGACCCGGCGAAGCACACGCGGTCGGCCACGCCGACCTCGGCGGCGACGGCGCGCAGCCGGCGGACCTCGGGGTCGGCGTCGACCGCGCCGGCCGGCGGGCCGCCGACGACGACCAGCTCGGCGTCCGGGACGACGGCCAGCGCGCGGACGGCGTCCTCCTGGCCCTTGCGCTCCACCAGCCGGCCGAGCACCAGCAGCCGCGGCCGGCCCGAGCGCGGCGCCACCGGGCCGCGCGGGGTGAACACGGCGGTGTCGACGCCGCACGGGACGATCGACACGCGGTCGCGGGACAGGCCCAGCCGGCGCAGCTCGAACACCTCGTCGCTGCAGGTGGCGACCACGTGGTCGACCGTCGCGCACAGGTCCCGCTCGAGCTCGATCCGCCCGGCCGGGGAGGTGTCGGCGTCGCCCTGGTGGCGGCGCTTGACCGAGCCGAGGGCGTGGAAGGTCTGCAGCACCGGCACCGGCGTGAGCAGGCTGCCGGCGGCCTCGACGGCGGCCAGCCCGCTCATCCAGAAGTGGGCGTGCACGACGTCGGGCGGCCGCACCGCCCAGCGGGCGCGCAGCGCGGCGGCCAGCGCCGGCATGTGCCCGAGCAGGTCGTCCTTGGGCAGCGCCTCGGCCGGGCCCGCGGTGAGGTGGCTGACCACGTAGCCGTCGGCGGTGGGCACCTCGTCGGGCAGGTCCGGGTCGTCGCGGCGGGTGTGCACGGTGACCTCGTGGCCGCGCGCGGCCAGGCCCGCGGCCAGCGCGGCGACGTGCACGTTCTGCCCGCCGGCGTCCACGCCGCCGATGGCGGCCAGCGGCGAGGCGTGCTCGCTGACCAGGTCGATGCGCAGCGGTGCGCCGGTGCCCCGGTGCGTCCTCATCGGGTGACCTCCTCGAGCAGGGCGTCCCAGTCGGAGAGGAACCGGGGGAGCCCGTACCGCTCCAGCGCGGCGGCGCGCGCCGCCTTGCCGGCCAGCCGGGCGGCGTCCTCGTCGTGCAGGTAGGTGCGGACCGCGTCCCACAGCACCTCGGGCCGGGTGGACAGCACGCCGGCGCCCTGCGGCACCGCCTCGACCACCTCGGTGGCCGCCAGGGCGACCACCGGCATGCCCAGGTGCATCGCCTCGAGCAGGGAGAGCCCGAGGGAGGTCCAGCGGACGGGGTGCACGTAGACCCGGCGGCGGGCCAGCTCGGTGTGCATCGCCGCCTGCGGCGGGTCGTCGTGCAGGGCGACCCGGTCCGGGTCCAGGCCGTACCGCTCGTGCAGCCCGGCCAGGCCCATCCCGAAGACGTCGACCGGCGCGGCCGCGGCCAGCCCGGGCAGCAGGTCGGCGCCGACCGTGCGGCCGCGGCGCACCGGCTCGTTGGTGACGACGGCGGCGCGGGCCAGCTCCCCGGTCCAGCGCTCGCCGGGGTCGACGATGCCGTGCTCGACGACCGTCGTCGGGGCGCGGCCGTTGTCGTAGAACAGCCGGTTGAAGTGGGTGACGTGCGCGATCGGGACGTCGTCGCGGTCGGCCAGCGGGTGCCGGGTGTACGGCACCGGCGCGGCGCCCTCCTCCAGGCCCGGGGCGTTGTGCTCGAGGAACACCGCCGGCAGGTCCCGGCCGGGCTCGCGGCCCAGCCACTCCCGGACCAGCTCCAGGTCCCGCACCCGCTGCAGCACCACGACGTCGACGTGCTCGTCCCGCAACTGCTCCGGCGTCACCTCGCGGGCCGACGCCGGCCAGTCCCACGTGCGCGCGCGGCCGAGCCCGTCGGGCCCCCGGTCGGGGGTGACGGGGACCAGGTACTCGTGCGGGCCCTGGACGAACGCCGTCGTCCAGGAGCCGTGCACGTGCCAGACCAGGACCCTCATGCGGCGATCACCTTCTCGACGGCGGCGACGACGTCGGCGGCGCTCACCGACGAGAGGCAGGGGTGGCCGGGCACCGGGCACACGCGGGCCCGGGTGTCGCGGCAGGGCGCGTCCTGGTCGCCGAGCAGCACGGTCGGCACGCCGTAGGGCGCCCACCGGACCGCCGGGACGACCGGGCTGAACAGCGAGACGACCGGGGTGCCGACGGCGGCGGCCAGGTGCGCGGGGCCGGTGTTGCCGACGACGACGGCCGCGGCGCCGTCGAGCAGCGCGGCCATCTCCGGCAGGCTGGTGGCCCCGCCCAGGTCGGTCCCGCGGGTGCCGGCGACCGCGGCGGTGAGTGCCCGCTCCCCCGGCCCGCCGGTGACCAGCACCCGGTGGCCGGCGTCGGCGAGCGCCTCGACCGCCTCGGCGCAGCGCTCGGCGGGCCAGGCGCGGGCGGGTACCGAGGCGCCGGGGTGCAGCACCACGTAGCCGGGCTCGTGACCGGTGCGCGGCAGCGGGCGACGCACCGCGAGCCGGCCGTCGTCGCCGTCGGGCAGGTCGAAGCCGGCCGCGCGGGCCAGCGACAGCGCCCGCTCGGGCTCGGGCAGGTCGTCGTCGACCCGGTGGCGGACGTCGAGCAGCGAGCCCGGGTAGTCGACGCTGATGGCGGAGACCCGCGGCACGCCGGCGGTGCGCAGCAGCAGCGCGAGCGGCAGCGGGGACTGGTGGAACGAGGTGCTGACGACCGCCTCGTCGGGGGCCAGCGCGCGCACCCGGTCGGTGAGCGCGGCCAGGTCGGCGGCGTCGACCGGCGGCGGGTCGCCGAGGATCCACGGGCAGGCCCAGGTCCAGACCTCGTCGACGCCGGGCAGCAGCGCGGCCGCCTCGGCGCCGGCCGGGCCGGCGAGGAACACCACCCGCGCGGCGGCCGCGGCCACCGCGCGGACCAGCGGCCCCTGCAGGAGGACGTCGCCGGCGTTGTCGAGCCGGGCGACGAGGACGGTGCCCCGGCGGGGCGTCACCACCGGCCGGCCAGGACGTCGTCGACCGCGGCGGTCAGCGTGGCGGCCACGCGCGGCGCCGCGTCGACCTCCTGCCGGCGGGTCACCGGCGTGGGCACCAGGACCCCGCTCGCGCCGGCGGCCGCGGCGGCCTCGACGTCGGCGCCGATGTCCCCGATCACGACGGTCCGCGCCGGGTCGACGTCCACCTCGGCGCACGCCGCCTCGACCATCCCCGGCGCGGGCTTGCGGCAGTCGCAGCCGTCCTCCGGGCCGTGCGGGCAGACCTGCAGCGTGTCGAACGGCCCGAGCAGCTCGGCCAGCCGCCCCATGCAGGCGTCCACCTGGTCGCGGGTGATGATCCCGCGGGCCACGCCGGACTGGTTGCTCACCACCCCGACCCGGACCCCGCGGGCGCGCAGGACGTCCAGCGCCTCGCGGGCGCCGTCGACCGGGCGGACCCAGTCGGGGTCGCCGTTGTAGGGGAAGTCGTGCACCAGCGTGCCGTCGCGGTCGAACAGCACCAGGTCGGGCAGCCCGCGCCACGGGGTCACGCGGCGGTGCCGCACCGCCCCGCGCACGAAGTGCCAGGTGGCCAGCGGCGGGATGGCCGCGCTGGTCAGCGCCATGGTGGTCACCTCGGCCCGGTCGCGCGGGCCGGGCGCGATGCGGGCCCAGGCGAACTCGACGGTGCCGGCGGCCCAGGCCAGCGCCGCGGCCGCGGCCGCACGGGGACGGCGGGCGGCGACCAGGCCGACCGCGGCGAGCCCGGCGGCGGTGACGGCGAGGTGCCGCGGCCGGCGGCCGACCGCGGCGTCGGCGCGCTGCCGCCAGGTCGGGCCGTGCAGCCGGCGCATGAGGACGTCGTCGGCGTTGCCGGCCTGCACGCGCACGCTCACCCACCGGTCGGTGGGCCGGACCGGGTGGGTGATCCAGCGCTGCCCGCGCACCAGCCGGCTGCCGGTGTCCATGACTCGCAGCGCCAGGTCGGAGTCCTCGCGGAAGGCGCGGGGGAAGCGCTCGTCGAACCCGCCGACGGCGGCCAGCGCGGCGCGGCGGTAGGCGAGGTCGGCGGTGATCCAGGAGCTGGTGGCCAGGCCCGCGGTGCCGCGCTCCCAGTCGGTGGGCCGGCGGTCCTCCGGCAGCGGCACCCGCACCCGGCCCTGGCTGCCGGCGACGTCGGCGGGGAGGTCGGCGAGGTCCTGCGCCAGCCGCTCGTACCAGTCGGGGTCGGGGACGACGTCGTCGTCGAGGAAGGCGATCCACTCGGTGCGGGCGGTGCGCCAGCCGAGGTTGCGCGCGCGGGCCGGCCCGCCGCCGCCGGTGCGGACGACGCGGACCGGCGGGAGGCCGGGCCGGTCGACCGCCAGCGGGGACCCGGCGGGGCGGTCGTCGACGACGACCAGCTCGGCCGGGCGGGGGCCCGGCACGGCGGCCAGGGCGTCGAGCAGCACGTCGAGCGACGGCCGGCCGATGGTCGGCACGACGACGGTGCAGCTCACGGACATGATCGCGCCCTGCCCGGGCGCGACGGCCCGCAAACACTACGGGCTTGAAGTTCCCGACGACCTGGCTCCGTCTTCCCGGACGTCGAGGGGAAAACCGCTGTTCAGCGGCGGATGCGGGTGGCTGCGGAGACCCGGGCGAGCGCGTCGGTGACGACGGCGGCGTCGTCACCCAGGAGGGTGAGCAGGTGCGCGACCAGCTCGTCGTGCGTGACCGCGGCGGCGCGGACCCGCTCGCGGCCGGCCTCGGTGAGCCGCGCGTGCAGCAGCCGCCGGTCCCCCGGCCGCCGCTCGCGCACGACCAGGCCCTGCTCCACCAGCCGGCCGACGGTGCTGGTGACCCCGGCGCGGGACAGCCCGAGGGCCTCGGCGACCTCGCCCATCGTGGCGCGCTCGCCGGGCGCCTCGGCGATCCGCCGCAGCGCCTCGAAGCCGGTGAGGGACAGGTCGTGCTCGCGGTGCAGCGCGGAGTCGACCCGGTGGGTGATCCGGTCGTGCACCTGCACGATCCGCAGCCAGGTCTCCGCGGCGCCCGGTGCGGTCCCGGCGAGTCCCGCGGGGTCGGCCGGGATCCCGCTCGTCAGCACGTCGTCGGGGCGCATCGCCCCATCGTCGCCCAGGTCCGCCTCAGGCGCTCCCGATCGGGTCCGCGGGGTGGCGCCGGCCCGCGGCCAGCACCAGCCCGGTGGCGGTCGTGACCAGCGCCAGGCCGGCCGCCACGAGCGGCAGCGGCAGCGGGTCGGGGTCGACCGGCCCCTGCGCCGCGGCGACGCGCAGGTCCACCGCGGCGGTGCGCGCGCTGTCGGCGCCGGCCACCTCGAGCGTCGTCGGCCCGGGGACGCCGCCGTCGGGGATGCGGACGACCACCTCCGCCGTGCCGTCCGGGCCGGCCGCCGCGGTCCCGAGGACGGCGCCGTCGGGGCCGCTGACGGTGACCTCCTCCCCCGCGCCGAAGCCCGCCGCGCTCAGCACGACCTCGCCGCCGGCCGCCACCTGGTCGGCCGAGGCCGACACGGAGGCGCGGGCCGAGGGCCCGTCGGCGGGGGCGCCGGGCGCGGGCTCCGGGACGGGCAGGCCGGGCATCGGCATGGGCACGGCCTCGTCCGCGGGCACGCCGGGCTCCGGGACGGGGGTCGGCATCGGGGCCGCGGGGAGCTCCGGGGGCGACGGCGCGGTGATCGCGGCGCAGTCCTCCTCGGCCGGGCGGGTGAAGGAGAACCCGTCGAGCTCGTCGGTGTACGCCGTCCCCGAGCCGTCGAGCGCGGCGTACTCCAGCCGGCTGTCGATCGTCTCGCCCCAGTCGACGTCGCCGGTCTGCAGCACCACGGTCTCGCCGGGCGCGAGCTCCGCGGCGTCCTCGCCGTCCGGGCTGCGCGTGGTGGCCAGCGTGACCGCGTAGGCCACCGTCCCCGCCGTCACCTCGACCGCCACCCCGCCGGGGCGGCAGCTCGGCCCGTGGGTGACGCGGGCGTCGGGCCGGGCCGGGTCGTCGGCGGCCAGCGCGGGGCCGGCCAGCGCCACCCAGCCGGCCAGCAGGCCGGACACGGCGAACAGGAGAGCGGGCCCCGTCGGTACGACGGGGCGCGGCGTGCGCTGCGGCACGGACCCGACCGGCACGTTTCCCCCTCGAGCGGTCGTGCACGCCGCGGCACCGGTGGTCCCGGCGGCGGCGCTCCCCCATGATGCGGTCCGTGAGCGTCCGTTGACGACGGGTCGACGGCGCGTCGCGGCGAACGGCCCGGCGTGTCGTCGCCGCGGGTGGCGCGAGGGGCGGGCGAGACCGGTGAGCCGGGTCACTACGGTGACCCCGTGGACTCAGCAGCCGGGACCGGTCGCCGCCGTCAGAACGAGGTCTACCGCGCCGGGGTGTACGGGCGCACGCCGCTGGTGCCCACCACCGCGCGGCCGCTGCAGCGCCGGGCCCGGCAGCGGCTGACCGCCCGCGCCTACGCCTACGTGGCCGGCGGCGCCGGTGAGGAGGCCACCCAGCGGGCCAACCGCGCCGCGTTCGACCGGTGGGCCGTCGTCCCCCGGGTCCTGCGCGACGTGAGCGCCCGGGACACCTCGGTCGAGCTGTTCGGCCGGCGGCTGCCCGCCCCGCTGCTGCTCGGCCCGGTCGGCGCGCTGGAACTGGTGCACCGGGAGGCCGACCTCGCCGTCGCCCGGGCCGCCGCGTCGCTGGGCGTGCCGTTCGTCTTCTCCAACCAGGCGTCGGTGCCGATGGAGACCTGCGCGCGGGCCATGGGCGACGCGCCGCGCTGGTTCCAGCTGTACTGGTCCACCTCCGACGAGCTGGTGGAGAGCCTGGTCGGGCGCGCCGAGGCGGCCGGCTGCGAGGCGCTGGTGGTCACGCTCGACACCACGATGCTCGGCTGGCGCCCCCGCGACCTGGACCTCGGCCACCTGCCGTTCGCGCTCGGCAAGGGCATCGCGCAGTACACCTCCGACCCGGTCTTCCGGCGGCTGGTGGAGCGGCGCGTGGCCGAGGCCGGGGACGCCGCTCCCGCCCAGGCCGGGGAGGCCGCCGGCCGGGACCGCCAGCCGCGCCCGACGCTGGCCGCGGTGCTGGCGATGGTCGGCATGGCCCGCGCCTGGCCCGGGCCGCTGCGGGAGAACCTGCGCTCGCCGCTGCCGCGGGCCGCCGTCGAGACCTTCCAGGCCATCTACTCCCGGCCCTCGATCACCTGGGCCGACCTCGCGTGGCTGCGCGCCCGCACCCGGCTGCCGATCCTGCTCAAGGGGATCCTGCACCCCGACGACGCCCGGCGGGCGCTGGACGAGGGCGTCGACGGCGTCGTGGTGAGCACGCACGGCGGCCGGCAGGTGGACCGCTCGATCTCCGCGCTGGACGCGCTGCCCGACGTCGTCGCGGCGGTCGGCGACCGCGCTCCGGTGCTGCTGGACAGCGGCATCCGCAGCGGCGCGGACGCGTTCGTCGCCGTCGCCCTGGGCGCGCGGGCGGTGCTGCTCGGCCGGCCCTACGCCTGGGGCCTGGGCCTGGCCGGGGAGGCCGGCGTGCGGCAGGTCGTCTCCGACGTCCTCGGCGAGTTCGACCTGACCCTCGGCCTCACCGGCCACACCTCGGTCGCCGAGCTGGGCCCGGAGGTGCTCCGCCGGGTGGGCTGAGCCACCCCCGCGGCAGGAATGGCCATCTCCGCCGTGGGGGCGCACGGTGGGCGCGGTCGACCCGCCGTCGAGGAGGTCCGCGTGAGTGCCCCCACCGTGCGCTCCCAGCTGTTCCGCCGGAAGCCGGTCGCGCTCATGGTCGAGGAGACCGGCGCCGCCGAGCCCGAGGGCGGGGCGCTGGCCCGCCGCCTCGGCGTCGGCCAGCTCATGGGGCTGGGCATCGGCGCCACCATCGGCACCGGGATCTTCTTCGTGATGAGCACGGCGGTGCCCGAGGCCGGCCCCGCCGTCGTCGTCTCGTTCGTGCTGGCGGCGGTCACCGCCGGGTTCACCGCGCTCTGCTACGCGGAGCTCGCCTCCACCATCCCGGTCGCGGGCTCGTCGTACTCCTACGCGTACGCCACGCTCGGCGAGGTCGTCGCCTACGTCGTCGGCTGGTGCCTGGTGCTGGAGTACGCGGTCAGCTCGGCGGCGGTGTCGGTGGGCTGGAGCGAGTACCTCAACGAGCTGCTCGACGACCTGCTGGGCGTGCGCATCCCCGAGGCGCTGTCGTTCGCGCCGGGCGCGGGCGGGGCGGTCAACGTGCCGGCGATCGTGCTGGTGACGCTGTGCGCGCTGCTGCTGGTCCGCGGGGCGAGCGAGTCGGCGCGGGCGAACGCCGTCATGGTCGTGCTCAAGGTCTGCGTCCTGCTGTTCTTCGCCGCCGTCGCGTTCACCGCCTTCGACGCCGGCAACCTCACGCCGTTCGCCCCGCTCGGCGTGGCCGGGGTCAGCGCCGCGGCGTCGTCGATCTTCTTCAGCTTCATCGGCCTCGACGCCGTCTCCACCGCCGGCGAGGAGGTGCGCGACCCGCGCCGGACGCTGCCGCGGGCGATCGTCGGCGCGCTGGTCGTGGTGACGGCGGTGTACCTGCTGGTCGCGTTCGCCGCGGTCGGCGCGCAGGCGGCGGGCGCGTTCGAGGGGCAGGAGGCCGGCCTCGCGGTGATCCTCGAGGACGTCACCGGGTCGCGCTGGCCGGCGATCGTCCTGGCCGCCGGGGCGGTGGTCTCGATCTTCTCGGTGACGCTGGTGACCATGTACGGCCAGACGCGGATCCTGTTCGCGATGAGCCGGGACGGCATGGTCCCGTCGCTGTTCAGCCGGGTCGACCGCCGCACGCTGACCCCGGTGCGCGGCACGGTCGTCGTCGCGCTGTTCGTCGGCCTGCTGGCCGGGTTCGTCCCGCTGGACTTCCTCGTCGACCTCACCAGCATGGGCACGCTGGTCGCCTTCACCGTGGTGTCGATCGGGGTGGTCGTGCTGCGCCGCACCCAGCCGGACCTGCCGCGCGGCTTCCGGGTGCCCGGCTTCCCGGTGGTGCCGGTGCTGTCGGTGGCGTTCTGCCTCTACCTGATCGGGGGGCTGCCCGGGATCACCTGGGCGCTGTTCGCCGGCTGGTTGGCGGTCGCCGCGGTGGTCTACGTCACCTACGCCCGCACCCACTCGGCGCTGCGGACGCCCCGGTGACCCTCGTCGTCGGCCACGCCGCCGAACTGGAGGACCGCGACGAGGCGCACCTGCGCCTGGCCGCGATCCTCGCCCGCACCGCCGGGGACGACGTCGTGGTCGCCACCGTGACCGCCCGGGGCTTCTTCGACCCCCGCGTGGACCGCGAGTACCGGACGTGGGTCGCCGAACTCGTGCGCTCCCGCCAGGGCCGGGCCGCGCACGACCTGCGGGAGGCCGGCGTGGCCGAGGTGCGGACGGTCGCGGTCGAGGCGCCCTCGGTGCCGGCCGGGCTGGTCTCCGTGGTGGAGCAGGTGGGCGGGACGCTACTGGTCCTCGGCCGGGAGGGCGCGGTGCCCGAGCACCTGCTGCGCTCCTCCCCCGTGCCGCTGGCGCTGGCCGGGCGGGCGGGCTCTCCCGGCCGGCGGGTGACCCGGCTGACCTGCGCGTGGGCCGGCACCGACCGCTCCCGCGCAGCGCTCGCCTGGGCGCAGCGGACCGCGGCCGCCTGGGACGTGCCGCTGCGCCTGCTGACCCTCGCGCCCGAACGCGACCCGATGCTGCCCTCGGAGACCGGCCTGCACGTCGAGCGGGAGGTGGCCTCCGCATGGGCCGTGCAGGCGCGGGAGGAGCTGGACCGGGTGGCCGCCGGCCTGCCCGGTCCGCCGCAGACGGTGGTGGCGCGGGGCCCGGGGTGGCCCGGTGCGGTGTCCGCCGCGGGGTGGACCGACGGCGACCTGCTGGTCGTGGGCTCGTCCCGGCTGGGCCCGCTGGCGCGGGTCTTCCTCGGCTCGACGGCGACCCGCATCGTGCGCGCCGCGCCGGTCCCGGTGGTCGTCGTCCCCCGCGGCACGGAGGGCTGAGGGACACGCCCGGGCGGGGTTGACGGCCCGTGTGACCGGGCTCACAGTGGACGTGGGCGGGGGCAGCCGGCAATCGAGTGGCCACCGACAGCTCGGTGGACCGACCAACGCGGCCAGACCGTCAGGACCGGCCCCCCGCCCCTCGACCTCCTCCGCCGACCCCCGCGCCGAGCAGCGCGGCGAGCGCGGCGGTCCCCTCGAACAGCGCGCGGGACCGGGCGTCGACGTCGGCGTCCCGGGCGGCCAGCGCGGCGAGGACGTCGTCGTGCCGCCCCGCCTCGCGGAACCGCGGCACCAGCTCGCGGAGCGGGCCGATGCGGTACCCCGCGCGGCGGAGCTGGTGGACGATCCGGGCGTCCCGGACGTCGGCCGGCGAGTAGCGGCGCGCCTCGCCGGCTCCCCGCCGCGGGCTGACCAGCCCCTCGGCGTCCCAGTGCCGCAGGGTCGACGGGCGCACGCCCAGGGCCGCGGCCAGCTCGGCGACGCCCATCGCGTCCGAGGGCCGCACGTCCCGGATCGGCTCGCCGGCGATCAGCTCCGCGGCCTCGCGGGCGAGGGCCAGGTCGCGCCGCTCGGCGTCGAGCCGGGCGTGGGCGGCGTCGAGGAGGCGGAGCAGCCCCGGCGGGTCCCGGTGGGCGGCGCGGACCAGCTCCTTCGCGTGGACCGGCCCGACCGCGGCCGCGAGCGCGCGGTGGGCCAGCGCCGCGCGGACGTGCTCCTCGGTGAAGGTGCGGTACCCCGACGCGGTGCGCCCGACCGGGGGCAGCACGCCCTCGGCCTCGAGGTCGCGCACGTGCTGCACCGAGCACCCGGCCCGCCGGGCGACGTCGACCGTGCGCAGGCCCGACTGGAGACTCCGCATCGGCTCCTCCTCGTCTCCTCGGGCCCGACCCTCCACAGGCACCTGAGTGCCACGCTCGAAGGCGTGGGCATCGACGAGATCATCGAGCACGTCACCGCGCTGGGCGGCGTCCTGGTCCTGCGACCGGGGCCCGGCGACGGCTCGCCGGAGGCGGCCTGGGGCGACGTCTTCCTCTACTGGGCGCCCGACGGCGTCGTGCCGCGGACCCAGCCGTTCGCGACGGTCGTGACCGAGGACCTGCCCGGCGACCGGTCGTCGCGACTGGACCGGCCCGGGACGTTCCGGGTGAACGTCGGCGTGGGTCGGGAGGAGTTCACCGCGCTCGTCGGGCGGGCGCCGCGGGAGCCGGTCGGCGACGACGAGCCCGCCCCCGACGAGACCGACACCGTGCTGGCGCACCCCGTCTACGGCGAGCTGGGCTGGGTCTGCGTGGTCGACCCGGGGCCGCGGACGGCGGCGACGGTGCGCGACCTGCTGACCCGGGCACACGCGCGGGCCCGGGCGCGGACCGAGCGGCGGGCGCGGGCGTGAGGAACACCACGGCCCCGCTCCTGCGCGAGGAGCGGGGCCGTGGCGGTGTCTCAACCAAGACGTGCACCCGAAGGGATTCGAACCCCTAACCTTCTGATCCGTAGTCAGATGCTCTATCCGTTGAGCTACGGGTGCGTGCTGTGCAGTTGTCGTGCGCGGAGGCTCCGGGATTTGAACCCGGGATGGGGATTAACCCAAACCGCATTAGCAGTGCGGCGCCATAGACCGGACTAGGCGAAGCCTCCCGGGGTCCGAGTCCCCCCGGAACCACCGGAGAAGAGACTACCAGCGGCCTCCGCGGCCCTCCCAGCCCGGGGGGTCCGGCCGGGAGGGCGGGCTCAGACGGCCACCCGCTCCCGCGGGGACGACGCCGCGCGACGGCCGGGCAGCAGGGTCACCAGCACCGCGACGGCGGCGGCGGCCACCGCCAGCACCAGGCTGCCGGTCACCCCGTGCGGGCCGTCGATCAGCGCCCCGCCGAGCGCCGCGCCGACCGCCGAGGCGCCGGTGGCCATCGTGGACAGCCAGGTGAAGGCCTCCGTGGTGGCGTGCGCCGGGGCGAGCGCGCCGACCAGCGAGTTCTGCACGGTGAGCGTCGGCGCGATCGCCGTCCCGCCGAGGAACAGCAACGCGCCGAGCACCCACGGGCTCGACGCCGCGGCCAGCGGCGCCAGGCCGATCGTGACGCCGAGCAGCAGCCACCGGTACTGGCGCGGCAGCGAGACGCTCACCACCCGGGCGCCGAACCACAGGCCGCCGGCGACCGAGCCCAGCGACCACAGCGCCAGCAGCAGGCCCGACATCCCGGGCGAGCCGGCGGCGTCGGCGAACGCGGGGATGGCCACCTCGAGCGCGCCGAAGCCGAGCATCAGCGCGGAGCCGCTGACCAGCACCCGCGGCATGCCGGGGGCGAGCACGGTGGCGAAGGGGCTGGTGCGCTGGGCGGCCGGCACGGGCACCCAGTCGCGCAGCGCCCCCGACGTCGCGATGCCGAACGCGCCGGCCACCGCGAGCGCGCCCGCGACGCCGAGCGCCCACGCCGGGCCGGTGAGGACGGCGAGCGTCGCGACCAGCGTGGGGCCGGCGACGAAGACCAGCTCGGTGGCGGTGGCGTCGAGGGCGAAGGCGGTGCCGCGCACCCGCGGGTCGACCCGCGACCACAGCGCCCGCACCGTTCCCGACACCAGCGGCGTCGCGGCACCGGCCGCGCCCGACGCGGCGACGACGACCGCGATCGGCGCGCCGCCCAGGACGACGGCCACGAGCACGGCGAGCAGCAGCGGATAGGCGCCGGCCTGGGCGAGCAGGACCGGGCGCGGGGTGCGCCGGTCGGCGAGCCGGCCGAGCACCGGCGCCATGGCGGCCATCGCGAGGCCGTAGGTCGCCGACGCGAGGCCGGCGGCGGCGTAGGAACCGGTCTGCTGCTGCACCATGAGCAGCAGCGCCAGCGGGACCATCGCCGAGGGCAGCCGGCCGGCGAAGCCGGCGAGCAGCAGCACGGGGGCGGACGGCAGGCGCCAGACGGACAGGTACGAACGCACGACGGAACTCACTTCGGAAGATCGCGAAAGAGGAACAGTAGGGGGTCAAGACCCGTTGACCCCCTACGACGATAGCAGGGCGGTAGGGAGTCACATGGACTACGACACCTACGGGTCGAACGCCGTGGAGCTGGCCATCGACCTGGCCAACGCCGACCGCGCGGCGGACCCGGACTGGGCGGTGGCGTTCCTGCGCGCCCACGACGAGTGGTTCACCCCCGAGACGGCGCTGGAACTCTCCCCCGCCGAGACCCGCCGCGCCGGCGCGACCGCCGAGCTGGTCCGCGCGGTCGCCGTCGCCGGGACGCAGGACGACGTCATCGCCCGGCTCAACGAGCTGCTCGCCCTGGCCCGGCCGCACCCCTACGCCACCGACCACGACGGCGAGCTGCACCTGCACTACGCGCGCCCCGACGCCTCGGCGCTCGAGCAGCTGACGACGACGGTGGCCATGGGGCTGTCCCAGGTGGTGGCCCAGCACGGGTGGCAGCGGCTCGGCGTCTGCTCGGCCGAGGGCTGCGACGACGTCTACGTGGACACCTCGCGCAACGCCAGCCGCCGGTACTGCTCGAACACCTGCGCCAGCCGCTCGACCGTCGCCGCCTACCGGGCCCGCCGGAAGGCCTGAGGCCCTGCGCAGGCTCCCGCCGCGGGCCGGCGAGCGGTGGGGGGCAGAGGCGTCCTCCACTAGCGTCCCGCGGGTGACCCCGCTGCGGCTGCGCCACTGGGACGCCCGGCTGCACGCCGCCGTCGGCGCGCTGCCCGCGAGCCCGGCCGACCGCTGGCTGCGGCGGCTGTCCCGGGCGGCCGACCACGGCAAGCTCTGGTTCGCGATCGCCCTGGTGCTGGGACTGCGCCGCGGGTCGCTGCGGCGGGGCGCGGCGCGGGGCGTGGGCTCGCTGGCGGTGGCCAGCAGCGTGGTCAACGCCGTGCTCAAGCGGCTGTTCGGCCGGGTGCGGCCCGACCTCGCGAACCTGGCCACGCACCGGAAGCTGCGCCGCGCCCCGGACACGTTCTCGTTCCCGAGCGGCCACTCGTCGTCGGCGGCCGCCTTCGCCACCGGCGTGGCCATGGAGAACCCGCTGGCCGGGGCCGCGCTGGCTCCGCTCGCGGTGGCGGTCGGCTACTCCCGGGTGCACGTGGGCGTGCACTACCCCGGCGACGTCGTCTCCGGGCTGGCCATCGGGGTCGGCGTGGCGCTGGCCGGCCGGCGGTGGTGGCCGGTGCGCCCGACCGAGCCGGCGCGCGTGCGGCCCGGGAGCAGCGCCCCCGCGCTGCCCGACGGCGAGGGCCTCGTGGTCGCCGTCAACCCGCGGTCGGGGCCGGAGGGGTACGACCCCGCCGAGGAGATCGGGCGCCTGCTGCCCCGCGCCGAGGTGCTGACGACGTCCGAGGGGTGCGGCGTGGGTGACCTGCTCGAGGAGGCCGCGCGGTCGGGACGCGCCACGGCGCTCGGCGTGGCCGGCGGGGACGGCAGCGTGGCGGCCGCCGCGGCGGTCGCGCTGGACGCCGGGCTGCCGCTGGCCGTCCTCCCCGCGGGGACGCTCAACCACTTCGCCCGCGACCTCGGGGTCGAGACGCTCGAGGAGGCCGCCGACGCGGTGACGGCCGGGCAGGCGGTCTGCGTGGACGTCGCCGACGTCAACGGCGTGCCGTTCCTCAACACCGCGAGCATCGGCGTCTACCCGGAGCTCGTGCGGCGGCGCGACGCGCTCGAGGGCCGGCTCGGCCGGTGGACCGCGACGGCGGTGGCCGCGGCGCAGGTGCTGCGCCGCGGGACGCCGGTGTCGATGGTGCTCGACGGGCGCCCGGTCGAGGTCTGGATCCTGTTCGTGGGCAACTGCCGCTACACCCCGCGCGGCCTGGCGCCTGCGTGGCGGCCGCGGCTGGAGGACGGGCTGCTCGACGTGCAGTACCTGCGCGCCGACGTCCCGTTCAGCCGTACGCGGGCGGTCCTCGGCGCGCTGCTCGGGATCAGCGACCGCAGCTCCGGCTACGCCACCTCCGCGACACCGGAGCTGCACGTGCACCTGTGGTCGGGCCCGCAGCGCGTCGCGTACGACGGCGAGACGGGCGAGGCGGCGTCGTCGTTCGTGTTCGGCAAGCGCGCGCCGCTCACGGTGTACTGCAGCCGCACGTCCTGACCCCGGCTCACCGGCCGGGGCGGGCGGGCGCCGTCCCGGACCGGACCACCGCCAGGACCGCCACCGCGGCCAGCGCCTCGCCCAGCTCCTCGACGAACGTCGCCGGCGCCGCCCCGGCACGGCCCGCCAGCGCCTCGACCAGGGAGGTCAGGGCGTCCAGGCCGAGCGCGGCGAGCGCGTAGCCGGCGAGCGCGGCCACCACCGGCGCGGCCGCCGCGACGTCCCAGGACCGTCCGGCCACCGCGAGCAGCCCCAGCGACGGCACGGCGACGGCGAGGCCGAGGAGCAGCGTGGTCGACGGGGACGTCCCGTCCTCGGCCACCGAGTGCGCGCTCTCCAGCTTGAGGACCGCCAGCGCCAGCCCCCCGGCCGCGACCGCCGCCCACCACAGCCGGCCCGGCCGGTGACGAGGCGGCACCCGCGCGCCGCGAGCGCCGCGACCGCGACGAAGACCCCGGTGGAGAACAGGCGCGGGAGCCCGCCGACCGCGTCGAGGTCGAGCAGCCGGCGCACGACCGAGCCGGTGCACTGCGCCGTCCCGCAGTGCACCCGCACCACGAGGGCCGCGCCGAAGAGGACGATCGCGACCAGCCCGAGCAGGAGCACCCACCACGCGGGCCGCCACTGCGGACGGGCCGACGGGAGCACCGGCCGATCATCGCGCGCCGTGGGTGGCCGGCGCACAGACCGAGCGCGCGGAGGTGCTGATCACTAGGTTCGCAATCGGGTGTCCCGCAGCGCCGCCTGGGCATGGGACACGCCTGAGGTCCCATCGACGGAAGAGGTCATCCATGTTGGTCCGCCGGATCGCCCGGCCCCTGCTCGCAGCGTCGTTCCTCTACGGCGGCGTCGACACCCTGCGCAACCCGCAGACCCGCGTGCCCGGAGCCCAGCCGGTGGTCGACACGATCACCAGGGCGGCGGACCAGCAGCTGCCGGTCCAGGTGCCGCGCGACACCGAGCAGTGGGTCAAGATCGACGCCGGCATCAAGGTCGGCGCGGGCGCGCTGTTCGCGCTCGGCAAGCTGCCCCGCCTGAGCGCGCTCGCGCTGGCCGGGAGCATCGTCCCGACGACCTTCGCCGGCCACCGCTTCTGGGAGCACGAGGACCCGGAGGAGCGCTTCGGCCAGCTGTCGAACTTCCTCAAGAACGCCGGTCTGCTCGGCGGCCTGCTGATCGCCGCCGTCGACACCGAGGGCCGCCCGTCGGTCGGCTACCGGGCCCGCCGCGCCGCGAAGCGCGCCGCGGCGTCGACGGAGAGGAACTACGAGAAGGCCACCCGGCGCGCGGCCAAGGCCCAGAAGAAGGCCGCCAGGAAGGCGAGGAAGGCCAGCTGAGCACCCCCCTCGGACCCGCGGCCGCGCTCCGGAGGATCGCCTTCCTCCTGGAGCGCGCCCGCGAGCCCACGCACCGGGTCGCCGCGTTCCGCACCGCGGCGGCCGTCGTCGACACGATCGGGCCCGAGGAGCTCGACCGGCGGATCCGCACGCGCACGCTCACCGACCTGCGCGGCATCGGCCCCAAGACCGGCGCCGCGATCGTGCAGGCGCACGCCGGCGAGGTGCCGGAGTACCTCGCGCGGCTCGAGGAGGCCCACGCCGAGCTCGTGCCGCTGGCCGACGACGTCGCCGAGTTCCGCGCCACCCTGCGCGGCGACCTGCACACGCACTCGGACTGGTCCGACGGCGGCAGCCCGATCCGCGAGATGGCCGAGGCGGCGATCGGGCTGGGCCACGAGTACATGGCGCTCACCGACCACTCCCCCCGGCTGACGGTGGCCAACGGGCTGACGGCGGAGCGGCTGGAGCGCCAGCTCGACGTCGTCGCCGAGCTCAACGCGGAGCTCGCGCCGTTCCGGATCCTCACCGGCATCGAGTGCGACATCAACGTCGACGGCAGCCTCGACCAGACCGACGAGCTGCTCGGCCGGCTCGACGTCGTGGTGGCCAGCGTCCACTCCGACCTGCGCGCCGAGTCCGCGGCCATGACCGACCGGATGCTCGCCGCGGTCGCCGACCCGCACACCGACGTCCTCGGGCACTGCACCGGGCGGCTGCTGATCCCCCGCGAGCAGCGGGAGGGACGGCGGCAGCGGCCGCGGCCGGAGAGCGCCTTCGACGCCGAGGCCGTGTTCACCGCCTGCGTGCAGCACGGCACCGCCGTCGAGATCAACTCCCGGCCCGAGCGGCTGGACCCGCCGCTGCGGCTGCTGTCGCTCGCCGTCGAGCTGGGCTGCCAGTTCGCCATCGACACGGACGCGCACGCCCCCGGCCAGCTGGACTGGCAGGGCAACGGCTGCGAGCGGGCCGTCGAGACCGGCGTCGACCCCGACCGGGTGGTCAACACCTGGACGGCGGACGAGCTGCTCGACTGGACGGCCGGCTAGCGCCCGGCGACGAGACGTCGACGTCCCGCCCGCGGCCGGTCGGCGGTCCCGCCACGCGTCCCGACCCCGCCGGGATGGCCGCGTCAGCTGCAGCGACCTCGTGGGAGTGGCGCACCTCGGCCGGCAACGGGCGCGGACCGCAGCCGGGACCCGGCCGACGCCGCCGGCGCGACCACCCTCGCCGTCCGCCCGCACGGGACCCGGAGGGCGGGCGGCCGTGTTTGGCGACGGCCGCGCCGGGGCAGGTCAGGCCGGGGGCCAGATCGGCCCGGGGGAACCGAGCGGTCGTCGAGGAGTGGCCGTGGTCGTCGCTGTCGTCTGCATCGTGTGGCTGACACTCGGCCTGCCGCTCGCCCTCGTCCTCGGGCGCGCGCTGCGCCGTGCCGACCTCGCCGACCGGCGCGGTCTTCCCGTCGCCGAGGACCGCTCTCGCCCCGGGCTCCGGGCGGCCACCGGCTGGCTCGCCACCGGCTGACGCCCGCGGCGCTCAGTCCCGCGCAGCGGGCACCCGCTGCGCGGGCGCCTCGAGCGACAGCGCGTCGTCGCGACGGCGCAGCCAGGCCGCCGGCAGCACCAGGCGCGGCGCGACACCCACGAGGACCGCGATGAGCACGGCGACGGCGGACAGCGCCTCGCCGGACTCCTCGACGAACGTGGCCATCGCGTACCACCGAGCGCCGACCCAGCCGGAGACGGCCGACAGCCCGACCGAGGCCCCCGCGTAGAGGGCGAGGGTGCTCAGCACGCGGCGCCGGTCGCGGCGCTCGGCGCGGCTGATGAACGCGAGCACGGCGAGGACCGCCCCGGCGAGGAGAAGGCTCACGACGACGGCGCCGGCCGGCGAGACGACCGCGGACAGCGCCCGCATGCCGGTGACGTGCACGGTGCTGCCGGCCTTGACCACCGCGATCCCGCCGGCGACCGCGCCGACGGCCAGCCACCAGGTGCGGCGGCCGGGATTGCGGGCCGCGCCCGCGACCGCGGCGAGGGAGGCGGCGGCGAAGAGGGCGGCCACGTACATGCGCGGCAGCGAGTACGGGGCGTCCATGGACAGCACCTGGGCGACCTGGCCGGTCGTGCCCTGCAGGCGCAGGGCGTAGCCGACCGCCTCGAGCGCCACGGCGAGGGCGGCCAGGCCGACGCCGACGGGCGGCAGCGGCACGCGCCGGCGGGCCGGGCGGACGGCGGCCGGCGGGCCACCGAGCACCGCGGTCGTCAGTGGCTCCTCGACCCCGGTGCCGGGCGAGCGGCGGTCGGCCAGCCGGATGCCCCGGCCCAGGACGACGCCGAGCGCGACGGCGACGACCACCCACACGGCGAGCCCGCCGACGATCCACGTCCACACGTGCGCAGCATCGGCAGGTCCGGGCCCAGACGTGACAGTCCGGTCACACCACAGGGGGAGATGGGGCGGGCGGGCCGATCCTGACGCGCGGGACCGCGCGACGACGCCGCTACTGTGCGTGACGGGAACTATCGGCGAAGGCCGCCACCTCCTCCGCAGACTGTGTCCTTGACCACAGCCACCCACCGGGCGTCGCGCGCCCCTCACTGCCCGCGAGGAGTCGGTAGCGGACCGTCCGCCGGCCCCTCGTCCGCGACTCTCCTGTCCCGGAACACGTGCCAGACTCGCCGCTGCCGCCTTGTCAGCGCTGACGGGCGAGGTCCGGCAGTTCCACCAACGGGGGTCAGCAGTGCTCGACACCACGCCCGCACGGGTCAGGGCGACCCGGCACGACAGACGACCCGATCACGGAGCGTGGCCACACCTGGCAGGCATCCTGGTCGTCGTCCTCCTGCTCGCCGGGACACTGCTCCTCCCCTCGGTGTCCGACCGGGGACTGGTCCTCGGCATCACGGTGACCGTGGCGGTGCTCGTCGTCGGCGGGCTGGCCCTCACGTGGCCGCGGGACAGCGCCCGGCGGCCGCTCGGCACCATGGGCCAACTGGTCCTGCACCTCACGCCGGTCCTGCTGCTCACCACCGTGTTCCCGCTGGTGAACGAGGAGATCAGCGCCGCCCGCATCGGGGGTGTCGGGCTGACCAGCGTCGTCCTCGCGTCGTCCATGACCGTTCCGTGGCTCAGCCAGTCGGTCTGCATGCCGCTCTACCGGGGCATCGGCGAGACGCTGCACCGGCCCGACCCCGACGCCCTGCTGAGCGCCTTCAGCCGCGCCTGGCCACTGATCGCCCTGCGCTCCCTGTCCGTGGTGGCGCTGTTCGCCGTTCCGGTACAGCTGGTCATGGACTGGCCGCTGCAGGTGCTCGGTGCGTACCTGGCGCTCACCGTGGCCCACCTGCTGTTCGTCCAGCTCCTGGTGGTCACCAACCGACCCGACCACCGGGGGCTGTGGGCGGCGTCCTGGACCGCGTACGCCGCCGCGCTGTTCCTCGTGCCGACGGTGTGGATCCTGCCGCCGCTGGCCGGGCTCGCCGTGCTCCTCGTCCCGTTGCGCCGGCACGTCCGGCAACTGGCCGACCCGCTCGTCCTCGACAGCCGCGACGTGCTCGCCGACCTGCTCCGCGGGCTCCTGCTCGGTGCGGTCCTCTGGGCCGACAAGTTCGTGTTCCTGCTGGCCGCCGGCCGCGACTTCGCCGTCGACACGGTGTTCCTCGCGCTGTTGCCGGCGATCCTGGCCTACAACGCGTACTTCGTCGTCTTCGCGCCGCGCTTCGACCGGGAGGTCGGCCGGCTGCGCGCGGCGATGGAGGACGAGCCGCTGGACCGGCTGCACCGCCACTCGTCACGGCTGGCCGGCACGGTCACCTCCGCGATCCTGTCCACCGGGCTGGCCGGGGCCGCGCTCGTCCTGGTCGTCACCGGCGGCGTCGTCGCCTGGGAGCCCCGGGCCGCAGGCCTGACCGCCGCGGTCGCCGTCGCGTCGTGGACCTTCATGATGACGACCGTCGTCTCCTACAAGCTCGACTACGTCGGGCAACGGACGCTCGCGCAGGGCCTCGGCGCCCTGCACCTGGCCGCCTGCGTCGCGGCCTTCGTCCTGCTCCCGCCCGGCCCAGCCGTCTACCTCGTGCTGGCCGGTGTCGAGGTGGTCTTCCTGGCGGTGGCGCTGCGCAGCTGCCTGCGCCACTGGGGCCGGCCGGAGTACAGCCTCTTCTGGCGACACGCCACGTCCTGGTGACCCGGCGCCTCCCCCCTCTCCCCCCGCCCCACAGTCCAACCGCCCCACAGTCCAGCACCGTGCACCCGGCCCGAGCACGAGGAGGCCCCGCAGGGATGGCATCCCAGCCCGCCTACGAAGACGTCGACGTCGCGATCGTCATGGAGTCGACCTACCCCTACCTCAAGGGCGGGGTCTCCGCGGTCGTGCACGACATCGTGGTGGAGAACCCGGACCTGACCTTCGGGATCATCCACCTCACGTGGGACTCCGCCAGCCCGCAGGAGGACCTGTACGGCGTGCCGGCGAACGTCCGCTGGGTGCACCCGCTCTACCTGAGCATGCAGGAGCACCAGGCCGACTTCCGCGACCTCACGCCGCGGGACCTGGGCATGTCCGGCCGGGGCCGCCGTGCCCTGGCGAACCGCCTCTTCGACGCCCTGGAGTCCGTCGTCGCCGGTGACCCGGAGCCGGTGTGGTCGCTCTTCGACGAGGGGATGAACCCGCGCACCCGGCGCTACCCGCTGTGGGCCCTGCTCGGGACCCAGGAGTTCATGCAGGTGCTGCAGCGGCGCTGGGCGGGCCTCGGGCTGTCGCTGGTGGACACCTTCTGGTTGATGAGGGAGTTCTTCTCCCTCGCCTGCGCCGTCCTCGGCAACGACCTCCCGAAGGCGCGGGTGTACCACGCCCACACCACCGGCTACGCCTCGCTGATGGGCGCCGCCGCGGCCCGGCAGAACGGCGGCCGGTTCCTGCTCACCGAGCACAACCTCTACGTCCGCGACACCGTGAACCTGCTGCTGGACCGGGACATGGCGCTGCCGGTCACCGCCACCGACTGGCGGACCTTCGACGTCCCGCCGACCCAGCGGGCGTGGATGACCTGGTGGATCGAGATGGGGCGGCTCTGCTACCCGAGCGCCGAGGTGATCACCTACCTCTACCCCAAGGCGATCACCGAGGCCGCCGACCTGGGCGCCCCGGTGGAGAAGAGCGTGGTCATCCCCAACGGGATGGTGCCCGCGGCGGTGGAGCCGGCGTACCAGCAGCGCCTGCGCGCCCTCGAGGAGATCGCGCGGACACCACAGGACCGCGTGTGGCGGCTGGCCTACATCGCCCGGGTGGTCCCCATCAAGGGCATGCTCGACCTGCTGGACACCGTGCACCTGCTGCTGCAGCGGGGCGTGACCGGCTTCCACCTCGACGCGCTCGGCCCGACGGACCACGTACCCGAGTACTACGCGGCGTGCCTGGAGAAGGTGGAGCGTCTCGGCCTGTCCTCGCACGTCACCTTCCGCGGGGTCGTGGACGTGAAGGCGGAGATCGGCGGCTACGACGTCCTCGTCCTGCCGAGCTACAACGAGGGCCAGCCGATCGTCGTCCTCGAGGCGATGACCGCGGGCATCCCGACCGTGGGCACCGAGGTGGGCGGCATGGCCCAGCTGGTGGAGGACCCGCTGACCACCGAGGACGGGCACACGTGGGGACCGTGCGGCGTGCTCGTGGACCCGCTGCACAAGGCGCCGAACATGGCGGAGCAGCTCGCCGACGGGCTGTCCCGGTTGATGGGGGACCCGGCGCTGTACGCGGAGTACGCGCGCAACGCCCGGGGCCGGGTCGAGGACTTCTTCCAGCTCGTCGACGCCATGCGCGCCTACAACGACCTCTACCGCGAGCTCGGCGGGCTGCCGGCCCGGAACACCGTCGCGGCCTCCGGTCCCGGGTCCGGCACCGCGCCGGTGGTCCAGCCGGTGGTCCGGGAGACGCCGCCGTCCGCGGACGTGGTCCGCCGTCCCGCCCGAGCGCGTCCGGGGTTCCTCGGCCTGCGTCCGGCGACCTAAGATCGCCGCGCCCGTCAACGGAGACGGGGCGCGGTCAAGGACCGCGCGGGACGTGCCGATGGAGTTCCCGTGGCCTCTGTGTTCCTGCTCGGCGCGCTGCTCGTCGTCCCCTGGCTGCTGACGGTGCGCCGCGGACCGGGGCCGGACACGGCGACGCCCGCCTGGACGCCTCCTGCCCAGCAGCCGGTGCGGCCGTGGGCCGATCCCGACGAGTGGTGGCGCGAGTCCTCCGCCCTGCCCTCCCGGGCACCCGTCCGGGAGCCCGCGCCCGCCCTCGAGGTCTGAGCACTCCCCTGTGACGCCTGGGGCGGTTGCGGCTGCCCCATGGACGCAGCGCTGCGTGCTTGCTTGACTACACCCCGCACACGGACGGACCGGTCCCCCGTGCTCCTCCGCGGGGAGGTGCCGGCCGTCCCCTGACGGGAGGTACGGGGTGGGCAGGCACTCGTCGGACGATCCGGGGACGCCGCTCCCCCGACGTGGCGCCACCCGGCGCCTCCGCTGGCTCCCCCTCGCGCTCGGCGCGCTGACCCTGGCGGTGACCGTGACCGTGGCGCCCTCCGCTCCTGCCGACGTCGTCGCGGAGGTGGCTGCCCCCTCCGCGCTGGACGCGCGCTGCGCGGACCGCTCGCCCTGCGTCCGCGAGGCCCTCCGCGCCACCGCCACCAGCCTCGGCGCGGGCCACCGCCGGCCGCCGGCACCGCCCCCCACGACGACGCCCACCACGACGACGCCCACCACGACGACGCCCACCACGGCGGCGCCCACCCAGAGCCCGACCGCGGCGCCCACCACGGCGTCCCCGGACCCGACTCCCGGGACGGCCGCGCCCGTCGGCGTCGCCTACCCGCCCTCCGACGAGGTCATCGCCAACCCGGAGCGCGGCTTCACCCACTACACCGAGACCCGCTGGTCCCCCGACGGCGGTGCGTACACGCCGCTGGACGCCGGGACGCTGACGACGTGGCGGACGACCGAGGCGGTGACGCTGGTCTACCGCGTGTTCTACCTCGGCGGCCTGGTGGACCGGGACACCGTCGACGCGCGCTTCCTGGCGCAGGTCGCCGCCGACCTCGACACGGCCCGCGCCGCGGGTGTGCACCTGGTCGTCCGCTTCGCCTACTCCGCCGACGACGGTCGCGACGCGCCGCCGGCCCGGGCGGTCGGTCACGTCCGGCAGCTGGCGCCGGTGCTGAACGCCGGCGCGGACGTCGTCGCGGTGCTGCAGGCAGGCTTCGTCGGCCGCTGGGGCGAGTGGTACTACTCGGAGCAGTACGCCTCCGACCCGGCCGAGCCGTGGGCGCTCACCGACGCCGACTGGGCCCGCCGCGGCCAGGTGCTCGACGCCCTCCTCGACGCGACGACACCGGACATCTGGGTGCAGGTCCGCTACCCCGCCGTCAAGCAGCGCCTGGTGAGCGGCGCGGACGCCGCGCGCGTCGGGATCCACGACGACTGCTTCCTCGCCAGCGACACCGACATGGGCACGTTCGCCTCGGACGGGGACCGCACGTGGCTGGCCGCCCAGTCCGCGACCGTGCCCGTCGGCGGCGAGACCTGCGGGACGTACGGCACCCGCTCGCAGTGGCCGACCGCCGCCACCGAACTGGCGCGCTACCACTGGACCTTCCTCAACGCCGACTTCCACCGAGGCGTCCTCGACTCCTGGGGCGAGGACGGCCGGGCGACCGCCGCCCGTTCGCTGGGCTACCGGCTGCGGCTGGTGTCCGGCTCGTTCCCCGCGACGGCGCGGCCGGGTCAGACGGTGTCCCTGACGCTCACGCTCACCAACGACGGCTGGGCCGCCCCGCTGTCCGACCGGCCGGTGCAGGTGGTCTTCGGCCAGGGCGGACAGACGGTCGCCGTCCCGGTTCCCGTGCAGGTGAGGAGCCTCACGCCGGGGACGATCCGCACGGTGACCGTCGAGGTCGCGGCCCCGACGGCGCCGGGCCCGTGGGCGCTCGCGCTGGCACTGCCCGACGCCGCGCCGTCGCTGGCCGGGGACCCGGCCTACGCCGTCCGGCTGGCGAACGCGGGGCTGTGGGACCCGGAGACCGGCCGCAACGACCTGCGGCACGTCCTCACCGTCGGCTGACCTGCCCCGGCGCGGCGCACCTGACAGGCTGCTGGGCATGGTCACCCGCCGCGGCGCCTGGATCCGGTACCAGGACCCCCTGTCCGACGAGCAGCTGGACTTCGCGGTCGAGCACTACCAGGTCGCCATCCTCCAGCCCTGGGAGTCCGCGGCGGCGGCCCGGCTGAAGGAGCAGCGGCCGGACATGACCGTGCTGGCCTACCGGTGCCTGTCCTCGGTGCGCGACTTCGAGACCGGGCCGGTGTACACGTCCGGGGTGAGCCTCGAGGAGGCCGAGGAGGCCGGCGAGGAGTGGTTCGCCCACCGCGAGGACGGCAGCCGCATCCAGTGGGCGACCTACCCGGGCCACTGGCAGATGGCGGTGTGGGAACCGGACTACCGCGAGCGGTGGTGCGACAACGCCGCCGACTTCCTCGAGGACACCCCGTGGGACGGCCTCATGGCCGACAACGACGTCTACGACGACTACTACGGGCTGCGGCCGCCGCTCGAGGGTGGGCGGACGATGGCCGACCTGCGCCGCACCATGGACGAGTTCGTGCCCCAGGCGGGCAAGCGGCTCAACGAGATGGGCAAGCTGCTGGTCCCCAACATCGCCGAGTCCCGCCGCGACCCCGGCCGCTGGGCCCGGCACGCCGCCTACGGCGGGGGCTTCGAGGAGGTCTTCCTCGCCTGGGGGCCCGGGGACTTCCTCGACCCGGGGAGCGCCCTGGCGCAGATGGACGAGCTGGCCGGCCCGGGGATCACCATCGTCCGGACGGCGACCGACGGGCAGGACGACCACCCCAACTTCCTCTACGGCCTGGCGGCCCTGCTGGTCTTCGGCCCCGAGGAACGCGCGTACTACTCGGCGACCGACCACGACGGTTACAGCGGGACGCCGTTCCGCCCCGAGCTCGAGTGGGACCTCGGTGCCCCGCTCGGCCGGCCCCAGCAGCGGGGCAACGCGTGGTGGCGCGAGTTCGAGTCCGGCTGGGCCGGGGTCAACCTCAACGAGAACAGGCGCCGCAAGGTCTCCCTGGCCGTCCCTCCGGGGCTGCGGACAGCGACGGGGGAGCCCGCGCCGGCGAAGGTCACCCTCCAGCCGCACGAGGGTGCGGTCTACCGGCGCTGAGCACCTGCCCAGCCCTCCCACGCCGAGGACACCATGGCGCGGACGTCGTGCCGCGCCGTCCAGCCCAGTTCTGCGCGGATCCGCTCCGCGGCGGCGACCACGCGGGCGGGATCCCCGGCGCGCGGCGGGACGACCACCGGCTCGGACCACGCCTCCCCCGCCGTCCCGCTGACCTCCCGGATGACCTGCACCACCTCCCGGACCGAGACGCCCTCGCCGCGGCCGATGTTCGCCGTCAGCGCCGTCACCCGGCCGCCGGCGAGCGCGCGGGCGGCGGCCAGGTGGGCGGTGGCGATGTCGGCGACGTGGACGAAGTCGCGGATGCAGGTGCCGTCGGGGGTGTCGTACGTGTCGCCGAAGACGAGCGGGGGCTGCCGGTCCTGGAGCCGCTGGAAGACCATCGGCACCAGGTTGGAGACGCCGCGGTCGGTGAGCGCGGGTGCCGCGGTCCCGGCGACGTTGAAGTAGCGCAGGTTGGCGTACCGGAGGCCGGTGGCGGCCGCCACGTCGGCGACCATCCGCTCGCCGACCAGCTTCGTCGTGCCGTAGGGGTTCACGGGGCGGCAGTCCGTGTCCTCGCCGACGAGGTCGACGTCGGGCATCCCGTAGACGGCCGCGCTCGAGGAGAAGAGGAACCGGTCGACGCCGGCGCCGGTCGCCTCCTCGAGCAGTACCCGCAGGCCCTCGACGTTCTCGCGGTAGTAGTGCAGCGGGCGGCGGACGGACTCCTCGACCTGCTTCTTCGCCGCCACGTGCACGACGCCGGTGACGCCGTGCTCCCGCAGCGCGCGGCCGACGAGCGGTCCGTCGAGGACACTGCCGACGACGAGCGGGACGCCGGGGATGCGGTCGGCGTCGCCGGTGGAGAGGTCGTCGAGGACGACCACCGCCTCGCCCGCCTCGCGCATGGCGAGGACCACATGGGCGCCGATGTAGCCGGCGCCGCCGGTCACGAGCCAGGTCACCGGTCGAGCCTAGGCGTCGATCAGGCCGGAACCGGAGTCCGTTCGGTCACACCGGTCCAGCCGGCGAGGCTTCAGCCGGCGCGGCGGCCGAGGGCGCGGTAGGTCCAGCCGGCGGCGGTCCAGGCCTCGCGGTCCAGGGCGTTGCGGCCGTCGAGGACCCGCTTGCTCGCCACGACCCGCCCGAAGGCGACCGGGTCGAGCTCGCGGTACTGGCGCCACTCGGTGAGCACCAGGACGGCGTCGGCGCCGGCGGCGGCCTCCTCCGGCGAGGCGGCGTAGTCCAGGTGCGGCCACTCGCGCCGGCTGTTGTCGATCGCCGCCGGGTCGGTCACGCACACCACCGCACCCTGCAACTGCAGCTGGGCGGCGACGTTGAGCGCCGGGGAGTCGCGGATGTCGTCGCTGTCGGGCTTGAACGCCGCGCCCAGCACCGCCACCTTCTTGCCCAGCAGGGAGGCGTCGAGCACCTCGCGGGCCAGCTCCACCATCCGGATCCGGCGGCGCATGTTGATGTTGTCGACCTCGCGCAGGAACGTCAGCGCCTGGTCCGCGCCCAGCTCTCCGGCGCGGGCCATGAACGCACGGATGTCCTTGGGCAGGCAGCCGCCGCCGAACCCGAGGCCGGCGTTGAGGAACCTGCGGCCGATCCGGTCGTCGTAGCCGATCGCGTCGGCCAGCAGCTTGACGTCGGCGCCGGTGGCCTCGCACAGCTCGGCCATCGCGTTGATGAAGCTGATCTTCGTGGCGAGGAAGCTGTTGGCCGCCGTCTTCACCATCTCGGCGGTGGCGTGGTCGGTGGTCACCTTCGGCGTCCCACGGGCGACGATCGGGGCGTAGACCTCGTCGAGCAGGCGCTCGGCGGTGGCGCCGTCATCGCCGGCGGGCAGGCCGTAGACCAGCCGGTCGGGGTGCAGGGTGTCGCGGACGGCGAAGCCCTCGCGGAGGAACTCCGGGTTCCAGGCCAGCAGCACCCCGGGCACCTTCTCGCCGAACAGCGCGGCGAGCCCGGCTGCGGTGCCCACCGGGACGGTCGACTTGCCCACCACGAGGTCGCCCGGCTGCACCACCTGCAGCAGCGACTCCGCGGCCGCCTGCACGAACCGCAGATCCGCCGCGTACTCGCCGTGGCGCTGCGGCGTGCCCACGCAGACGAAGTGGACCCGGGCGCCGGCCGCGTCGGCGACGTCGGCGCTGAAGCTCAGCCGTCCCGACTCGAGCGCGTGGCCCAGCAGCTGCTCGAAGTCCGGCTCGTAGAACGGCGCCCGTCCCGCGCACAGCGCCGCGATCCTCCGCTCGTCGACGTCGATCCCGACCACCTCGTGGCCGAGCTCCACCATCGAGGCCGCGTGCACCGCGCCGAGGTAGCCGCAGCCGATGACCGAGATCCGCACCGCCGCCTCCTCGGGCTCCGGACACTTAGCTCCCGAAGTGCACCACGGAGAGCCTGGTCGCGCCCGTCGGGAACGGGAGGAGCCACCGTCCGGGCGACGGCGGACCAGGCAGGATGACGGCATGCCCGACGCCCGTGCCCGGCTCGACGACGCCCAGGTCGCCGCGGTGGCCCGCTACCGCGCGGGCCTCGCGCCGCGCCCCGACCTGCCGCCCGCCGAGGAGTACGAGGACGCGCAGGGCGTGCTGGTCGCGACGGCGGCCGAGGGCGACCTGACCGTCGTCGAGGTGCCGCGCTGGGAGCCGCCGTCGGCGGTGGCCGAGCGACTGCACGACGAGGGCTGGACCGACACCGTGGCCTGGGTGGGCCTGCCGCCCGACGACGTCGCGGAACTGCCGCAGCGGCTGCTCGCGCTGGTGCCGGCGGCCGGCCTGCCCCCGGACTCCGCGGCACTGTCGTCCGCCGCCGCCGCGTGGGCGGCGGTCTGCGAGGGCGGCCGGGACGTGATCGTGGTGCCGGTCCCGGTCACCCCGGACGCGCCGGAGGCGGGGCCGGAGGAGCTCGCCGCCGCCCACGGCGCCTCGCTCCTCGGCAGCCGCCCGTGGTCGGGGACGGCGCGCACCGGCGGCACGGTGGTGTTCTGCACCGGCCTGTCGGGTGCCGGGAAGTCGACGATCGCCGCGCGTCTGGTCGAGCTGCTCATCGAGGCCGGGCGCACGGTCACGCTGCTCGACGGCGACGAGGTGCGGCACCACCTCTCCGCCGGGCTCGGGTTCTCCAAGGCCGACCGGGACACCAACGTCCGGCGGATCGGCTGGGTCGCCGCGCAGATCGCCAAGCACGGCGGGATCGCCGTCTGCGCGCCGATCGCGCCCTATGCGGAGGTGCGCGCGGACGTCCGGCGCGAGGTCGAGGCGCAGGCCGGGCCGGGCAGCTTCGTCCTCGTGCACGTGGCGACGTCGCTGGCCGACTGCGAGGCCCGCGACCGCAAGGGCCTGTACGCCCGGGCGCGGCGCGGCGAGATCCCCGCCTTCACCGGCATCAGCGACCCCTACGAGACGCCCACCGACGCCGAGGTGACCGTGGAGACCGCCGGGCGCGACGTCGACGAGTGCGCCCACCAGGTGCTCGCGGCGGTGCTCAGCCGTCCAGGGACGTGAGGTAGCCCGCGACGGCGGTGCGCCAGTCGCGCGGCCGGAAGCCGGTCGCCTCCAGGCGGGTCAGGTCGAGCACGCCGTTGAGCGGCCGCGGCGCGAGGCCCACCGCGTCGGCGGTGTACTCGGCGGTGGTCACGCGCCGGACCTCGTGCGGGTCGCGGCCGCGGGCGGCGAACACGACCTCCGCGACGTCGGCCCACGACGCCGGCTCGCCCCCGCAGGTGACGTTGTAGGTGCCCGTCGCCCCGCGCTCGACGAGGTGCGCCACCGCGTCGGCGAGGTCGTCGGCGAGCGTGGGCCGGCCCACCTGGTCGGCGACGACGGACGGGCTGACCCCGCGGTCGGCGAGGCCGGCCATCGTGCGCACGAAGTTGCGCCCCTCGCCCACCACCCAGGTGGTGCGCAGCAGCAGGTGCCGGTCGAGCGCGGTGACCAGCGCGTCGCCGTCGGCCTTGCTCCGCCCGTAGACGCTCAGGGGACACACCGGCGCGTCCTCCGGGATCGGCCCGCGGTGATCGCCGGCGAAGACGTACTCGGTGGAGAAGTGCACGAGCAGGAACCCGTACGTGCGCGCCGCCTCCGCCAGGGCGCCGACGCCGTCGACGTTGACCGCCCGCACCGCGGCGCGGTTGGCCGGGTCCTCCGCGGCGTCGACGGCGGTCCAGGCGGCCGCGTTGACGACCACCTCGACGCCGGACCAGTCGTGCGCGGCGACCGCCGCCGGGTCGCCGACGTCGAGGTCCGCCCGGGTCAGCGCCACCGCCCCGGGCAACCGGCGGGCCAGCGCGCGGCCCACCTGCCCGCCGGCGCCGAGGACGACCGTCGTCACTGGCCGCGGGCGGCGTAGGCCGCCTCGACCTCGTCCTTGAGCGGACGCCACCAGTCCTCGTTGTCGCGGTACCACCGGATGGTCGCGGCCAGGCCGTCGCGGAAGTCGGTGTAGCGCGGCCGCCAGCCCAGCTCCTCGCGCAGCTTGGTGGCGTCGATGGCGTAGCGCAGGTCGTGCCCGGCCCGGTCGGTGACCGAGTCGAAGGCGTCGGCCGGCTGGCCCATCAGCTCGAGGATCGTGGCCAGGACGGTGCGGTTGTCCACCTCGCCGTCGGCACCGATGAGGTAGGTGTGGCCGATCCGGCCGCGCTCGAGGACCTCGTGGACGGCGGTGTTGTGGTCGTCGACGTGGATCCAGTCGCGCACGTTGTGGCCGGCGCCGTAGAGCCGCGGGCGGCGGCCGATCAGCACGTTGGTGATCTGCCGCGGGATGAACTTCTCGACGTGCTGGTACGGCCCGTAGTTGTTCGAGCAGTTGGAGATCGTCGCCTGCACGCCGTAGGACCGCACCCACGCGCGCACCAGCAGGTCCGAGGCCGCCTTGGTCGACGAGTAGGGGCTCGAGGGGTTGTACGGCGTCTCGGGGGTGAACTTCGCCGGGTCGTCGAGCTCGAGGTCGCCGTAGACCTCGTCGGTGGAGACGTGGTGGAACCGGACGCCGTGCCGGCGCACCGCCTCGAGCAGCGTGTACGTGCCGATCACGTTGGTCTGCAGGAACGGCGCCGGGTCGGCCAGCGAGTTGTCGTTGTGGCTCTCGGCGGCGAAGTGGACGACGGCGTCGCTGTCGCGGACCAGGTCGTCGACGAGCGCGGCGTCGGTGATCGAGCCGTGCACGAAGCCGATCGCGTCCTTGACGCCGGCCAGCGAGGCCTCGTTGCCCGCGTAGGTCAGGGCGTCGAGGACGGTGACGTCGTACTGCGGGAAGCGCTCGACGGTCTGGTGGACGAAGTTGGCGCCGATGAAGCCGGCGCCACCGGTCACGAGCAGACGCACGGGTGGTCCTCCTGCGATGGGCGGGGTCGCGGCCGCCCCCGGGGCGGCGGGGCCATCCTCCCCCGCGGTCGGGCGCCCGTGGTCGTCCGGCCCGTCCCGTGCCCCCCGCAGGGAGGAGCGGGACGTCAGTAGGCGCCGGAGCGGCGCAGGACCGCGCGGACGGTGCGCCAGAGGATGGCGAGGTCCAGGCCGAAGGACCAGTTCTCCACGTACCGGACGTCGAGCTCCACCGACTCGTCCCACGTCAGGTCCGAGCGGCCGCTGACCTGCCACAGCCCGGTGATGCCGGGCTTGACCAGCAGCCGGCGGTGCATGTCGGCGCCGTACTGCTCGACCTCGCGGGTCACGTGCGGGCGCGGCCCGACCAGGGACATGTCCCCCTTGAGCACGTTGACCAGCTGCGGCAGCTCGTCCAGCGAGAAGGACCGCAGGAAGCCGCCGACACGCGTGATCCGCGGGTCGCGGCGCATCTTGAACTGCACGTCGTTGCCCTCGTTGAGCACGAGCAGGGCCTCGATGCGCGAGTCGGCGTCGACGACCATGCTGCGGAACTTGAGCAGGTCGAACTCCCGGCCGCGCTTGCCGATGCGCCGGTGCCGGTACAGGGCCGGGCCGCGGCTGGTGGCGCGCACGGCGACCGCGATCGCGACGAGGAACGGCGCGAACACGACCAGCAGCAGGCCCGCGACGGCGCGGTCGAGCAGGGACTTCGCCAGCCGGCGGCCGCCGCGGAACTCCGGCTCCTGCACCTGGATGAGCGGGATGGTCGACGTCGGCCGGACCTGCAGCCGGTTGGAGGCGACCTCCACCAGCCCCGGGCCGACGAGGACCTCGACGTTGGTCCCCTCGAGGCGCCAGGTCAGGTCGCGCAGGTACTCGCCCGCGGTCTCGCTGGCCGAGGCGACCACGACGGCGTCGGCGCGGGCGTCGTCGACGGCGCGCACGGCGCCGGCCAGGGTGCCGATCACCGGGACGCCCTCGGCGCGGACCGCGAGGGCCTCCTCCGGCCGTGGCACGCAGGCGCCCACGACCCGCAGGCCCGCGGTCGCGTCCCGCCGCAGCCGGCGCACCAGGTCGGCCACCGCGACGTCGCGGCCGAGGACGACGACCCGCTTGGTCATGAGGCCGCGGCGGCGGGCCGCGTGCAGCCGCCGCCGGTTGAGCAGCCGGCCCAGCAGCGTGGCGAGCACGGTGGTGGGCGCCGCCAGGAGCAGGAGCCGGTCCAGCGGGGCCGACGGCAGCAGCGCGGCGGCGACGCCGAGCGCGGTCGTCGCGAGCAGGCCCGCGGTGAGGACGCGGCGGTACTCGTCGTCGCCGGTGCCCAGGCGGCGCTCGGCGTAGGTGCCCGCGGCGGCGAGCAGGACGAGCCAGGCCAGGGCCAGCAGGACGGGCCCGGTCGCGGGGGCAGGGGCGGCGCCGGGCGGGAGCAGGACCGCGAGCGCCAGGCCCGCGGCGACCGCGAGCAGGTCGCCGGCGACGAGCGCGACCGTGTAGGACACCAGCCACTCGGGCGTCCGGCGGCGCCGCGCGGAGAACGGGTCGTAGACGGGCCGGTCGAGCAGCGGCGCCGGGACGCGATCCTCGACGCCGGTCAACGAGAGGGTGCGCACCGGCCGCGGCACGTCGTCACCCGGCGCCGGCGGCACGGTGGTGCTGGCGGTCACGTTGTCCCCCTGGTCTGCCGTGGTCGCGGTACGGGCGCAGCGTCGGCACCCGGGAGCCGGGACGAAAGGCCAGACGGAGGCGGACCGGCCCTGCGCCCGCCTTTTCCACCCCGGAGGAGGAGACCGACGGGCGCCGGTGACCGTCCGTCGCGACCGGCGGAGAACCGATCGCATCGACGGTGCGCGTGGTGGCCGTGGGGTCGATGGGGCGGTGCGCACGTCACGCGACACCGGCACCCGGACCTTTTCGGCAGCATCTGCCCGCGCGGCCGCGCCGGTCGGGCACCCGACTGCTCCTAGGAAGGAGGGGTGACCCTCGTGCTCCTCGTTGCGCTGTCGTGGCCCGTCGTGGCGCTCGCCGTCGCCCTCGGTCTGGGGCAGGTCATCCGACTGGCGGACCGCAGGGAGCCGGCCGGGTGCAGCGACCTGCGCCGCGAACTCGACTCGGTCCTCGCCGGCCTGGAGGACGACCTCCGCGCCGCTGCGGCACCGCGGACGGCCTGAGCGACGTCGCTCGGCACGCCCGACTGCTGACGGAGGGAGCGCGGAGCGTCAGAGGCCCGGGCGGACCGCACCGCAGCGGCAGGCATAGAGGCTGACGCCGCTGAAGGGGTCCTCCCCGGCCCAGCGGAAGCGGTGCCACAGCAGGTGATGTCGCCGCGCCTCCCCCGGGACGCCGGGGCGCCACTCTCCCGGGCGGAGCGGGCCCTGCGGCACGGTCATGCGCCCATGTTGCCGCACCCGGATGGCCCGCGGAGGATCACTCAGCGTGGTGCCGTCCCACCCTCCCGGGTGGGACGGGAGCCGGATCCGCTGATCCGCGCCTAGCCTCGTGGCAACGACAGCCGCGGGGGTCACTGTGAGCAACGACGAGGAACGTCCGGGGTCCACGCTCTTCGCCGACGAGCCCACCACCGAGGAGCGTCCTCCCCGCCGACGGCGTGGGCTGCGGCGCTTCCTCGTCGCGCTCGGCGTCCTCGTCACCGTCCTCGTCCTGCTGGTCGGCGGTGGCCTCTGGTACCTCACCGATCGCTACGCCGGGAACATCGACCGGGTCGGCGACGTCTTCGCCGACCTCGACGAGGACGTCCGGCCCGCTCCCGCGACGCCGGCGGAGCAGACCTCCGCGGAACCGGTCACCTTCCTCCTGGTCGGGAGCGACACCCGGGCCACGGCGGGTGCGGGCATCGCCGAGGGCGGCCGGTCGGACGCGATCATGATCGCCCGGTTCTCCGCAGACCGGCAGCATGCCCAACTCGTTTCCATCCCCCGCGACTCGTGGGTGGACGTCCCCGGCCACGGGATGGACAAGATCAACGCCGCGTACGCCTACGGCGGGCCGTCCCTGCTGATCCAGACCGTGGAGCAGCTGACCGACGTCCGCATCGACCACTTCGTGGCCATCGACTTCGAGGGGATCATCGAGGTCACCGACGCACTGGGAGGCGTCGACGTCGTCGTCGCCGAGACCACCAGCTGGGGGCCGTACACCTTCACCGCCGGGGTCAACCACCTCGACGGCGACCAGGCCCGCTGGTACCTCGGGCAGCGCTACGGGCTCACCGGCGGTGACTTCGACCGCGTCCGCCGCCAGCAGCAGTACCTCGAGGCGATGTTCTCCCAGCTGTTCACGTCCGACACCTTCACCGACCCGGGCCGGCTGGACGCCGCCCTGCTCGCGGTGACCAACGCCGTCGGCGTCGACGACTCCCTCGGCAACGGCGACCTGCTGTCCCTCGCCTACTCCCTGCGCGACCTGCGCCCGGAGAACGTCGACTCGTTCACCGCCCCGGTCCTGGGCACCGGCATGGAGGGCCCGGCGAGTGTGGTCTACCTCGACGAGGTCACCGGCGAGCGCATGTGGGCCTACCTGCACAACGACTCGCTGTCGCAGAACGCCGGCGAGTTCGAGACCCAGGCCCTGCCGGACGTCCCGCGCTGAGGGGACCACCCCGTCACCTCCGGCGACGTCGCCCGGGTCCCCCGGGGTACCGATGGTGCGGCCGGTGCACGGCCGAGACCGCCTCGTCCGGCACGAGGGTCGCCCTCGCCCCATGGGTCCCGGACACCTCAGGCGTCCGCGATCACCGGCCCCGTGGCGGCCGAGGATCACGCCGTGGCTTTCCTCCTCGGCTCGACCTGGCTGGCGCTCAACGTCTTCGTCGCCGAGCACGGGCACGTCCTCGCGGCGGCGGGGCTGTGCGGCGTGACACCTGCCCGCGTCCTGCTGCGCCGTACCGCCGCCTGAGAACACGGCTGCCGGCCCCGCCGGTCACCGGCGGTGGACCTGCAGCCCGATCAGGGACAGCATCCCCGCTGCCCAGCCGGTGACCACGAAGACGTCCCCCTTGTGCAGACCGTGGTCGGCCGTGAGCCCGACGAGCACCGGCCCCTCGTTGTAGTACTCGCCGGTCACCAGCAGCGCCGCGAAGGCGGTGAGCATGCCGGCGACGACCAGCGCGAACAGCCAGCGGAAGGCGACCTCGGCGGTCAGCCGCCCTGGCGGCGCAGCACCTGTCCCACGGTCTTCAGGACGATCTTCATGTCGAGCCACGGCGACCAGTTCTCGATGTAGTAGTTGTCGAACCGGGCGCGGTCCTCGATCGAGGTGTCCCCTCGGAGCCCGTGCGCCTGTGCCCACCCGGTCAGCCCCGCCGGCACGCGGTGACGGGCGGTGTACCGGGGGATGTGGGCGGAGAACTGGTCCACGAAGTGCGGACGCTCGGGGCGGGGGCCGACCAGGCTCATGTCCCCGCGGACGATGTTCCACAGTTGCGGGAGCTCGTCGAGCGACGTAGCCCGCAGGAAGCGGCCCACCGGGCCCAGCCGGTCGTCGTGCTTGATGTTCCAGTTCGTCTGCGACTCCGTCTCGTCCACCGGCTTGAGCGAGCGGAACTTCAGGACCTGGAACGGCCGGCCGTCGAGCCCCACCCGCTCCTGCCGGAAGATGATGCCCGGTCCCCCTTCGAGCCGGACGGCGATCGCACAGGCAGCGAGCACGGGGGTGAGGAACAACAGCGTGAGCAGGGACACGGCGACGTCCACCATCCGCTTCACCCGCCACCAGGGGCTGCGGTAGACCGCGCGCCGGCGCCGCACGAGCGGGATGCCCCAGATCTCGTCGGTGTAGCGGTTGACGTCGTGCAACTCGAACAGCCGGGGGACGACGAAGACGTCGACGTCGAGCCGGTCACAGGTGCGCAGGATGTCGACGAGCTCGTCCTCGTCCACCCCTCCGTAGGCGACGATGACGTCTCGGACCGCCTCCTCGCGGATGACCTGGCCGAGCCGGTGGTAGCCGCCGAGCAGGGGGATGGGGAGGAGCGCCGTCGAGTCCTCCGGCACCGCCGCGTCCAGGAAGCCGATCGGGTCGAGGCCGTAGTTGCGCCGCTCGAGCAGGGTGTCGGCCACCCGCATGCCGACCGGGCCGGCCCCCACGACGACGGTGCGGTGCCGGACGAACCCGCGGCACCGGGCGGTGTGCACGACGCGGTAGGCGACCAGACGGACCACGAGGACCGCCCCCAGCAGCGCTGCCACGTGCACCACCTGGCGGCCGGGGGCGTCGACGTTCGGGAGGACCTCCGCCAGTGCCACCTTGAACGCCCACGCCACTGCGACCGCGGCGAGGACGTACGGGAGGTCGTCGACCAGCGACAGGGTGAGCCGAGACCGGTACAGCCCGGCTCGCCAGAAGACGAGGAGGAGGAGCAGCAGCGCCAGCCCCTGAGCGATCAGGGAGCCGGGTTGTGTGAGGACGGTGGCGACCGCGAAGGCCACGACGTCGGCGAGGATCAGGTACGGCGCGACACCTCGCCGGAGCCACCAGCTCTCCTGCGCGCGCGCAGGCGCCTCGACAGTCGGCCGGACACGGATCGAACGGCGGACCTCTGCCCGTGGCGCTTCGACGCCGACGCCCACCGACTCCTGCGCGGTCCCGCCGGATGTGACGTCGCCCCCCGTGGTGTCGACCATGACCCTCCCCGTCACCACACAGCAGTCTCGATGCAGCCAGCGGATGATTTCACCCATGACGACCATTCGCCATTTGTCACCACATTTTGGGTGGAACCGACATCCGTGAAGCAATGGTGCTCGGCGACCATCTCACTCTTCCGACTGGATTGGTCACAGGTCGTGAGTGAAGGAATCAATACGCTCCGGAACCACGGAGGACGGCACCCGCGGTCTTCCACAGGATCATGAGGTCGAAGGCGAGCGACCAGTTCTCCACGTACCGGACGTCGAGCCGGACGGCGTCGTCCCAGGAGAGGTCCGAGCGGCCGCTGACCTGCCACAGGCCGGTGATGCCGGGCTTGACCAGCAGCCGGCGGCGCATGTCGAAGCCGTACTGCTCGACCTCGCGGGTCACGTGCGGGCGCGGGCCGACCAGGCTCATGCTGCCGCCGAGGACGTTGAGCAGCTGGGGCAGCTCGTCCAGCGAGTAGCGCCGCATGACCGCGCCCACCCGGGTGACCCGCGGGTCGCGGCGCATCTTGAACTGGACCGCGTTGCCCTCGTTCTGCTCGTGCAGGTCCAGCTCGACCTTGTCCGCGTCGACGACCATGCTGCGGAACTTGAGGACCTGGAACGGCCGGCCGTCGCGGCCGATCCGCTCGTGCCGGAAGAAGACCGGGCCCCGGCTGGTGACCTTGACCAGGACCGCCAGGGTCAGGAGGAGCGGCAGCAGCAGGAGAACGCCGACGCCGGCCGCCGTGCGGTCGGCGACGTCCTTGGCGATGCGGCGGACGCCGGTGAACTCCGGCCGCTCCAGGTGCATGAGCGGGAGCCCCGCCACGGGACGCACGTGCACCCGCGGGCCGGCGACCTCGGTGACGGCGGGGGCGAGCAGGAGCTCCGCCTCGGTGTCCTCCAGGTCCCAGCCGAGCTTGCGCAGCCGGGCACCCTCCAGTTCGGGCGAGGGCAGTACCGCCACGGCGTCCACCTCGTAGCGGCGCACCACGTCGGCGACCTCGTCGAGACTCCCGAGCACCGGCAGGCCGTCGAACACGTCGCGGTCACCGGCCGACAACGGGAGGCAGCAGCCGATGACGCGGTAGCCGTGCCGGGCCTCGCGCTCCATCTGCTCGTGCAGCGCGGCGACGCCGCTGCGGTGGCCGACCAGGATCGTCGTCTGCACGTGCCGGCCCTGCGCCCGCTGGGAGTGCAACCGGAGGCGGAGGGCCACGCGGACGGCGAGGGTCAGGAGGGTCGCCAGCGGCAGGGCGACGACGACGAAGCTGCGCGCGACCTCGAGCTCGAACGCCCAGGAGACGGTGCCGACCGTGGCGAGCAGCAGAGCAGCGGCAGAGAAGACCCGCCGGAACTCCTCGGGGCCGACCCAGAGGAACCGCTCCTCGTAGGTGCGGGCGACGAGCATCGCACCGAGCCACACGACAGGGAGGGCGATGACGACTGCCGCACTCTCCGCGGCGCCCATCAGCGGGCCCCCCTCGGGGACGCACGCCCCGGCGACACCGGCGAGCAGGGCGCCGACCGCGTCCAGGACGACGAGGCGGCGGATGTAGGAGGCGCGCCACACGCGGCGGGCCGCCGTGCCCTCGCCGCGGAGGCCGGAGGTCAGCCAGTACCAACCGCGACCGACCAGGTGCAGGTCGTGACGGACCGGCCCGTCACCGAGCTCGAGCAGGGACATGTGCGCCAACCCCCGTGCGACACCCGGCGCATCAGCGCTCAGGTGAGTGGTTCCCCGTGATCGCCAGGAACTCCAGCGTTCAACCAGCCCGCTGAGAGTAGCCAGAGACCCGGTCCAACGGAAGACATTGCGCCAATTCCGGTTGTGCGCCATCGATCAGGGACGTGACCTCTCCGAGCGCAGCGTCCCAGGGCCCACACGGAGAGCGATCGCCACGCGTCGGATGGCGCATTCGGACCCGAGGACGGCCGAGGCCGTGGCTCGCTCACACGGAGCCCCCACCCGTCCGGGCGTCACCCCCCCGGCGTGGCGGGCCCCCAGTCCGACGCGCCGCTCAGGGAGCTGTTCGTCCCCGGCCACCCCTGTCGGCCTCGCCTTCGGCGAGGACCTCCTCGTACGCCTGCCGCATCCGGCTGCTCGTGACCGCCAGATCGTGCGAGGACTCCACCGCGAGCCGTCCGGCCCGTCCCTCGCGCTCGGCGAGGCCCGGGTCCTCCAGGCGGGCTGCCAACGCCTCCGCGAGCGCGGCCGCGTCCTCGCGCGGGACCACCCCGCCCGCTCCCGCCAGCCCGTCCCGTGCTCCCGCCACGTCTGCCGACACCACCGGCCGGCCGAGCGCCATCGCCTCCATCGCGACCAGCGACAGCCCCGCCTCCCACCGGCTGGGCAGGGCGACGACGTCAGCGGCGGTCATCCACGGGCGGACGTCGGACCGGCTGCCGGCGAACACCACGCCGGGGGTCGCCCGAGCACGCAGGGCATCCACGTCCGGACCGTCCCCCACGAGGACGACCTGGACGTCGGGCACCCTCGCGCGCAGTCCGGGCAGCGCGTCGAGGAGCACGTCCTGCCCCTTCTGCCGGGCGAGTCGTCCGACGCACACGACCGTGGGCCGGTCCTCCAGGCCCAGGTCGCGCCGGGTCGCGCCCCGCTCGGCGCCGTCGGTCACGCGGTACCGGCCGAGGTCGATGCCGTTGGGCAGCACGAGGGTGCGGGCACGGACGCCGACCTGCTCGCCGCGTCGTCGCTCGTCCTCGCTGACGCACACGACCAGGTGGGTCCACCGCGAGGCGAAGCGCTCCCATCCCCGCGCCACGCGGGCCACCGGCCCCGTCACCGCCTCGAAGGACCAGGCGTGCGGCTGGAAGACGGTGGGCCGTCGCCCGCGGAGGGCGAGCCGGCCGGCCAGTCCTGCCTTCGCGCTGTGCAGGTGGACCAGCTCCGGGTCCACCTCGTCGATCAGCCGGCGCAGCCGCCGGACCTCGTCCGGGACGGTCCTCCCCGGATCCCGCGAGGCCTGCCACGACAGGTGCGGCACCCCGAGCTCCGAGAGCCAGCCGGGCAGGTCGCCGTCCGCGGGTGACGCGACGGCGACGTCCCAGCCACAGGCACGCTGGTCCGTGACCAGGTCGCGCACGACGACGGGGACGCCGGCCACCGTCGGCTGGGTCACGTGGAGGACTCGCACGGCGCTCCTGGGCGTGGACGGGCGTCGGGCACCCGACGCGGAAGGGGTGTCGAGCACCGTCAGCCGCCGGCCTGGCGGAGCAGGAGCCGGGTGGCCGGTCCGGGCCACCGGGCGGCGAGGTGGAGAACCGCCCGGCGTCGCGGACTGAGCGAACCGCCCCGCAACAGCCGGCGTGCCTCGGCCGGCACGGCCCGACGGTGCCGCATGCGCCACGCCCAGTGCGCGAACGCCGCGTCGGCCAGGGTCCGGGCGGCGATCTCCTGGTCGTGCTCGCCGAGCCCCGGGTTCGCGGCGATGAGCTCGGCCACCCGCTCGCGCCCGGCGAGCACCCGCTCGGTGTCAGCGGTCTGCTGGCCGCTCCACCGCCGGTACCGGTAGAGCGGCAGAGGGACGAGCCCGGCGGCCGCCCCGTGCAGGAACATCCTGACGTAGCACTCCCAGTCGGGGCCGTAGCGGAGGGTCTCGTCGAAGCCCCCGGCCTCGAGGAAGGGCAGGCGCCGGATGGCCGGCGCCGGGAGGAAGTTCCACCGCAGGATCTCCGACCGCTGGTCCTCGACCGGGAAGTGCCGGTCGAGCGACCAGTCCGACTCCACCTCCGCGGCGCCAGGGCCGAAGTCCTCCCACGTCGTCGTCATGAGGTGGAGGTCGGGGCGGCGCTCGGCCAGCCACGCGAGGGCCTCGACGCGCTGCGGCGCCATCTCGTCGTCGCCGTCGAGGATGACGGCGAGGTCGGAGGTCAGCGCCGCCATGGCCGTGTTCTTCGCCGCGCCCTCCCCACCGCGGACCACGCGCCGCACGAGCCGGACGCGGTCGGCGAACGGCGCGACGGCGGCCGCCACGTCGTCCTCCGAGGCGTCGTCACAGACGACGACCTCGTCCGGGAGCCGGGTCTGGGCGAAGACCGAGGCCAGGGCGGCGGGGAGGAAGGGGGCGACGTTGTGCGCGGTGACCACGATGCCGACCGTCACGGGACGGGGTGGCTCGACCCAGGGGCCCTCGGGGGCGACCACCGGCCAGTCCCCGCTCACCGGGGCCGCCAGGCGGTGACGGCGCGCTGCAGGTGGTCCACGCTCCAGCGCCCGACCGTGATGCGCGGGAGTGCGTGCGGGTCGGCTCCCTCGACGGGACCGGCGACGTTGACGAAGGCGAGGTCGTAGCCGGCCCTGCGAGCTTGACGGGCGTTGCGGCGCGCGACCGTCCCCGGCGCGCCGTACGGGTAGGCGAGCAGTGCCGGCCGTTCCCCCAGCAGGCGCTGCAGGTCCTCCCGGCTCCGTTCGAGCTCGGCCCGACTGCGCGAGCGGGAGAGGGACGCCAGTGCGGCGTGCGAGCAGGTGTGGGAGCCGATGTCGAAGAGCGGGTCCCGCGCCAGGTCACGCACCTGGTCCGCCGACATCCGGCGGTGCCGGTCGCACGACCCGGCGCGCGGCCAGACGTCCTCGAGCCCTCGCACGACCCGTTCGACGACCGCGGGCGGCCGACGGTGCAGCAGCCCGGTGAGCACGGCGTAGGACCGGGTGCGGGCCTCGGGGTCACCGACGTCGAGGAGCAGCCGGTGCGGGCCCACGCGCACCTCCTGCCGGGACGGTCCCGGGCCGGCCTCGAGGAGCAGGTGCTCGAGGCGGTCCCACCAGTACTCGGGACCGGGGTCCGGACCCCCGGCCCGGTTGATCGCGTCCGCCACGACGAAGAAGGTCGCAGGGATCCCGAGTTCGCGCAGGATCGGCGCCGCGTTCTCGAAGTTGTCGAGGTAGCCGTCGTCGAGGGTGACCGCGGCGACCGGACCCCCACGCCGATGCGGGACCTCCCTCGCCGGCGCCAGGTCGAACCACTCGCGGAGCGCCGTCATGTGCTGCCGGAAGAGGTCCGTCGGGACCACCATGCCGCCGGGATCGGGAGACGGGTCGTCGGAGACGCGGTGGTACAGCAGGACGACGTCCCGACCGCGGGGACGGAACCGTCGCGGCCAGACGGGGCGCCGTGACCAGACCTCCCGAATGGGGGTAATGGTCCTCATGCCGCTGCGACGAATCGAATGGTCGCGGTTAGCATCTCGGCGTGGATCAATGCGGCGCTCCGGAGGTGTCGCCGCGGGAGGAATCCGTTCACGACTTCCACTACTCGGTCGCCATCGCCTGCCACAACGCCGCAGCCTACGTCGCGGACGCCGTCCGGTCGGCTCTCGGGCAGGACCCTCCACCTGCGGAGATCGTGGTCTGCGACGACGGTTCGACCGACGCGACCGCCGATGTGCTCGCACGACTGGGTGATGCGGTCCGCGTCATCCGGCACGAACGCAATCTCGGGGAGGCCGCCGCCAAGAACACGGCGGTGAGCGCGACCACCACCGAATGGGTCGCCCTCCTGGACGCCGACGACGAGATGCTGCCGGGGCGGATGGCCGCCATTCACGACCTGCTCGTGCGCGAGCCCGATCTCGACGTCGTGACCAGCGACGCAGTGCTGGTCCACGACGGAGTGACACTGGGCACCTGGTACGGCGACCACTATCCGTTCGCCGACGAGGACCAGCGCCGCGCGATCCTGGAGCGGAACTTCGTCTTCGGCAACGTGGTGGTCCGTCGCGCGGCCTTCGTGGCCGCCGGCGGCTTCGACCCGACCATCGCACACGCGACCGACTGGGACCTGTGGATCCGCATGGTCCACGACGGCTCCCGCATCGGGTGCGTGCAGCGCCCGCTCGCGCACTACCGCATCCACGAGTCGAGTCTCAGCTCGGACAGAGCCGCCATGAGCGCATCGATCGCGACCCTGCTCAGGCGGGCGGCCACGCGGCTCGACCTCACGACCGAGGAAGCCGGGATCGCTGCCGCGACGGCAGCCGAGCAGGAGCGGATCGCCGCCCGTTACCGCCTCAAGCAGGCACTCGGGCACCCCGGCAGGCCGGTCCGCCGGCTCTCGTTGGCCATCGCCGGGGACGGGGCGCAGCCCACGCGGTCCCGGCTGCTGGCACTGGGGACGTCCGCCCTCCCTGCCGTCGCACGGACGGCCGAGCGCCGCCGGACGGCGAGGTGGTGGGAGGGCCCGGGTGGGGTGCGCCTCCCCCGCCGTCGGCGCCGCGTCCTGCTGACGCTCCCCGACCGGCCGTGGCCCACCGACGGCGGCAAGCGGACCCGGTCGGCCACCGCGCTGCGGGCACTCGCCGCCCTCCCCGACGTCGACCTCGACGTCCTGGTGCTCTTCGCCGGGCCTCCGGTCGAGCACCCGCTGCCACCCGGCGTCCGGGTGCAGCGGTGCGTGCAGGTGGACGCCGGTCCCCGGCCACGCGCCCTGTCGGCACTCGTCCTCCTGCTCCGGCGCGTGCCCTGGCAGATCGCGGTGCGCCGGTGGGACCTCGCGCGGGCCGCGGTCCGGGACCTGCAGCGGTCGCCGTACGACCTCGTGTGGTTCGGGGCGACCGACCACGCGGTGAGCCTGTCCCGTACCGTCCGCCGCCGCCGGACGGTCGTCGACATGGACGACGTCGAGTCACCCAAGATCGCCGGCTTCCTGGCCCTCCCCCCGGAGGGACCGACGGTCCGCCCCCGGGTCCGGGTCCAGCGCCGCGTCGAACTGCCGTTGTGGCGGCGGCTGGAGCGGCGGGTCCTGCGCCGGGCCGACGCCGTGGTGGTCTGCAGCGAGCTGGACCGCCGGCGACTCGGCCCCGGTCCGGTGACCGTGGTCCCCAACACCTACGCCGGCCCCGTCCCGTCCGACGCGTCGTGGACGCCGCCGGCCGTACCGACGTTCGTCCTGGTGGGCACCTACTGGTACCCGCCGAACGTGGACGCAGCGGTGCACATGGCCGTACGGGTGCTGCCCCGGCTCCAGCAGTGCGCCCCCTCGGCACGGTTGAGGCTGGTCGGTCGCGGAGGGAAGGACCTCCTCGGTGAGGTGGAGGGCCTGCCGGGTGTCGACGTGGTCGGAGACGTGACCGACGTCGTGCCCGAACTGCTCTCGGCCACGGCCGCGGTCGTCCCGGTCCGCTTCGGCGGCGGTACTCGCGTGAAGATCCTGGAGGCGTTCGCCCTCGGAGTCCCCGTCATCAGCACCTCGCTCGGGTGCGAGGGACTCGACGTCGTGGACGGGGTCCACCTGTTGATCGCGGACGACCCCGAGCAGTTCGCCGCCGCCTGCGCCCGGCTGGCCGCGGATCCCGCCGAGGGTCGACGGATCGGCGACGAGGGACGCCGCCTCTTCGAGGCTCGCTACGCACCGGCCGAGGTGGCCGAGACCGCCAGGGAGATCGCCGGACGGCTGCTGGCCGAGCCTGCGTGACCCGACCGGCGACACCTCCGGCGGGCGTCGGGGCTGGTCAGGTCCGCCGGCCCACGACCCCCCGTACCGCGGTCACGGTCTCCGCGGCCACCTCGTCCCAGTCCCGTACCGACACGGCCGTGCCGGCCGTGCGACCGGCCCGGAACGCGGAGGAGATGGCTGACGCCCAGGCGTCGGCGTCGTCCTCGGGCAGGTGGACGGCGGAGTCGCCGCTCACCTCGACCAGTGCGGGGTCCATTGAGGTGATCAGTGGAGCGCCGAAGGACCGTGCCTCGATGGCCGGCAGCCCGAACCCCTCGAGCCTGCTCGGGCACAGCACGACCGCGGCGTTCTCGTAGCACCAGCGCAGCTGCGCGTCGCTGAGGTGCCCGAGGAGCTGCATGGCACCACTGGCGAGGCTCTCGGAGCCGTTCGTCCCCAGCTCCGACGGCCCCCAGCTGGGCGGCCCGACGACCGCCAGGGTCGCACCGGGACGCTCTGCCACCACACGGGGCCAGAGATCGACGACGAGGCCGAGGTTCTTGCGCGGCGAGGTGTCACCCACGACGAGGGCGAACTCGCGGTCGAGCAGCGACGGAACCGGTTCGCACTCGGCGGTCCGCAGCCCGCTGGACATGGCCAGGGGGACGGCGACGGTCCTGCCCACTGCTGCCGGCACGAACCGCTCCACGGTCCGTTGCGTGGCGCGGCTGACGCACAGCAGGGCGTCCGCCTGACGGATGGAGGCGAGGTAGGGCCTGGTCAGGAGCGTGCGCTTGAGCAGCCCGAAGTCGCGTGGACGCTGGAGCGGCAGCATGTCGTGGACGGTGAGGACCCTCGTGGCACTCCCCCAGCGCGGGAGGATGTGCTTGGTCCCGTGCACGACGTCGAACCGGCGCCGTGCGGGCAGCTGGGCGAGTCCCGTGCGCTCGAGTGCCGTACGGGCCGGGACGGGGAGGTCCGGCACGGAGACCACCCGGTCCCCGGACCCGAGCAACTCGGTGAAGAAGGCCCGCGCCGAGGCCGTGGCCAGCACGGACAACTCGACGTCGGGTCTCGCCTGGAGCGCGCGGGCCAGCTCGACGGTGTAACGGACGATGCCGCCACCGGATCCGGACGCCGGCACCTGCGTGGCCAGCATCAGCCAGGAGAGTGGTCTCACGTAGCCCCCGTTCTGGACGTGGATCGTCGGGACAGCCAGGCGATGACGAGCAGCGCGACGAATGCCGGCAGGACCCGCCCCTGCCCCCAGTACAGGTACCGGGGCATCTCGAGCAGGCCGGTGAGGGCCACCGGGTATACCAGGGAGGCCCAGAACTCGCCGTCCCTCCACCGCAGGTACGCGACCCCGAGCGCCAGCCCCGCCAGCAGGAAGAACACCAGCCCGCCGGCCGTGCCGTAGTCGACGAACGGGATGGACAACCCTCCCGGACTGTTGAACTCGGGGTTGCCGTACTGCTGCAGGAGGTAGGCGAAGTCGTCGGGCTCGTAGCGGCCGGTCAGGCGTCCGTAGAGGTTGAGCTGGGAGACCCCCGGCGCGGTCCAGAAGGCCTCGATGCTGCCGTAGGGCAGCCGCACGTCCTTGCCCAGCCCGTAGCCGAGGGCGATCTGACCGTTGTTGTAGGCGGTGGCGTAGTAGCCGGCCAGCCGGTCGATGACGAACTGCAGGAACGACCCGCCGCGCTGCTGTGAGTAGAAGACCCAGCTGCGGGAGTACTCGAAGACGCCGAACACGGCGATCGCCCCGGGCACCAGGATGAACGGAGCGGCCGAGGTCAGCCGGCGTCGGACTCCCCCGCGACGGGCCATGTGCATGGCGAGGATCCCGACGGCCGGGATGGCGAGTTCGAGGATCGCCAGCCGCTCCGTCAGGAAGAACGCCCGCATCAGCGCGAGCAGGAAGACGACCGCCAGCCGCCGGGCGACGTAGCGGTCCCGCCCGCGGCTGAGGAGGGTGACGGCCACGACCACGTAGGCAATGCCGAGTTGCGTCAGCGTGGTGATCCCCGCGATGGGGGCGAACTGGGTGCGGAGGGTCGAGTCGAAGGCGTCCTGCGAGGTCAGGGCGTCGAGGAGGTCCGCAGGACGTGCGCCTCGGGAGAGCCCCACGGCCGCTAGCGCGATGTAGCCGGTGATCGTCAGCCGGTACAGCACGACGCAGCACCGGTGGAGGAAGTCGCTCTCCACAGCGGCGGTGGGGGACGCCGCGTGGCGCCCCAGGCCCCCGCTCAGGAGAAGAGGCAGCATGCCCCCGATGGCGAACAGCAGGGCCCCGGCGGCGAACAGCAGCAGGGTCCCGTGCGTGAGCGACTTCGCCGTTTCCCACGACTGACGGAAGTAGGAGTCGTCGAGCTGCCACGCGATCAGGAGCGTGATGGGCACGGTCAGGGAGGCCGCACCCGCCGGCGACAACCACCAGACGCCGGCCGACAGCACACCCCCTCGAGACTGTGCAGGAGTGCGTTGCGCCGCGCTCGTCGTCACTCGGTTCGGACCCTCTGGAGGATCAGGGCAAGCGCGATTCCCACGACGGCACCCAGCAGGAGCCCGATCAGTGTCGCCTGGACGACGGCACCCGCGCCGCCCACGGACGTCGCGCGGGGTGAGCCGACGACCTGGGTGTATGCCTGATCCCCCGACTGCAGGAGTACCAACTGGCTTCGCGACGCCAGCAATCGCGAGTACTCGGTCGCTGTAGCGCTCGCGAGTGCACTGTCGTCGTCCGAGCCCAGCCTGCCCTCGAGATCTCCGATCTCTGCCTCGACGCCCGCGAGCAGTGCGTCGACCCGTGCGGTCACTGCGGCGCGCCTCTGCTGGTCGTACTGCTCGATGACGGCGGTCGAAGCGTCGCGAGCCGCATCCTCCGTCCCTGCCTGGACCTGCAGTTCTACGACGTCGGTCGCCCCGACCTGCTGTGCCGTCAACGTGAGCTCGTCGCCGAGTCCCAGGGCATCGGCCACCGTGTCGCGGATGTCAGGGCCGGTCAAGATGAGGATCTGCGTCTGGATGAAGCGATCGATGGCGTCAGGACTCGTGCTGGCCTGCTCCCCGGGGAGGGTGGGGTCCTGGACGAAGGACACCCGCGTGACCGCCGTAGGAGTCTCCGGGTTGCCGAGGGCGACGACGAGACCGATCAGGCCACCGAGGAGCGCGCCGATGAGTGCCAGTGCGAGCCCCCGGCGCTGACTGGTCGATCGCCGTGCCACTGCGCCGCCGGCGGCTCGGCCACGCCGACGCTCCTGCGTGGGCTCCGCGGCCCTGGAGTCGTCGGTTGCGAGCGCTCCCGGCGACTCGGATCCGGGGTGTACCGTCACGCGCCTTCTCCCTCAGAAGTCCGTCGTCGTCGGAAATACGACAGAACTGCAGCGTAAGGTGCCACCCTGCCCGGAGCCTCCCGAGCTCATCCCAAGGGGGTGCCCCATTTGGCTCACGAACGGAAACTGTAAGAGGGTGATCGGGATGCTCGAGGATCGTCCGGCCGGCTTTGTCGAACGCCTGCTCCGCGCGCAGTCCCGCCCGTTGATAGGCCCGCTAGCGCGTCAAGGCGCACTCCTCCTCGGCGTCGACGTACCGCCTTCCGTGGTGATCGGTGAGGATCTGCGGCTACAGCACCGCGGGCGGGGCATAGTGCTGCACCCGCGCACGACCATCGGTGACCGGGTTCGGATATTCCACAACGTCACGGTCGGTCGGTCCGAACCCCATTCACTACGCCCGGATGATGCCATCGAGCAGTTCGTCATCGAGGACGACGTGTGGTTGTGCGTCGGAGCCGTCGTACTGGGCAGCTCGGGGGTCATCCGCATCGGACGGGGCACGGTGGTCGCGGCCAACGCCGTCGTCCTCGGCTCAACGGGCGAGAACGAGATCTGGGCGGGTGCACCGGCACGGAAGGTCGCTGACAGGCCTGAGCCGTGGCACAACAATTGAGCGCCACAGCTCCCTCCCGGCTGACGCGCGCCAAGGACCGGGCGTGGTTGGCGCTCCCGCAGGTCGTCTCCCGCCTGTCCTCGATCGTCGTGTTCGCCGTCGTCGCCCAGGTCGCCGACCCGGATGCCCTCGGCGCCTTCGCGGTGGCGACCGTGGTCTCGTCGGCTGCGCTTGCGCTCGCGCCGGCGGTCGTCGGGAAGCCGCTGGCCAGCCTCACCTCGTCCGACGACGTGCAGAATGAGGCCCCCCGCGCTCACTCAGCTGCAGTCCTCGTGAGCCTCCTCGCAGGGGCGGGGCTCCTGGTGAGCGCGGCGCTCTGCACCGGTCTGGTCCGTCTGACGCTGCTGTGTGCGGGCATCGGCATTCCGGCGGTCATGGCGGTGGAGAGCTCCTTCTGGCGGGATGCCTTCACCATCGGCAGCCGACGAGCCGGAGGGCTGCTCAGCGCCGCTTATGCCGTTCAGGTGGTCGGGGTTGTCGTCGCCACCCTCCTGCTGGACCCCACAGCCGTCGTGGTGTCCCCCTTTGCCACGCTTCTGCTCTTCGGGGGTACCACTCTCCTGCTGCGCCGTCACCTGAGCATCCAGGGTGCGTGGTTCTGGATCGTGCAGCGACGGTCGTCCTGGACGCCCTACGTGATGGGCGTCGCGGCCAGCATCGCACTCATCCAGGCCATACCCATCGTGATCACGGCAACCGCCGGCTTCGAGTCGGCCAGCGTCTACCGCGCCGGAGAGCTGGCCTTCGGCGGCACCAACCTGCTCATCGGGATCGCCACGCAGAACCTCCTGGCGCGAGGTACCGACAGACCCCGGCGGACCTACGCACGGCTGACGGTCGCGCTCGCCGTAGTCGCCGCCCTCAACGGACTTGTCCTCGCGGTCCTGCCCGACGCGGTGCTCCGTCTGCTCGTGGGACCGGTCGAACCGCTGCTCCGTGAGGTCCTGCCCATCATCACGGTGCAGCGGTGCGCCCTCGCGATCAGTTCGATCGGCGCGTTCCTGCTCATCCCCCTGTTGGCCGCCAAGCGGATCGGGCTGCTCGACGTCATCGCCGCAGCGCTCTCCTTCACGGCTCTGCTCGTGGGCAGTGTGACCCTCGGTTTACCGGGCGGCCTCGGCGGTCTCGCACTGGCCGAGGTCCTCCTGGCGGTCCTCTACTACTCCATCCTGAGGAAGCGGACGTGAGCTCGTTGACGGAGACGCCGTCGATCGGACTGGCCATCACCACCGTCGGTCGCCCCGCGCTCCGGGACCTCCTGCGCTCGGTCGAGCTCTCGGGGTTCCGACCCCGGAGCGTGTGCATCGCCAACCAGGGCGGTCGTCCCCTGGACCTGTCGCCGTCGGAGTACTCGTTCCCGTTGCGGGTGGTCGACAGTGCGGGAGGCGCCAGCCGAGGGCGCAACGACGCGGTCGCCGCGTTCGAGCACGACGTCGACGTCATCGGTTTCCCCAACGACCACAGCCGGTACGACGGGGACTGCCTGCAGCAGGTGGCTGCGGCGTTCGCCGAGTCCCCTCAGGCGGACGCCATCGCCTGCTCGCTCGTCGAGGGGGAGACCGCACGCTTCGCCCTGCCCCCGGCGGGCCGTCTCGATCGCATGACCGTGTGGCGGGCGATCGAGCCGGCGATGTTCGTCAGACAGCGGACCTTCGAGCGGCTCGGTGGCTTCCGCGAGGACCTGGGCACGGGATGTCCGAGCCCCTGGAAGTCAGGGGAGGGCACCGACCTCCTGTTGAGGATCATGGAGGAGGGCGGGACGGTCGAGAGTCGACCGGACATCCATGTCAGCGGCGCCGGCGAGCGACGGGACCTCGACGCCGACATGCTCGTCGCCAAGCACAGGGGCTACGCCAGGGGCACCGGTCGCGTCTACCGACTGCACCCGTATCCGCTGTGGGTGCGAGCGCGGATCGTCGCCGCGCCGTGGCTGCGACTGCACCGGCACGACCCCTCGCTGCGCCTCTCGTTGCGGCTCGCGCTGGCGCGGTCGCTGGGACGGGTCGAGGGGCTCAGCGGTCGTGTGTTGCCCTCCCGACCTGCCAACTGGCTGGGGCAACGCTGACGTCCGACCGCCGGACGATCGCCGTGATCAGCAGGGGGTAGTCCGGGTCGTCGTCGTCGAGCACCCCCGCCGGCAGGTCCTCGACCGCCGCGCCCATGAGGAACGCTCGGCAGGCCAGCAGGTTGCCGCGCGCCCGCACCTCCGCCTCACCTCCTGCTCGGGCGACCAGGTCCGAGAAGCCGAGGACCGTCCACCGCCACCTGTCGTACTCCCCGGAGAGCCGGCTGGTGAAGGGCATCGTGACGAGAGCGGCGGCTCCTGGGCGCAGGGCGTGCAGCAGGTGGGTGAGCGCGGCAACCGGATCGGGGACGTACTGGAGCGTCTGGGTCACGACCGCGGCGTCGAAGGCGTCCTCGGGGAGCGTCTCCGGGTCGCTGAGGTCGCCCACGATGGTGGCCAGCGGGTTGGCCGGGTCGACGTCCAGGACCTCCACGCTCGCGGCCCCGAGGGCGGAGGCGTACAGGTCCTCCTTGACCTCCAGGACGCGGCCGTGGACGAGGTCGCGGTGCTGGTGGAGGAACTGCTCGATGAGGTGGCGGTCGATCGCGGTGCCCCGCTCGAAACCCCACTCCGAGAGCGGGTCGGTCCGGCGGGTGCTGCTCCACCGGAACCGGAACGACAGTCGGCGGGCCAGTGCGGACCGAGCCGCCACCGTTCCGGTCACTCGCCGGCGGAACGTGTGCAACGCAGCGGTGGGCGCCATGGCGGCACACTAACCTCGCGACGTGCCTGGTCACGGCGATGCCCCGACCCGACGAACGGGCTACCGGCTCTGCGTCGTCACCGACGCCCAGGAGTTCGGCGGAGCGGAGCGGTTCCTCGTGAACCTGCTGACCGCTCTGCCCCCCGACGCCGACGTCACCGTGCTCGGGACGTCGCCCGCGGTCCTCGCCCGACTGGCCGACGCCGCCCCGGCGGTGCGGACCCAGGTGGTGGAGGACGGCGTCGCTGCCTTCCGGCGAGCCCTCGGGCGGGTGGCACCGGACGTGGTGCACCTGAACCTGAACGCGTTCCCCAGCTGCCGCCGTCCTGCGGTGGCAGCGCTGTCGCTCCGGCTGCCGATCGTCCTCGTCGACCACCTCCCCACTCCCGGTCTGACCTGGCGTGGTCGAGCGGTCCAGAGACTCCTCACCCGGTCGAGCGCGGCTCGCATCGCCGTCGGCACGACAGCCGCCCGGGACGTCGAGCGGTACGGGGGCCTGCGCACCGGGACCGTGCAGGTCATCCCGAACGGCGTCCCCGATCCCGGCTGTGGGTCATCCGATCGTCGTGCGGCGCGTCTGGTCCTGGGCACGTTGGGACGCCTGGAGCCGCAGAAGGGCATCGACGTCCTGCTGAGGGCCCTGGTCGACGTCCCGGAAGCGGACCTGGTCATCGCCGGGGACGGCAGCCAACGCGCTGTGCTCGCTGACCTGACCGTCGAGTTGGGGGTGGCCGAGCGGGTCTGTTTCCTCGGTCCGGTCGACTCCCCTTGCGCGCTTCTGGGCTCCGTCCACGTCCTCGTGCAGCCGTCGCGCTGGGAGGCCATGCCTCTGGCCGTGTTGGAGGCCATGCACTGCGACCGGCCCGTCATCGCGACGGACGTCGGCGACATGGGACACGTCGTGCAGGACGGTCGGACGGGCTTCGTCGTGGATCCGGAGGACGCCGGCGCGCTGGCCGCGGCGTGCCGGCGGCTGGCCGATCCAGTCGTGCGCGAGCGCCTCGGCCGCGAGGCTGGGGTCAGGGCGCGCGAGTCGTTCTCCGTGGCGGCCATGGCGGCGTCGTACGACGGGACCTATCGGCGCGCCGCCGCCCGCCGGACGGGACGCCGCCTGCACCGACGAGGCCGGACACCGGACGAGCCGTGACCGTCGACGGGGCGGGGACCGACGCGCCGGACGGAGTCCCGCCGAGGAGCCGGGTAGCCGTGACCCGAGCCGTCGGATCGTCACCTCGCAGGGGCGCTATGGCACGTCCGGCACGGCCGAGCCGTCGACCACCCAGCCGGACCGTGTGCAACAGTCCGGATCGACACCCGCGGCCACGAACGCCGGGGCCGACCCGGCGACCGTCACGTCCTCGAAGGTGACACCCCGCACCGACGCCCCCGGCTCCGCGACGACGCCGACCTGCCAGGGAGCGTCGTCCCGGGTCCCCCGGATGCCGAGTCCGGAGACGGCGACGTCCTCGGGTGGCTGGTCGGGACGGCCGGCGTAGACCAGGACGGCGCCGTGGCCGACGGAGGGATCGGTGTTGCCGGCCACGACCCGGAACCCCGAGACGTCGACGTGGCGCGGCGCGAACGTGTGGTAGGGCGCCCCCTCCGACGCGATGTACAACCCCGCCGCGCTGCTCCGCTCCACCAGCCCGTCCACGACGGTGACGTCCTCGCCTCCGACCACGCTGACACCACGGCCCCAGGTGGTGTCCCGCACCGTCGCGTCCTCGATCCGCACCCGGCGGACGGGGAGCCCGTCACCGAGGTAGGAGACGACCGCGACACCGTCGTCCCCGGTCCCCGAGACCACGGCCCCGCGGACGACCCCGTCGTGTGCGCCGCCCGTGACGTGCACGCCGTCGGCGCGGGTGTCGCGCACGTGGACGTCCTCCACCCGGAACCGCGCTGCTCCGGTGCCCACGTAGATCCCGGCCGCCGCGGACCCGTCGATGGTCACGTCGCGGACGACGACACCGCGGTGGCCGGTCACGCGGAGCTTCATCTGCTCGAAGGCGTCCCACCGGCGGCTCGTGCTGCGCATCCCGAACGTGACGCCGTCGACGAGGACGTCGTCCGCGTCGACCACGACCGCTGACCGCGCCTCCTCCACGGCCACCAGCGAGCCGGCGCCGGCCAGGCGGGTCCCCGGCACCCGGATCGTCAGGACGTCCGAGTGGAGGAAGGTCCGGCCTGCCGGCAGCACGAGGGTGTCACCGGGGCGCAACGCGTCCAGCGCCCGCTGCAGGGCCGACGTGTCGTCCGTCCTCCCGTCGCCTGCGGCTCCGAAGTCCATCGGGGTGCAGCGACGGGCGCCGGTGTCACCGCGGGTCACCGCCAGCGTCGCCACGAGCAGCCCGACGAAGAGGACGACGGCCGGCCGGCTCCTCCGCATCCGGACCAGCCGCCCGTCACCCGCTGCCGTCGGCACGCGACAGCGACATCGGCAGGTCCTGCACGAGGACCCGACCGGGTCTGCCCCGGTCGCTCCCGAAGAGGGTGAACGAGGCGGTCACCGGCTCGTCCAGCAGGTCGGTGTGCGCGGTGCCGAACCACAGGCCCACCGTGTACTCCCCGACGTTCAGGATCGGCGGCACCTCCAGCGTCACGCACCAGCGTCCCTGCGGGATGGGACGCGGACCGCCGTCACTGAGCATCTGGTCGAGCACCCGCACCCCCGAGGCGGTGGTGACGAACAGGGCCACGTCCAGACCGGGCACGTCCTCCGCGACGGAGAAGTCGACCTCGACGCGGATCGGTTCGTCGCGGACGAGCGCCGACCCGGCCGCGCCCACCGCCGAGTGCACCCCGACCCCGTGCACGGTGACCGGCCCGCCGCTGACCAGCGGGCCGGAGCCGTGCTGCCCGATCCCACCGGATGCGAGGTAGTCGCGGACGAGCTCCCGGGTGTCCCCTGACGCCCGCACCTGGCCCGCGTCCAGCCACAGCGACCGCCGGCACAGCGAGGTCAACGCGTCGAGGTCGTGACTGACGAAGACGATGGTGCGTCCCTCGCTGCCGGCCTCCTCCATGCGGCCCAGGCACTTGCGCTGGAACTCGGCGTCCCCGACGGCGAGCACCTCGTCGACCACCAGCACGTCCGGATCGAGGTGCGCCGCGACCGCGAAGGCCAGCCGCAGGTACATGCCGCTGGAGTAGCGCTTGACAGGGGTGTCCAGGAACCGCTCCACGCCGGAGAAGTCGACGATGGCGTCGAACGCCCGGCTGATGTCCCGGCGCGACATCCCGAGGATGGCGCCGTTGAGGTAGACGTTCTCCCGGCCGGTCAGCTCCTGGTGGAACCCGGTCCCGACCTCCAGCAGTGCTGCCACCCTGCCCCGGGTCCTCGACACCCCCGCGGTCGGCGAGGTGATCCCCGCCAGCACCTTGAGCACGGTGCTCTTGCCCGCGCCGTTGCGGCCGAGGACGCCGAGCGTCTCGCCGTCGGCCACCGAGAAGCTGACGTCCCGGAGGGACCAGACCTCCTTGGCCGCCGTCCCCCTGCGCGGCCTGATGATCCGCTTGGCCGCGGCGACGAGGGCCTCGCGCGCGTTCGCGCGGTCACCGAGGACGTACCGCTTGCTGACGTCCTCGAACTGGATCCGGTCCACCTCAGATCACGTCCGCGAAGGACCGCTGGGCCCGGTTGAAGTACCGGGCGCCGGTGGCGAGGAGCACCGCGGAGGAGGCGACCGACACCGCGAGCGGCCATCCCGGCCAGGGCGTGCCGGTCAGGGCGAACCGTCCCAGCGCGATGGGGCCGGCCATGGGGTTGAGGGCGTACACCCACTCCTGCCACCCGGAGAACTGGCTCGCCCCGTACGCCACGGGGCTGGCGAACAGCCAGAGCTGCAGCAACGGGGCGATCGCGTGCTGGACGTCCCGGTACCGGACGTTGAGCGCGGAGACCCACAGCGCCACGCCGGCCGCCGTCAGGACCAGGAGCAGCAGCCACGCCGGGGCCGTCAGCAGCTGCACGCCCGGGGACACCCCGTAGTACGCGGCGAGCGCCCCTACGAGCACCAGCGACACCCCGAGGTCGACGGCCGGCGGCAGGAGTGAGGACGCCGGCGCCGCGATCCGCGGGAAGTAGACCTTGGTGACGAGGTTCACGTTGGAGGCGAGGACCGTGCTGGCGGACACCACGCTGCTGGAGAAGTACGTCCAGGTCACCATCCCGACCAGAGCGAACAGCGGGTACGGGATCCCGTCACTGGACACCCCCGCCAGCCGGCTGAACACGACGGTGAACACCGCGACGCTCGCGATCGGCTGGGCGAGCACCCAGACGACGCCGAGGACCGCCTGCCGGTACCTCAGCCGCAGGTCCCTCAGCGCGAAGTACCCGATGAGTTCCCGCGCCCTCCAGAGGTCGGTCCAAGGAGCCTCCTGCGACACACCCCGCGACGTGTTCTCGCTCCACTTCACCGCGTCCCCGTCACTACGCACGCTGGCCATCATGCGATGTCGGGTGCGTCTCCACGTCCCGGCGGCGCCGGAACCGGCCACGCCGTCCCACGAGTGGGGGCGCCCGACGACCCCCACCCCGTGGCGGGAGAGCAGGACGGGGTCGGTCGTGTGGTGCGTCGAGGGTGTGGGCGATGCAGGCGTCGGCCGGCTGCTCGCCGCTCGACTGCGGGAGGCGCCGGCGCCCCCGGCCCGGACGTCCCCGCCACTGCCGGAGCCGGTGTCCACGATGCACGGGCGGCGGAGGCCCCCGATCTGCCGGAGCCGTCTCAGCCGGCCTCGACCGAACCGGTCCGGGCCCGCCGCCGGCGCCGCAGCCACACGACGCCGGCCGCGACGAGGGCGGCCGTGGCGACCACGGCGAGCACCCACGGCGACCCGGCGCGCTCGGCCCACGCCCGCAGCCCCGGCACCGCGGCACCCACTCCCACCTGCAGCGCGGTCGTGGGGACGAGAGCCAGCGCGGTACCCGCGGCGTAGGCCCGGAACGGCACGGCGGACAACCCCGCCGCGTGGCTCAGCACGGCGAACGGCGCCATGGGCAGCACCCGCGCGACGAGGACCGTGACGAAGCCCCGGCCGGCCACCGCCCGGTCGACGGCGGTCAGCCGCGGTCCGGCCAGGCGCACCGCGGTCTCGCGCCCGAGGGACCGGGACAGGCCGAAGGCGGCCAGCGCAGCGAGCAGCCCTCCGGCGTAGGCCACGGCCGCGCCGGTCCAGAACCCGAGGACGACGCCGAGCAGCACGCACAGCGCCGACCGCGGCACCGGCCCGACCAGCAGGGCTCCCTTCCCGAGGGCCAGCAGCACGAGCCCCGCCGCCCCGGCGCCCTCGACCCAGCGGCGCACCGTGCCGACGTCGGGCAGCTCGACGGTCAGCGCGACGACGGTGCCGGCGACGAGGACGGCGAGCAGCACGCCCACCCGCACCCACGTCGTCCGCACCCGCCCATGGTGCCGTGCCGGGCCGTCGTCCCGGGTCTGCACACTGGGGAGACCGCCCGCCGTCCCCGTCCGAGGAGCCCGATGCGCCCGCCCGTCCGGACCCGTCCGGCCGCCCTGCTCGCGCTCGTCTGCCTGGTCCTCGCCGCCTGCTCGGGCTCCCCGGACCCCAGCGCGGAGCCGAGCCGCAGCACCTCCAGCAGCAGCACCGCGCCGACCACGTCGGCCGAGCCGACGACGCCGCCCGCGGACCCGGTCGCGCAGCAGGTGGACGCCGCACTCAGCGGCATGGACCGCCGCGCGCAGGTGGCGCAGCTGTTCGTCGTCGGCGTCCCGCTCGAGGACCTGTCCCCCGGCGACGCCCTGGTCGCCGAGGGCGTGGGCGGCGTCTTCCTCGCCGGCCGCTCGCAGGCCGCGGCGACCGACCTCGCCGCCGTCACCGGGCGCTGGACGGACGCCGCGCCCGGGCCCCGGCCCTGGATCGCCGTCGACCAGGAGGGCGGGCAGGTGCAGGCGCTGCAGGGCCCGGGCTTCGACCGGCTGCCTCCCGCGGACGAGCAGGGGCAGCTCCCGCCCGAGCAGCTCACCGCCCTCGCCGGCACCCTCGGCGCCCAGCTCGCCGCGGCCGGGATCAACCTGGACCTCGCGCCGGTGGCCGACGTCGTCCCGGCCGGCACGGAGGCCGCGAACGACCCGATCGGGGCCTTCGGGCGCCAGTACGGGAACACCGCGGCCGACGTCGTCCCCGACGTCCGCGCCGTGGTCGACGGGCTGGCCGCCCACGGCGTCACCGCGACGCTCAAGCACTTCCCCGGGCTCGGGCTGGTCGACGCCAACACCGACGAGGCCGCCGGCGTCACCGACGACGTGACCACCGCCAACAGCGAGCAGGTGGCCGCCTTCGGCGAGCTCGCCCGCTCCGCCGCCGACCCGTTCGTGATGCTCTCCTCGGCCACCTACCCCCGGCTGGACCCCGGCGCGCCGGCCACCTTCTCGCGGCAGGTGGTCACGACGCTGCTGCGCGGGTTCCTCGGCTTCGACGGCGTGGTCATCACCGACGACGTCGGCGCGGCGGCGGCGTTCGAGGACGTGCCCCCCGGCGACCGCGCCGTCCGCTTCCTCGAGGCCGGCGGCACGCTCGTGCTCACCGTGACCGAGGACGTCTACCCCGAGATGCGCGACGCCGTCGTCGCCCGCGCCGAGGCCGACCCGGAGTTCTCGGCCACCGTCGACGCCGCCGTCCGCACCGCGCTCACCGCGAAGGCCGAGGCCGGCCTGCTGGGGTGATCCCGCGCGTGGTGCGTTGACCGCCCGTGCGGCCGAACCGATGCTGGCGGCCGGACGACGGGCGGCTCCGTCGCGCACGCACGGGGAGCACCGAATGACCGATCCGCACGCCTGGCAGGCCGCTCACTGGACCGCGCCGGGACCTCCTGCGCCGGTCACGAGACCGGGTCAGGCAACCGCCGCGGCGGTGCTGGCGTTCGTGCAGGCCGGCCTCCTCCTGGTCCTCGTCCTGGCGGTCACCGTCACCGCGCTGGCCGACGACGTCCCCGGCGCCGACGTCGGGATCGCCGTCCTGGTCGTCCTGGCCGCCTGCACGGTCGCGGCGCTGGACCTGCTCGGCGGGCTGCTCCTGCTGCGCGGGGCCGGGCGCACGCTGCTGCTGGTCACCTCGTGGGTGGAGGCGGGCCTGCTCGGCCTGGTCCTGCTGGCCGCCCTCGTCGACCTCGCCGACGGTCCGTCGTACGACCCCACGCGCGACGCCGTCGCGCTGCTGCTCGTCGTCGTCCTGCTGGCTCTACCGGTGGCGCGGCTGCTCCTGCTCACCCGGCCGCCGGTCGCCGCCTGGGTCGCCGGGTGGCAGCGGGCGCGCACCGGTCCGCCGGTGTGGGCGCCGTACCCGGGGCAGTGGGTCCCGGGCCCCGCCGCGCCGGCCGCCCCCTCCGGCGTGCTGGTGGCGAGCCTGGTGCCGGCGGGCGTCCTCGCCCTGGTGGCCACGGTGGCGATCACCGTGGGCGGCACCACGGACCTCCCCGTCGAGGCGTTCGGCCACACCGGCTCCGGCTCGCCGTCGGATCCCCCGTCACCCGGCGACCCCGCCTTCGACCTGCAGTTCGACGGCGACGCGCGGGACTGTCAGGCCGGCGACATGGCCGCCTGCGACGACCTCTACCTCGAGACGCCGGTCGACGACCCGTACGAGACCTACGGCTCCACCTGCGGCGGCCGGCTCGACGACGAGACGTACGGCGGCTGCGTCGGCGTCTTCGGCCCCACCGACTGACCGGTCCGGCCTCAGGTCACGAGGCTCGGCGCCCCTCGGGCGGGGCCTGGTCGTCGCTGTGGAACGACCGGTCACCCCGGGACTCCCGGCGGTCAGCGGCCTGGATCACCCTGCCCACGCCCACCGCGACGACGACCGCGAGAACGGCCCACACCCCCAGCGCCCACACCCACCACGGCACGTCTCCCCCTGCTGACGGACGGCCCCTGTGGCCCCACGGGGTGACTACCCGTGGGACACGTGGCGACACACCCGGTGGCGACGCGCGCCGAACGCGCTCCCCCGTGATCTCCACCGGACGCGTTGCTCGCAACAGGATAGGCCGGGTACACATGATGCGGACGCGTCTCCAACCACCGGGACGGGATCGCCCGTGCACGCGGGCACACGACCGGGAAGGCGGCAGTGGGGGACCCAGGCAGGACCGGGCGGCTCGGCAGCGCTCCGGAGCAGCGGCACATCGACGAGATCGCCTCGGCACTGCGCGGTGAACTGGCGATGCAGGCCGCCGGCATCGGCACCTTCGACTGGGACCTCCGCACCGGCGTCCTCGACTGGGACGAGCGCCTCGTGGCGCTGTTCGGGTACGACGGCGCGGGCTTCGACCGCAGCATCGAGGGCTTCTCCGCCCGGCTGCACCCGGACGACCGCGCCGAGGTCATGGCCGCGCTGCAGGCCGCCGTCGACGCGTGCGGCGACTTCAGCGCGCTGTACCGCATCGCCCTGCCCGACGGCGCCGTCCGCTGGATCTCCGCCCAGGGGCGCGCGCTGAGCGGCGTGGACGGGGTGGCCACCCGGCTGCTCGGCGCCGCCTACGACGTCACCGACCAGCGCGGCGAGTCCCTCGGCGTCACCCAGGTCCTCGAGGCCATGCCCGCCGGCTTCTACTCGCTGAGCCCCGACTGGCGCTTCACCCACGTCAACGCCGAGGCCGAGCGGCTGCTGGGCCGCCGCCGGGAGGACCTGCTCGGCGAGGACATCTGGGAGACCTTCCCCGCCGCCGTCAGCTCGGTGTTCGAGGAGAGCTACCGCCGCGCGGTGGAGACCCGCCGGCCGGTCTCCTTCGACGCCTACTACCCCGCACCGCTCGACGGCTGGTACGAGTTGCGCGCCTGGCCGACCGCGGAGGGCCTGTCGGTCTACTTCATCGAGGTCACCGACCGGGTCCGCGCCCAGGAGGAACTCCGCCGCGCCGCCGAGCGGACGCTCACCGTGGCCCGCATCAGCACCGAGCTGGCCGGGTCGATGGACGCCGAGTTCGCCACCGGCCAGGTGCCCCGCATGGTCGTCCCCGCACTCGCCGACGCGTGCATCGTCAGCGTCCTCGACGAGCAGGGCCACACCCGGGGCGTGAGCTCCTGGCACGCCGACGAGGCGTCGCGGGAGCTGCTGCAGGACTACGCCCGCTCCCGCGCGGCCGCGCTGACCAGCCTCCCGGCGGTGAGCCGGATGCTCAGCACCGGCGAGCCGCTCCTGCTGTCCGGCGAGGAGGCCCTCGCCACCACCCCGGCCGGCGAGCCCCGCAGGCTGCTGTCCCGGCTGGCGCCCACCGCGGCGGTGGCCCTGCCCCTGCGTGGACGCGGCCACACCCTGGGCCTGGTCTCGCTGCTCTACACCGACGGCCGCATCCCGACCCCGGAGGAGGTCGCCACCCTCCGCGACGTCGCCGAGCGTCTCGGGATGGCCCTCGACAACGCCCGCCTCTACGGCGCCCAGCGGCACCTGGCCCTCCAGCTGCAGCGCTCGATGCTCACCGCGCCGCCCGAGCCGGACCACGCCGAGATCGTCGTCCGGTACCTCCCCGCCGCCGAGACGGCCGCCGTCGGCGGCGACTGGTACGACGCGTTCCTGCAGGCCGACGGCGCCACCACGCTCGTCATCGGCGACGTCGCCGGCCACGACGCCGCCGCCGCCGCGACGATGGGCCAACTGCGCAGCCTGGTCCGCGGCATCGCCGTCGCCACCGGTGCCGGGCCGGCCGCGGTGCTGCGCGACCTGGACCGCGCGATGGAGCTGCTGCAGTTCGGCACCCTCGCCACCGCCGCCGTCGCCCGCCTGGAGCAGACGCCCGGGGAGATCGGGCGCGGCACCACCCGGATGCGCTGGTCCAACGCCGGGCACACGCCGCCCATCGTGCTCACGGCCGACGGCGAGGTGCGCGTGCTGGCGCCCGAGCGGGCCGACGTGCTGCTCGGCGTCGACCCGGAGCGGCCGCGGACCGAGTCCGTCGTCGAGCTCGACCGCGGCACGACCGTGCTGCTCTACACCGACGGCCTGGTCGAGCGGCGCGACGCCGACCTCGACGCCGGCACCGCCCGGCTCACCGCCGCGCTGGCCGAGCTCGGCGACCGGCCGCTGCAGGAGCTGTGCGACCTGCTGGTCGAGCACATGGTCGACGGCCACCCGGACGACGACGTCGCGCTGGTCGCCGTCCGCCTGCACCCGCAGGACCGGCCCCGGCCCGCCGTCGCCGGCCCCGGCGACGTGCCGGCCTCCGTCCCCCCGGACCCGGCCACGCCCGCCGCCGGCGCTCTGGGGTGGGGACGGTGATCGTCGTGACCGCCGCGGGCGGACCCACCGGCACCGCGGTCGTCCGGGCGCTGCGGGCCCGCGGCGAGCGGGTGCGCGCCGTCGTCGCCACCCCGCGGCCGCGGCCGGAGCTCGAGGCGCTGGGCGCGGAGGTCGTCGTCGCCGACCTCGCCGGGGACCCGGCGCCCGCGCTGGCCGGCGCCGGCGCCCTCCACCTGGTCTGGCCGAACTTCGACCCGCGCGAGGCCGACGCCGCGCCCGCCGTGCTGCGCGCCGCCGCGCGGGCCGGGGCGGCGCGGCTGGTCTACCACTCGGTGCTCCGGCCGCAGGTGCGGTCGATGCCGCACCACGCCGCCAAGGACCGCGTCGAGGAGGCGCTCGACGACGCCGTCGCCGGCACCGGCGCCCGCTGGCGGGTGCTGCAGCCGTGCGCCTACGCCGACAACCTCGACGCGCAGGTGGCCGCCGCGGCGGAGACCGGCGAGCTGCGCAGCCCGTGGGGCCTGGAGCGGGCGCAGTCCTTCGTCGACCTGCGCGACGTCGCCGAGGCCGCGGCGGTGCTGCTCACCGAGGACGGCCTCGACAGCGGCACCTTCGAGGCGGCCGGCCCCGAGGAGCTGACCGCGCCCGACGTCGCCCGGCTCGTGGGCGGGCACCTCGGCCGGGAGGTCACCGCCGTCGACGCCGCCCCGCCCGAGGACGACGGCTCCTACGCCCGCCGCTGCCTGACGACCATGTTCGCCGAGTACCGGGCGCACGGGTTCACCGGCAGCCCGCGGGTGCTCACCGCGCTGCTCGGCCGCCCGCCGCGGACCTTCGCCGACCACCTCCGCGGGTGGCGCCCCGCGGAGGCGCTCAGCGGGTGACGGTCGGGGCGTGCCCGTTCTGCCGGGCGGCGAGCCGCTCACGCTGCGGGACCACCGTGTACTTGGGGTCCCGGGCGCTGGCCAGCCCGGCCTCGAAGACGCCGAAGCGGGTGAGCAGCGAGCCGGCGGCCAACAGCAACCCGGACACCACCGCTCCGGCCCGACGGCGCCCGGCGACGACGGTCAGCGCCGCGCCCGCCGCGGTGCAGGCCTTGGCCGCGCGCAGCAGCGTCCCGGGCCGGCCCTCGTTGTACGGCTCGCTGACGATCCCGTGGTCGTTCTCCACCTGGTGCATCACGGCCAGCTCGATCGCCGCGCCGGCCACCGCGGTGCGCCGCGACGGCCCGGCCTCGGCCACCGGCGTGAACACCATGGTCATCCCGCCGCCGGCCGCCATCGCGGAGCCGCCGAAGACGAACGGCAGCTGCCGGTGCGCCGCGTGCCAGGACGGCACCGCGGTGTTGGCCAGCAGCACCCCGGTGTAGGTGGCCAGCGGCCCGCCGAACAGCGCCGACACCACGCCGCCGAAGCGCTTGAGCCGCGGGAACCAGCCCAGCAGCTCGACCGCCGCCGTCGCCCCGGCCGCCGCGCCGAAGGGCGCGAGGATGTAGGAGCCGACCGACAGCGGCGAGGTCGGCTTGAACACCCGCAGCATGTGCAGGAACCGCTCGGGCCGGCCGAGGTCGTGGATGAGGAAGACCACCGACGCGACCGCGCCGCCGCCAGCGGTGAACCGGCCGACCCGGGTCAGCACCGGCCGGCCGGTGACGTCGGCGACCGCCGCCAGGATCGACGACGACCCCGCCATGCCGCCGAGGAACAGGTACAGCGGGACGTCGGGCGACTTCCACACCGGCGGCTTGATGATCGGGCGCCCGTAGTACGAGGTGAACTGGGCGTCGTCGACCATCGGCACCTCGCCGCCGCCGCCGCGCCGCCCGCCCCCGCGCCGTCGCTTGCCGCGGGCCTCCGCCGCCGGGCCGTCGGCCCGCCGCCAGCCCGCGCCCGGCGTGGTCAGGCCCTCCGTCACGGCCGCCGCCCCAGGAACGACGAGAGCACGACGCCGGCGATCATCGCCGCGCCGGCCGCCGCCGCCCGCCACATCGCGGGCAGGTCGCGGGTGGTGACCACCGGGTCCGGGGGCAGGCCGTAGACCTCCGGCTCGTCGAGCAGCAGGAAGAACGCCCCGTTGCCGCCGACGCCGTCGTCCTCGTCCCGGCCGTAGAGCCGGGCGGTCTCCACGCCCTGTGACTTCAGCGTGGCGAGGCGGGCGTCGGCGCGGGCCTGCAGCTCGTCGAGGTTGCCGAACTGGATCGACTGGGTCGGGCACGCGGTGGCGCACGCCGGCTGCAGCCCGTCGGTGAGCCGGTCGTAGCACATCGTGCACTTGAAGGCCCGGCCGTCGCCCTCGCGGGTCTGGATGACGCCGTACGGGCAGCCGATGACGCAGTAGCCGCAGCCGTTGCAGATGTCGCCCTGGACGACGACGGTGCCGAACTCGGTGCGGAACAGCGCCCCGGTCGGGCAGACGTCGAGGCAGCCGGCGTGCGTGCAGTGCTTGCAGACGTCGGAGCTCATCAGCCAGCGGATCTGCTTGTCGGTGCCGCTCTGCCCGGTCTGCGGGTCGAACTCCGACAGCGCCTCGGCGTTGAGCACGCTGGACTGCTGCGCCGCGGCGAGGCTGCCGTCGTTGTCGCCCTCGGCCACCGACGGCCCGCTGCCCCGCCGGTCGTCGCCCGGGCGGCCGAAGGTCGGCATCGGCAGGTCGACGGTGCGGGACTGCTCGACGAACGCCACGTGCCGCCAGGAGTTGGCCCCGAGCTGCCCGGTGTTGTCGTAGGACATGCCGGACAGCCCGATGACGTCGCGCACGCCGTGCGAGTCGTCCATCGGCAGCGTGTTCCACTCCTTGCACGCCACCTCGCAGGCCTTGCAGCCGATGCACACCGAGGTGTCGGTGAAGAAGCCCACCCGCGCCGGGTGGTCCGGGTCGTAGCCGGCCTGCCCGGTCACGTCCGGCACCGGCCCGTACAGCCGGTTCTCCGGGTCGTGCCCGGTGAACGCCGCACTCGCCGAGCTGATCGGGGTCATGCCGGCCTCCTCACTGCTGCGATCCCTCGCCGGCCTCGGCGGCGACCGGGTCGCGGCCGTTGACCCCGACCCGCCCCGACCCCACGCCCGCGCGGCGCCGGTAGCCCTCCACGAACTCGATCAGCTCGGGACCGCGCGGGCGCCGTCCCGGGACGATGTCGGCGGTGCTGACCTTGTCCTCCTGGATGTGGGTGTTCGGGTCGAGCACGATGCCGAGCAGGTCGTTGGCCGAGTCGCCGGTGGAGATGCCGCTGTAGGACCAGTGGTAGGGCATCCCGATCTGGTGCACGACCTGGCCGTCCCGCAGCCGGATCGGTCGCATCCGCTCGGTGACCAGCACCTTCGCCTCGATCGCCGTCCGCGTGCTGACCAGCGTGGCGTACTCCCCGTTGACCAGCCCGCGCAGCGCGGCCAGCTCCGGGCTGACCTCGACGAAGAACTCCGGCTGGAGCTCGGACAGGTAGGGCAGCGTCCGGCTCATCCCGCCCGCCGTGTGGTGCTCGGTCAGCCGGTAGGTGGTCACCTGGAACGGGAAGACCGGGCTCAGCGGCGGGTTCTCCCGGTTCCACGGGCCCTCGATGTGCTCCATCGTCGGGTTCGCCTGCTGCTTGTAGAGGGCGTTCTCGACGACGGACTCCGCCGGCTCGTAGTGCGTCGGCAGCGGCCCGTCGACGACGCCCGCGGGCGCGTACAGCCAGGCCTTCCCGTCCCCCTGCATGATGAACGGGTCGGCGCCGCCGATCGCGTCCTGCGCCCGGGCCCCCTCCGGCGGCACGTAGTCCGGCCGCTTGGTGGCCTCGAAGTCCGGGTTGTCGGCGCCGGTCCAGCGGCCGGCCTCCTCGTCCCACCAGACGTACTTCTTGCGCTCGCTCCACGGCCTGCCGTCGGGGTCGGCCGAGGCGCGGTTGTAGAGGATGCGCCGGTTGTACGGCCACGCCCAGCCCCACTCGGAGGCGACCTGGCCCTGCTCACGGCCGGGCTTGCGGCGGGCGGACTGGTTGACCTCGTCGGCGTAGACGCCGGAGTAGATCCAGCAGCCGCACGACGTCGACCCGTCGTCCTCGAGCTCCATGTACCCGGAGACGGCGCGCCCGTCGGGACCCACGCCGTTGATCTCCCGCAGCACGTCCTCGGCGCTGGGCTCCCGGTCGGGGCCGTGCGTCGGGTAGTCCCAGGTGAGGTCGAGCAGCGGGCGGTCGCGCGGGTCGGTCGAGCCGGCCAGCCGCTCGCGCAGGATGCGGCCGAGGTGGAAGTAGAACCACAGGTCGCTCCGGGCGTCGCCCGGCGGGTCGACGGCCTTGTGCCGCCACTGCAGCAGCCGCTGGGTCTGGGTGAAGGTCCCCTCCTTCTCCGCGTGCGACGCCGCGGGCATGAAGAAGACCTCGGTGGCGATCGTCTCCGGGGCGAGCTCGCCGGTCTCGATCTCCGGCGACTCCTTCCAGAAGGTCGCCGACTCGATCATCTGCAGGTCGCGGACGACCAGCCAGTCGAGGTTGGCCAGCCCGAACCGGTTCATCCGGCCGTTGGGGTGGCCGACCGTGGGGTTCTCGCCGACCAGGAAGTAGCCGGAGATCTTCCCCTCGATCATGTCCTTGATCTGGCGGTAGGAGCTGTGGTCGCCGTCGATCAGCGGCATGTAGCCGAAGGCGAAGTCGTTCTCGGGCGTCGCGGCGTCGCCCCACCAGGCCTTGAGCAGGCTGACGATGTAGGCGCGTTTGTTGCCCCAGAAGCCGGCCTTGCCGGCGGCGTCGGCGCAGTAGTCGTCGAGCGACTGGTGCTGCATGGCGTGCGGCATCGGCAGGTAGCCGGGCAGCAGGTTGTACAGCGTCGGGACGTCGGTCGAGCCCTGGATGCTGGCGTGCCCGCGCAGCGCCAGGATGCCGCCGCCGGGACGGCCGATGTTGCCCAGCAGCGTCTGCAGGATCGAGCAGGTGCGGATGTACTGCGCGCCGACGCTGTGCTGCGTCCAGCCCACCGAGTACACCCACGCCGTCGTCCGGTCGCGGCCGCTGTTCTCGGTCACCCAGCGGGCGACCTGCAGGAACACCTCCGGCTCGATGCCGCAGACCTCGGCCACCATCTCCGGGGTGTAGCGGGCGAAGTGCCGCTTGAGGACCTGGAAGACCGTCCGCGGGTGCTGCAGCGTCTCGTCGCGCTTCGGCTTGGCCGCGATCGGGGGGCCGCCGCTGCCGGCCGCCTGCGCCTTGTCGGTCTTCCGGATCTGCGGGTGGTCCTCGAGCTCGTCCTGCGCGGCGGCGCCGGCCGGGTCGTCGGAGCTTGAGTGCGGCGGCTCCTCGGGCTCGTACTGCCAGCTGGACTCGTCGTAGGTGTTGTTCTCCGGGTCGAAGCCGGAGAACAGGCCGTCGAGGTCCTCGGCGTCGACGAAGTCCTCCCTCACCAGCGCCGCGGCGTTGGTGTAGGCGACCACGTACTCCGTGAAGTACAGGTCGTTCTCGAGGACGAAGTTGATCAGCCCGCCGAGGAACGCGATGTCGGTGCCGATGCGCAGCGGCACGTGCAGGTCGGCGATCGCGCTGGTGCGGGTGAACCGCGGGTCGATGTGGACGACCTTCGCGCCGCGCGCCTTGGCCTCGCTCACCCACTGGAAACCCACCGGGTGGCACTCGGCCATGTTGGAACCCTCGATGACGATGCAGTCGGAGTTCGCGAGGTCTTCCTGGGAGTTCGTGGCACCGCCACGACCGAACGAGGCACCCAGACCGGGCACCGTGGCGGAGTGCTATATGCGCGCCTGGTTCTCGATCTGTATGGCGCCCAGGGCGCTGTACAGCTTCTTCATGAGGTAGTTCTCCTCGTTGTCGAGGGTCGCCCCTCCGAGGCTCGCCAACCCCATGGTGCGGTTCACGCGCTTGCCGTCGTTCTCGTCCTGCCAGCCCTTGCGCCGGGCCTCCAGCACGCGGTCGGCGATCATGTGCATCGCCGTGTCGAGGTCGAGGTCCTCCCACTCCGTCCCGTACGGCCGGCGGTACCTGACCGTCGTGACGCGGGTCGGGCTGGTGACCAGCGACTTGCTGGCGCTGCCCTTGGGGCAGAGCCGGCCGCGGCTGATCGGGGAGTCCGGGTCGCCCTCGATCTGGACGATCTGCTCGTCCTTCACGAAGATCCGCTGCCCGCAGCCGACGGCGCAGTACGGGCAGACGCTCTGGACGACGCGGTCGGCGGTGGCCGTGCGGCTCACCACGTTCTCCGTCGCCTTGCTCCGCGCGGCCCTGCCGCGCCCGAGCGGATCGGGGCCGGTCAGCTGCCGGAACACCGGCCAGGCGTCGAGCCAGGTCTTCACCCTGTGGACTCTGCCACTCCCGGCGCGATCCGGCGCGCGGAACGCCTCGGTACCGGTCGTGCCGGTACCGAGGCGTCCGGCGGGGTCAGCGCACGTGCACGAACTCGTCGTGACTCAGCACCAGGCCCTCGGGGCCGGGGGCGTCGGGGTCGGTCAGGCAGAACTGCACGTATCCCTCGCCCTTGAGCAGCGGCGCCTGGCCCGGCCTGCCCGGCCACGCCTCGACGAGGTCGACGGTGAACGTGCCCAGGTGGACCCGGCCGTCGCAGCTCACCGGCTCGCGGTGGCTGTCGCTCCAGGCGGCCGAGATGGCGCTGCTGCCCTCCTGCGCGAGGCGCGGGTCGGCCGAGCGGTCGGCGGTCTGCTTGACCGAGATCCACAGGTTCGCGTCCTCGGCACAGCGGTAGCGGACCTGGATCTCCGCCACGGTCGGGTCGGTCGGATCCACCCGCACCACGCCGACGACGTCGGCCTCGTAGACGGGCTTCGGCGCCGCGGCGGCGGGGGCGGCGAGGGCGAGGACGGACGTCGCGGCGAGGGCGGTGCCGGCGACAAAGGGGCGCAGACGCACGGGATCTCCTGTGATCACGGGTTGGGGACGGCGGCGGAACATGCCAGACCCGGAACCGCCCGGCCAGGGGTTCCCGCGCGGCGCCGTACCGGCCGGTACCGGGAGGGGCTACCGCCCGGCGAGGTACTCGCGCGCCAGCTCGGCCGGCGCCTTGGCCAGCCAGGCCTCGGTCACCAGCTCCCCGAGCTCCGCGACGTCGATCGCGTCCAGCTGGACCAGCACGGCGGCGTACCCGTCGAAGTGCGGCGTCGTCAGGTAGACGGCGGGGTCGTCGGCGACCAGGGCGTGCTTGACGCCCTCGTCGGCGACGGCGGCGCCGAGGACCGGGCCCTCCGGCGCGGCCTCCCCCAGCCGCTCGACGTCGGCGCGGCGCAGCGGTCGCTCCCAGACGAAGGCGCGGTCGCGGACCTTCCACGCCGCCCGGCCGTAGGAGGTGCCCTCCGTGGTCCCGGGCAGCGCGAGGGCCAGGCGCCGCACGTCCGCCCAGGTGGCCACGGCGGGAGCGTAGGGCGCGCGGGCCGGGAGCGGCCCGGGACCGCGCGGGTCCGCCGCGAGGACGGCGGCCGTACCGCGGCGCCGTCGGAGGTGCGACCCTCCTGGCGCGTGCACACCCCTGCTCGATCCGGAACGGGGATCTCATGCGGCGGCGCCCCTCCTCCACGCTGCGGCGCGCGACGTGGGCCGGGGCCGGACTGCTCGTGCTGGCCTCCTGTACCGCCCACGCGACCGACCGCTCCGCCGTCGTGCTGCACGTCTACGACAGCAGTGGGAACCGCCTGGACTGGCGGCAGTTCCGGCAGCTGCAGAGCAACGGCCACGGCGAGGACGGGTACGACGACGCGCTGCTCGACCCGGTCACGCTCGAGGTGACCGAGAGCGGTCCGCTGTACCCGCGGCGCGGCGATCCCGCGCTGGACCAGCCCGACGGCGAGGCCCTCCTCTCCCTGGCCTGGCCCTCCTCGGACGGCTACTCCCAGCTGCTGCTGCCCGTCCCTCCGGCCGGCACCCACAACTTCAACCTGCTCGCCGCGCAGCAGGCGGTGTCGGCGGTGCACCGGCAGCTGAGCGGGCAGGCCGGCGCCCCCCTGCCCGGTGACGTCGAGGCGGCGATCGTCACCGCCCGGGCCGAGCTCCGGGAGGCACAGGACGCGGACACCGAGTCGGGTGCCGCCGTCGCGGCCTCCCGGGCGTACGACGCGGCCGTCCACGCCCAGGTCCTCCTGCTGCAGCACGCCGGTGCCGAGCGCTGCGGACAGCTCAGGCGCGCCGTCACCCTGGACGTGTTCCCCACCGAGGCGGAGCTGCGCCGCGCCGCTGCTGTCGTGGGGTCCGGCGGATGGGTGCGCTTCGTGCTCGACCTCGACGTACCGCTGTCCGACTACGCGGCCGCGGTGCGTGCCGCCCACCGCCATGACCTCCGCGTGCTGGCGCAGCCGGTGGACTCCTCCGAGATGGCCGGGTTGAGCGACGCCGCCTGGCGTCGCCGGATCACCGACGCCGTGGCGGCGCTGCCGGACGCCGACGAGTGGGAGGTCGGCAACGAGGTCAACGGGGACTGGCTCGGGCCGGACGTCGCGGCGCGGGTCGCGTGGGCGGTGCGCCACGTCCACGCCCGCACGTCCGCGCCGGCGATGGTCACGCTCTTCTGGCAGCTCGGGGAGGCCGAGCCGGAGAACGCGCTGTTCAACTGGCTCGCCACCCATCCCGAGGCGGTCGCAGAGGCCGACGACGTCGGACTGTCGATCTACCCCGAGATGCACCCCCTCGGTGCGGCCACCGACGTCGTGCTGCGCCGCCTGCACGCCGTCGTCCCGCACGCCACCCTGCTGGTGAGCGAGCTGGGCTACCACTCCCCCGACCTCGAGCCGATCTGGTGGTGGGGGGACCGGGAGGACCCGGCCGGCGCGGGGCGGGCGGCGGTCGCCCGGCTCTACACCACGGCGATCGCCGCGTACCCCTTCGGCGGCGGGGGGCCGTTCTGGTGGTACTTCGCGGCCGAGGCCACGCCGGGCGCACCCCTCACCGAGGCGCTCGGCTCCTGCTGGTCGTAGGAGAGGAGGGTGCCGGACCGGCTGCCCGGCACCCTCCTCCTGCTGGTCGTAGGAGAGGAGGGTGCCGGACCGGCTGCCCGGCACCCTCCCCGTGCGGTCACACGGCGCTCGGCGCCACGAAGGTGTAGCCGAGGCCCTTGATGCCGTTGACGATCTCCCGGAGGGCCGCCGTCCCCAGGTACGGGTGGTAGAAGAACGAGGCGTAGCCGTCCCGCACCACCAGGTTCGCCCGCGCGGACGCGACGATGTCGGCCGGGAACCTCGCCGGGTGGTTGTTGAACGCCTCCGGCTCGTAGTTCCCGATGTTCTCCGGCAGCACCCTCGTGCCGTAGATGTCGGTCACCGGGTAGGGGAAGAACTGCCCGTGGATGCGGCTGTAGTCCGGCTGCCCGGTCGTCAGCAGCCCACCGAAGTAGAGCGTCCGCTCGTAGCGGGTGGTGAACCGCTGGCCGATGGCCCGGTAGTCCGCCGCCGAGCCCGCGTAGTGCGGGAACTCGAAGATGGTCGGGACGGGCAGGCCCACGGCCCGGAACTCCGCCGCCGCCGCGTCGACCCTGGAGTTCACGTACGCCGCGCCGTCGCCCGGCACCGGCCCGTCGAGCCGCACCGTGTCGGTCGCGTCCACGTGGGCCAGGAAGAACTCGAAGTCGTCACCGGAGGCCCCCGAGTAGGGGTTCGGCGTGGGGCTGAACTGGTGCGTGTAGCCGTGCATGATCATCGTCCCGCCACGCGAGATCATGTACTTGATGGCGTCGACGACCGCGGGGACGTCACGGAGCCGGATGCTCCTCGGTGTCCCGTTGTTGTAGACCCCGTTGGGGTCCTCGTAGCGCGTGAAGACGCCGAAGCTGAACGGCACCCGCAGGTTCGAGAGCGTGTTGGCCATGGCGCGGAGCTCCTGCGGATCGGCGTCGGGGCCCACGTCCTCGATGCGCACCAGCGCGCGGTGCCGCACTCCGGTCTCCGGAGCGAGCACGTCGTAGAAGAGGTCCGCCGCGGCGAGGTACCGGTCGGACATCCCCTGGTAGGCGTAGGGGATCTCGCCGATGTAGGTGAGGTTGCCGGAGCGGGTCGCCCACGGGAACGTCGAGCCGTCCGACCGCACCGCCTGGGCCAGCGCCGTCGCCTTCGCCGGGTCGGTGATCGTGACGTTCATGATCCCGCCCTGGTTGTTCGTGCCGTCCCGCTCCAGGGCCTGGTTCTTGTACCGCACCTGGTTGACGGTCGCGAAGTCGTACCCGACCCAGTTCCACCCGCGGTCAGTGACGAAGGTGGGCGAGGCGTTGAACAGCTGCCAGATGTTGAACCCCATCCACAGGACCTGCTGCTTGGTCGCCAGGACGTCGGAGAGGAAGGCCGGCGGGAGCGGCTCGTCGTACGTGCTCCCGATGTAGACGACCGACTCGTAGCTCGCCATCTGACCCGCCTGGTAGCTGCTCACCGGCTGGGCGTGGTAACTGCCGAAACGACCCGCCAGGTTCGCCGTCTGCTGCGCGTACAGCTCGCCCAGCCAGCCCCACTCCCCGCCGCTGTCGTACAGCACGAGGGCGCCGGTGGCCGCGACGGTCGCATCCGCCAGCGCGCTCTCCGGGAGGGCGGTGGCGTCGGCCTCACGCTGCGGTTGCTGCGGCCGCGGCGGTGGGGGGATCTCCGTGACCGCCGGTTCGTCGCCGTCGGTCGCCAGGCCGGGCGCCGGCGGGGCATCGGCCGGGTCGGTCCCCGGCGGTCCTGGTGGAGCCGGTGGAGCGGCCAGCGCCGGAGGACCCAGCGCCACGAGGACCGCGAGGACGGAGAGCAGCGCGACCAGCCACCGCATCCGTCGAGCCGGCCGGCTCCCGCTGTGTCGTTGCATCACTACCTCCTCAGTGGACGGTCGAGAGCTGCGCGGCCTGCTGCCGTCGCGGCGCCGTCGATCGCTCGGGTGTGGCGAACTCGGCCGGGCGATCGCCCAGCCCGAAGAAGTGGGCGACCGCCGCCGCGGTGCGCTCGGCTGCGCGCCCGTCCCCGTAGGGGTTGATCGCGCGGGACATCGCGGCCCACGAGGTCCCGTCGGTCAGCAGCCCGTGCACCTCGGAGACGATGCGGCCCTCGTCGGTGCCCACGAGCCGAGCCGCACCCGCGGCGACCGCCTCGGGGCGTTCGGTCGTGTCCCGCATGACCAGCACCGGGACGCCCAGGCTGGGGCCCTCCTCCTGCACGCCGCCGCTGTCGGTGAGGATGACGGTGGCCCGCGCCATCAGCCTGCAGAAGTCGCCGTAGGCCGCCGGCTCGGTCACGAGCACGTTCGGCAGGTCCGCGAGCGACGGGAGGACGTCGGCCCGCACGACCGGGTTGCGGTGGATCGGGAAGACCACCAGGAGCTCCGGGTGCAGCTGCGCGATCCGGGCGACGGCCCGCCCCACGCGCCGCAACGGCTCGCCCCAGCTCTCCCGCCGATGGGCCGTGACCAGCAGCACCGGGGCCTCGAGCCGGTCCAGCACCCGCAGCGCCGGCTCGCGGTAGGGCAGGTCCCGCAGGACGGTCCAGTGCAGGGCGTCGATGACCGTGTTCCCGGTGACGACGACCGCCTCCGGCGCGATGCCGTCCGCCAGGAGGTTGGCCAGCGCCGTGGCGGTCGGCGCGAGGTGGAGCGTGGTCAGCTGCGAGGTGAGCCGCCGGTTCATCTCCTCCGGGAACGGGTTGTACCGGTCGCTGGTCCGCAGGCCCGCCTCCAGGTGCGCCACGGGGACCTGCACGTAGAAGGCGGCCAGCGCGGCGGCGTAGGACGTCGTGGTGTCGCCCTGGACGAGCACCATGTCGGGGCGCTCGGTCGCGAGCAGCGGGGCGAGCCCGGTCAGGGTCCCCGTGGTGATGTCGGTGAGGCTCTGCCCCGGCCGGCACAGGTCCAGGTCGTGGTCGGGGACGATGTCGAAGACCTCGTTGACCTGGTCCAGCATCTCCCGGTGCTGGCCGGTGACCGTCACGAACGGCCGGAAGCGTCCGTCCTGCGACAGTGCCCGCACGACCGGGGCCATCTTGACGGCCTCGGGACGGGTGCCGTAGACGAGCATGACCTTCCGCCGCTGCTCGTGCTGGCCGGTCGTCGACATGGTCAGACCCCCTCGGTGGAGACGCTGATGTCGCGGAAGACCGCCTGGGCGTCCTCCACGTAGAGACCGACGGCGCCGCGGGGGTACGGGTCGGGGTCGACGTAGTGGGCGAGGAACCGCCCGTCGACGTCGATGCTGATGTCCCCGCCGCGCTGCGTGACCGTGACGCGCTTCCACTCCCCGAGGGGGAAGCGGGGCGTGTCGTTGCTCATCAGGAAGTGCTGGCCGCCCGGTCGCCCCGGCACCTGCTTGGACAGCTCCCAGCCGTTGGGCTTGAGCACCAGCGCATAGAAGTGCTGCGGATCGGTCACGTGCCACAGCAGCCACGCGACCTCCCAGGGGTTGGGGGTGCCGGGACGGAACTGCTCCACGGTCCTGAGCTCGGCCGTGAGGACGAAGTCGCCGTAGTGCTCGCGGGTGACCACGAGCGCGGCGTGGGTGCGCTCCGGGTCGGTGCTGCTCGTCCTCTGGGGGGCGAGGGTGGCCGAGTCGCCGCTGGTCTCCACGGAGCCGTAGCCGTCGAAGACCACCTGCCACGGCCCGTCGCCGACCAGCGGCCGCCACAGCGCCTGCGTCAGCACGACGACCGTCAGGAGGACCACGGCGAGGAACGCGAGCAGCGCGGGTCGACGCACCCGCGGAGCCCCCCTAGTGCCCACCGGCCCGCTGCGGCACGGGAGGCTCCTCGGCCTCCACCGTCCGCTCGGTCTTGGCCCAGCCGTGCTGCCCCTTGATGATCCGGGCGACGGCCCACCACCCGGCGACGTACCACATGAGCCCGTAGACGACGTAGGCGTGAGCCCAGCCGCAGCACCGGAGCAGTCCGGGTCCTTCGGCGCGCTCCCGGCGCCAGTACACGACGCTGTAGGCCAGCGCGGGGCCGAAGGACAGGGCGTAGGTGACGAGCAGCCACGTCCAGTCGGGATGGCTCCCGGTGACGGCGTAGACGATCGAGGCGAGCGCCGAGAGGACGAACGAGCCCGTCAGGCACGAGGCGGTGAGGAGCAGGACGGGACCGGTCAGGTGGTACACGAGGTCCAGCGCCGCCACACCGCGCACCTCACGCATGACCTTGAGCACCAGCCGGGAGCTCATCAGGTGGCCCTGGAACCAGCGGCTGCGCTGCCGCACCAGCCGTCGCACCTCGGGGACCCCCTGCTGGTGGACCGCCGCGGTGTGGCAGTACTCGTTGCGCCATCCGGTGGCGAGCAGGCGCACGCCCATGTCCAGGTCCTCGGTCAGGCTGCGGCTCCAGGGGCTGTCCCCCAGGGACTGCAGCGCCGACAGCCGCATGAACTGGCCGTTGCCGCCGAGCCCGACCGAGTTGAGGTGCCGCCGGCCGCGCTGGAACACCTCGGTGTAGATCACGAACTCCATGTCCTGCATCCGCGCGAGCCGGCTGTCGAAGCGGTTGTTGATGCGGACGCCGATCTGGACCGCGCCGACCCGCGGGTCGGTGAAGTAGGGGGTGACCTCCGCGACGGCGTGGGGTTCCAGCCGGCCGTCCGCGTCCACGATCACCACGACGGTGCGTCGCGGGTCCGCGCCCTGGAGAGGGCCGCCGACGAGGTACCGCACGGCCGCGTTGAGCGCCTCTCCCTTGCCCTGGCGCGCGTCGGGGAGGGTGCGCCGGTAGAGCCACACGCGGCTGTCGCCGATCTCCTCCACCACTGCGGCGGTGCGGTCGGTCGAGGCGTCGTCGATCACCATGACCACGTAGTTGTCGCCAGGGACGGCGAGCAGGCGGCGCACCGAGTTGGCGATGACACGCTCCTCGTCCAGGCAGGGCAGCAGGAAGACGAAGAAGAGGTCGGGCTCGGGCCAGGCGGGGGTCGCCCGGAGACGGGGCCCCCGGCGCGACGCCAGCAGCAGCGACATCCCGTAGACCAGACTCAGGACCACCAGCGCCACAGCCGCGTTCACGAGGACCCGGTCCACGGCCTCCATCGGGCCCAGCGGCCCGGCGGCCGACAGGCTCATCGCGCACCGCCCCGGCGGTGGCGCCCGCGGCCCGGAGGCAGCGTGCCGGCGACCTGCGGGACCCTGGGACCCGGAGCCACCAGGGCCACGACGGCCAGGCCGCCCAGCAGGAGCAGGTAGAGGAGGAAGAAGCCGCCGGCGACGTCCAGCAGGATCCGCGCGGTGAACCACAGGACGTGACCGGTGGGCAGGGACTCACCCGTCACGATGGAGGCGAAGCTCCAGAAACCACTCGTGTAGTGCACCTGGATCACCCCCTCCCGAACGCGGCGCTGCAAACTGCGGAACGCTCACGGACAGGACGGATCCCCCCCGTGGATGGTGCAGGTCTCGTCGGCGACGCGGTGCCGGGCGTGGAGCTGCTGGACGCTCGTCGCCGACGAGGAGCGGTCTGACGGTCGATCCGGCGCAGTGAGCCGGAAGGGACCACGAAATGGCGACGCCACGGTTCTCGCGGGTCGTTCGATCCGTGGCGGCACCGGGTGCCGCAAGGGAGCTCCGCGGACGACTGCGCTGGTCTGCGAGGCGCTCGCCGTCTCGAGCGCGCCGCTGGGAGCTCGACCCTCGGTCTGGGTCCAGGGAACGTAACACCGCCCCGAGAGGTGCGAAACCCTTCAAGCTCTGCTGGATCGTAGTTTGTCGATTGCGGGCAGTAGCGATCTCGGAATGGCTGATCGCGCGGAGATCGTCCACTCGTGAGTGGTGGCTGTAGTGACGACGTGGTGCAGACGAATGGACGGAGAGTGCGGCACTTCCGACCCGGAACCCGCGACCGTCGGCCACACCTCCCGGCACGTCGTGGATCCCGGGGCCGGGAGCACGCTCACAGGACGGTCACGGACTTGGCGAGGTTGCGCGGCTTGTCCGCGTCGCGGCCGAGGGTGACCGCCAGGCAGCGGGCCAGGTGCTGGAAGGCGAGGACGCCCTCGAGGGGTCCCCACACCGGCGGTGGGCCGGGCGGCAGCACCGGGAACGTGTCGGTGGCGCCGCTGCCCACCCGGATGATCCGGGCGCCGCGGGCGGCCAGCTCGGCGGCGGCGCCGGCCAGCCGGGTCGGGTCGCCGCTCTCGAGGAGCAGCACCGGCGTGCCCGCCTCCACCAGAGCGATCGGCCCGTGCTTGAACTCGCCCGCCGGCAGCGCCTCGGCGTTGCGGTAGGTGATCTCCTTGAGCTTGAGCGCCCCCTCTGCGGCGTAGGGCAGCCCGGCGCCACGGGAGACGTAGAAGAAGGACCTCTGCCCCGCCAGCTCGTCGGCGAGCGCCATCGCGACGGGGAAGGCGGCCGTGTGTGCAGCCTCGAGGCGTCCCGGCAGCCCGCCCAGCCGCAGGCCCAGCCGGGCCACCTGCGCCGGGGTCGCAGCCCGGGTGGCCGCGGCGTGGGACAGCGCCAGCGCGACCCCGGCGACCACCTGGGACGTGAAGGTCTTGGTGGCCGCGACGCCGATCTCGGGCCCGGAGCCCGTCTCGAGGACGGCATCGCTGCGGCGGGCCAGCGTGGAGGCGGGCCGGTTGGTGATGGCCAGGACCGGTCCGCCCACGTCCTCCAGCGCGTGCAGGACGTCCGTCGTCTCACCGGACTGGGACACGGCCACCGTCAGCAGCCACCGGTCCGAGCGTCCGGTCACCGTCTCGTCGTACTCGGAGGCGACGACGACCTCGGAGGGCCAGCCCGACAGCGTGCTGAACGTGCGGGCGACGACCTGTGCGGCGTGCAACGACGTCCCACAGGCGACGAAGCGGAACAGGCGGGGGTCGGGCACGCGCAGTCCGCGCCACAACCCGCCGTCGGCGACGCCGGGCAGCACGCGCTCGAGGAGGCGCCCCACCACCGTCGGCTGCTCCGCGATCTCCTTCTCCATGAAGTCGTCGTAGGAGCCGCGTTCGACGTCCTCGGCGGCCCACTCGAGCCGGACCGATGCCCGCGGGGGCTGCTCGCGACCGTCGGGGGCCAGCCAGGTCACCTCGTCACCGAGGACGACGACGTCGCCGTCGCAGAGCACGCTGACCATCGGGACCGTGCCGGCCAGCGCGGTGACGTCGCTGGCGGCGACGTGCCCGTCCTCACTGGACCCGACGACCAGCGGAGAGCGGTACGAGGCCACGACGACCGAGTCGGAGCCGCCGGCCACCACGGCGAGGGCCCAGGTGCCGCGCAGGGAGCGGACGGCGGCGACCACGGCCGCCGGGAGGGAGCCCGTCTCCGCGAGCCGCTCCTCGACGAGGTGGGCGACGACCTCGCTGTCGACCGTGGACGAGAAGACGTGCCCCCGGGCCTCGAGGTCGCCGCGCAGGGAGACGGCGTTGTCGACGATGCCGTTGTGGACGACGGCGACGGCGCCGGTGCAGTCGGTGTGCGGGTGGGCGTTCCCGGTGGAGACCCCACCGTGCGTGGCCCAGCGGGTGTGCCCGATGCCGGTCCCGGCGTCCGCCATCGGACACTCGTCCTGGATCAGCGCGGCCAGGCGGGCCACCCGGCCGACCGTGCGGATCACCCTCGGGCCGTTCCCGGCCGCGTCGTTGAGCGCGACCCCGGCGGAGTCGTAGCCGCGGTACTCCAGGCGGCGCAGCACGTCCACCAGGAAGGCCGACGCCCCCCTCGGACGGTGACAGGCGACGATGCCGCACACGGTGGACCTCCGATGTCGTCGGCGGGTCCGCGGACCGGTCGTCCGGAGCCGCGGGTGGGGAACGGGAAGGCGCTCCGACGGACCGGCTGGCGACCGGCGCGGTGGGGCGCGGGCACGGAGGACACCGAGAGAACGCCTGCGGAGCAGAGGAGCAGCGCCCCAGGACCGGCCGGGGAGCACCCGGACGGACCACCTGGTGGCGGTTGCGGCCCGGACCGGCCCGGTCGCGGCGGATGACGGCGTCGGCTGCAGCGACCCCCGTGCGTGCAGCGACCCCCGTGCGCCGTTCTGCGCCGCGCTCAGGTCTCGAGCGCCGGTCGCTTCGGGCCGGTCCCGGATCTGAGGGCCCGCGCGGCGGCGAAGCTAGCAGTTGCGGGCACCGTGTGTAAGGGTCTGCGGCGCGCTCGTCCCCCGTAGCCTCTCGCGGTCGGGAGGACACGCTCCGCGAGCCAGGGTGCGAGCCGTCACGACCGGAGCCCGTGGACCCTGGTCCCCACCCCGGCGAGGGGCGACAGTCGGACCATGCGAGAAGAGCATCTGTTCAGGCAGGACGGCCTGCACCTCGCGGAGAACCTGTTGTACGCGATCGAGGAGAGCGTGCAACCCACGCAGCGCCTCCTGGCCGAGGTCCGGCAGACGATCACCCGGTTGCTCGAACAGGAGGTGGCCGCCGACCGAACCGGCGAGGTGGCGGCCCTGCGACGGGAGGTGGCGCAGCTCCGGGAGGCGCTCGCCTCACGCCCGGTGATCGAACGGGCCAAGGGGATCCTCATGCACGAGTACGGGATCAACGAGGACCAGGCGTTCGAGCGCCTCAACGAGCTGGCCCAACGTCACCGCCGCAAGGTGCGGGACGTCGCCGGGGAGATCACCTCCCAGTGCGTGCGGCGGCGCCTGACCGTCGCGGGACACCAGAACAACGGCGCGCCGTCGGCACACGGCGCACTCGACGCGGTCGAACAGGAGCAGGCGGGGTCCGTGCCCTCCGGGGAGCAGTAGCGCGCGACACGAGGCCGGCCGGGACGATGCGGAGGTCGCCGTCGGCAGGCTGGACGGGCGGGCTACGGGCCCGGGGTGGTCGGCCGGTCGCGTGGTGGCAGGGCCATGCCCCCGGCCGCCAGCTGCTCGCGCAGCCGCGCGGCCTCCTGGCGGCGCTGATCGGCGCGCCGGCGCAGCACCGCCCCCTGCACGGGGTCGGTGGTGCGCTCCGCCCGCAGCTCCAGCACCGCCGCCGTCTCCAGGTGCAGCGCCATGCGCCGCAGCTCGCCGGACAGGTCCTGCGCCGGTCGTGGCAACCCCGGGGCCCCCGCTGAGGTCATGGGACGCATGGTGGAACGCATCCGTCCCCGCCGCACCCGGAGCGGCACGCCGGGCCGGCTTCCCCGGACGGGGGACGGCGTCCGCGGGCCCGTCGGCCCCCGGGTCGATACTGGCCGCGTGGAGGGTCCCGGGCTGCACTGGATCGGCCACTCGACCGTCCGCGTCGAGCTGGCCGGGTCGACGGTGCTCACCGACCCGGTGCTCACCCGCTCCCTCGGCCCGCTGCGGCGGGTCGCCCCCCTCCCGCCCCCGGCCGCCTGGGCCGGCGCCGACCTGGTCCTGGTCAGCCACCTGCACGCCGACCACCTGCACCTGCCCAGCCTGCGGCTGCTGGACGACGACGCCCGCGTGGTCGTGCCGCGCGGCGCCGGCGCGTGGCTGCGCTCGCGCGGCGTCCGCTGGGTGGACGAGCTCGCCCCCGGGGAGTCGCTGGTGCACCGCGGGCTCCGGGTCACCGCCGTCCCCGCCGTGCACAGCGGCCACCGCTGGGGCCCGCGCCTGACCCACGGCCCGGAGACGGTCGCCGTCGGGCACCTGCTCGAGGGCGCCGGCTCCAGCGTCTACGCCTGCGGCGACACCGACCTGTTCGAGGGCATGACCCGCATCGGCGACCGCGGGGTCGACGTCGCGCTGGTGCCCGTGTGGGGCTGGGGTCCCACGCTCGGCCCCGGCCACCTCGACCCCGAGCGGGCCGCCGAGGCCGTGGCGCGCGTGCGCCCGCAGGTCGCCGTCCCGGTGCACTGGGGCACCCTCGCCGTCCGCGGCGGCACGGCGCTGCCCGGGCTGGCCGGGCGCTACCGCCGCCTGCTGACCGAGCCGCCGCTCGCCTTCGCCGAGGCGGTCGCCGGCCGCCGGCTGCCCACCACCGTCGTCGTCCCCGAGCCCGGCCGGCCGGTCGCGCTCCCCGCCGTGGCGGACGCGGCATGAGCACCACCCTCGCCGCCGCCTGGACCGACGGGTCGCTGGGCTACCCGGTGCTGTTCGGCGGCGTGCTGCTCGGGTCGATCGTCCCGGTGGTGCCCACCGGGCCGCTGGTCGGCGCCGCCGCCGCGTTCGCGGTCACCGCGCACGAGCTCAACCTGGTCGCGGTGCTCGTCGTCGCCGCCCTCGCCGCCTGGCTCGGCGACGTCACCACCTTCGCCGTCTGCCGGTTCGGCGGGCCGGCCGCGGTGCGCTGGGTCGCGCGGGGGCAGCACGCCGACCGCATCGAGGAGGTCCGCGGGCAGTTCCGCCGGCACGGCTGGCAGATCGTCGTGGCCGGGCGGCTGCTGCCCGCCGGGCGCATCCCCGTGCTGCTGGCCGCCGGCGCGCTGGCCTACCCGTGGCGGCGGCTGCTGCCCGCCTCGCTGCTGGCCGCCTCGCTGTGGGCGGTCGCCTACGCGCTGCTCGGCGTGGCCAGCGGCGGGATCTTCGACAGCCCGCTGATCGCCACCCTGGTGGCCACGCTGCTGGTCCTCGTGGTCGGCGCGGTGCTCAACCTGGTCGGGTCCCGCCGCCGGCGCTCCGCCGAGCCGGAGCGGCAGCCGGAGGACGAGGGCAGCCCGACGTCGTGCGGCCCCGCGTGAGCCGGCCGGACCAGCGCGGACGGGTGCTCGGCCGCGGGCGCGCACCGGCCCGGGTGCTGCTCACCTGGCTGCTGACCACGCTCGCCCTCGTCGTCCTCGACCGCTGGCTCGCCGGCTTCGCGATGCCCGCCTGGTGGCAGCCGCCACTGACCGCGCTGCTGCTCGGCCTGCTCGCCGGCGTGGTCTGGCCGCTGGTCATGCGCGTGGCGCTGCCGCTCGCGCTGTTCACCCTCGGCCTGGGCAGCTTCCTGCTGCTGGGCGCCGGGGTGCTCGCGGTCTCCTTCGCGATCCCGGGCGTCGTGGTCACCGACCTGGGCACCGCCACCCTGGTCGTCGTCGCCATGGCGGCGGTGACGGCGGTGGTGAGCAGCGCGCTGGCGATCGACGAGGACGAGCTCTTCTTCCGCCGCGCCCGCCGCCGCGCCGGCTCCGCCTCCGCGGCCGGGCCCTGCCCGCCGGGCGTGCTGTTCCTGCAGATCGACGGGCTCGGCGCCGACACCGTCCGGCGCGCGGTCCGCGACGGGTCGATGCCCACCCTGGCCGCGTGGCTGCGGTCGGGCAGCCACGCGCTCACCTCCTGGCACACCGACTGGAGCTCGCAGACCGGCGCCTCGGTCTGCGGCATCCTGCACGGCTCCAACCACGACGTCCTCGGGTTCCGCTACTACGAGAAGGACCGCGACCACGTCGTCGCGGTCTCCCACCCGGCCGACGCCGCCGAGGTGGAGCGACGGCACTCCGACGGCCGCGGGCTGCTGGCCGGCGACGGTGCCAGCCGCGGCAACCTGTTCACCGGCGACGCCCCGCACGTCAGCCTGACCATGAGCTCGCTGGCCGTCGTGGTGCCGCGGCGGAGCCGGCGCGCGCGGCGCGGCCGCGACCGGGTGGGCGCCGGCTACTACGCCTACTTCGCCAACCCGGTGAACGCCGTCCGCACCATCGGTGTCTCGCTGGTCGACGTCTACCGCGAGGTGGTCGCCGCCGCCAGCGAGCGGCGCCGGGACGTGCGGCCCCGGGTCAGCCGCGGCGGGATCTACCCGCTGGCCCGGCCCGGGACGACGGTCATCGCCCGGGACGTCGTCGTCGCGGCGGTCCTGGAGGACATGATGGCCGGCCGCCCGGCCGTCTACGCCGACTTCCTCGGCTACGACGAGGTCGCCCACCACAGCGGCGTCGAGCGCTTCGACACCCTCGAGGTGCTGCGCAGCATCGACCAGCAGGTGGGCCGGCTGGCCCGCGCCGGGGAGCTCGCCCCGCGGCCGTACCACGTGGTGCTGCTGTCCGACCACGGCCAGACCCAGGGCGAGGCCTTCGCCCAGCGGTTCGGCGAGACGATCGAGTCCTTCGTCGGCCGGCACTGCGGCGGCACCCCGGACCCGGGGCGGCGCGGACCCGAGCCGCGCGACAGCCGCCGCGCGGCCGAGGGCTGGCAGGTGACCAGCGCGCTGGCCGAGGTGGCGTCCGGGCCGGGGTTCATCGCCCGCCGCCTGCGCGAGCGGGTCGTGGCCGCCGGCGCCGGCGAGCACGCGCACCGGACGCCGTCCGGGGAGCCGGGCCGGGTGGCGCGGGTGGCGCCGGGCGTGGTGGTCGTCGTCTCCGGCCACACCGCCGGTGTCTCCTTCCCCGACCTGCCCGGCCGGGTGCCGCTGGAGGAGATCGAGCACCACTGGCCCGACCTGCTGCCGGCGCTGGTCGACCACGACGGCGTGGGCTTCGTGCTGGTGCACTCCGAGGAGCACGGGCCGGTCGTCCTCGGCCGCGACGGCCTGCACCGGCTGGCCACCGGCGTGGTCGTCGGCGAGGACCCGCTGGCCGTCTACGGCGAGCACGCGCCCGCGCTGGTGGCGCGGGTGTCCACGTTCCCGCACTGCCCCGACGTCGTGGTCAACAGCCGCTACGACCCGGACACCGACGAGGCCTCGCCCTTCGAGCCGCACGTCGGGTCGCACGGCGGGCTCGGCGGCCCGCAGCAGCGCGGGTTCCTCGCCCACCCCCGGGTCCTGACGCCGCCCGGCGAGATCGTCGGCGCCGAGCACCTGCACCGGGTGCTGCGCGGCTGGCTGACCGAGCTCGGGCACCCGGAGCCCGACGGCGCCGGCGCGCAGGTGGGACCGGACAGCCCCGCGGCCCTCCGGAACGCCAGCCGCGTCTGACGGCGGAACGCCTGGCTACGGCTCCGTGAACACCGGCCGGGCCCGTGGCGGCGGGCCGGAGGGCTCCGGGACAGTGGGGCGATGCGACCCGACGCCGCCGCCTGGTTCTCCGGCCGCACGTCCGCCGTCCGCTCCGTCGCCGACGTCGACGTGCTCGGCCTGCTGCGGGCCAAGCGCCGCGGCGGCCACCGGGTGAGCCTGGTCCTCCCCGCGCGCGACGAGGAGACCACGGTCGGCGGGCTCGTCACCGGCCTGGTCGAGCACTGGGTCCGGCTGGTCCCGCTGGTCGACGAGGTGCTCGTCGTCGACTCCGACTCCAGCGACCGCACCGCCGAGGTCGCCCGCGCCGCCGGGGCCGACGTCGTCGCGGCCGCGGACGTGCTGCCCGCGCACGGCAGCCGGCCGGGCAAGGGCGAGGCGCTGTGGAAGTCGCTCGCGGCCACCACCGGCGACCTGCTGGTCTTCCTCGACGCCGACCTGCTCGGCGACGTCACGCACTACGTGCCGGGGCTGCTCGCGCCGCTGCTGACCGATCCGCAGGTCGGCTACGTCAAGGGCTGCTACACCCGGCCGCTGGAGGTCGACGGCCGCGTCACCCAGGCCGGCGGCGGCCGGGTCACCGAGCTCACCGCGCGCCCGCTGCTCAACGCCCTGTGGCCGGAGCTCGCGGGCTTCGTGCAGCCGTTGGGCGGGGAGTACGCCGGCCGGCGCGAGGCGCTGGAGCAGGTGCCGTTCGTCTCCGGCTACGGCGTGGAGGTGGGCCTGCTGGTCGACCTGCTCGGCCTGCTAGGTCTGCACGGGCTGGCGCAGGTCGACCTGGGCGTGCGCCGGCACACCTCGCAGGACCAGGAGGCGCTGGGCCGGATGGCCGGCCAGGTGGTCTCCGCGGTGCTGGCCCGCAGCGGGCGGCCCGGCGCCGGTGGGCTGCTCACCCAGTTCCGCGCCGACGGCGGCGGGTTCCTGCCGGTCAGCACGCCGGTCGCCGTCGACGAGCGGCCGCCGATGGTGACCGTCCCCGAGTACCGGGCCTCCCGGGCCGGGGCGGTCTGACCCTCGGGGGGGTTCTGTCGGCAGTCGTGCTCTGCACACGGGTGTAGGCAGAGCGCGAGGGAGCGCGGGATCCCCCTGTCGGGAGCTCGTGCTCTGCACACAGGTGTGGGCAGAGCACGAGCATGCGCGGGACAGCCGCCCGCGCCCGCGACCACCCGGGGCGCTGCCCCGCCCCCGGGTGCGGCGACCGCAGTCAGCCGTGGACGAGCAGCCCCCGGACCGTCTCGCCGGCCGCCTGGTCCCGGTAGCCCTGGTTCAGCTCGTCCAGCGCGTACCGCCGGGTGACCAGCCGGCCCAGCTCCAGCCGCCCCTCCTCGGCCATCCGCGCCAGCATCGGGATGTCGCGGAAGGGGTTGCACGAGCCGAACAGCGAGCCCTGCACGCGGTGCTCGAACACGGTGGTCATCTGCCCGTTGAGGTCCACGTGGCCCTCGCGCGGGTGGTCGGCCAGCGCGGTGAGCACCAGCGTGCCGCCCTTGCCGAGGCACGCCGACGCCCCGGCCATCACCTCGGCCGACATCTTCCCGACGGTCACCACGACCACGTCCGCACCCGTGCCGCGGGACAGCTCGCGGGCCAGCTGTGCGGCGTCGCGGGCGTCGGCCACGGTGTGCGTGGCCCCCAGCGTCTCCGCGAACTCCCGCTTCATGGCCACCGGGTCGACGCCGATCACGTGCGTCGCGCCCGCGTGCACCGCGCCCTGGACGGCGTTGACGCCGACCCCGCCGAGACCGACCACCACGACGACGTCGCCCGGGCGGGTGCCGCCGGAGTAGACCGCCGACCCCCAGCCGGTGGGGACGCTGCAGGCGAGCAGCGCCGCGGTGTCCAGGGGCAGGTGCGGGTCGATGCGCACGCAGGAGAACTCGCTGAGCACCGTGTGCCGGGCGAACGCGCCGACGATGCAGAAGCCGCCGAGGGGCTCGCCGTCCAGCCGGAAGGGGTAGGTGCCGGTGGGCAGCTGCCCGATGGCGATGGTGGCGCCCTTGTCGCAGATGTTGGAGCGGCCGGTGGCGCAGTACCGGCAGTGCCCGCAGGCGGGCAGGAAGCTCGTGACGACGTGGTCGCCGGGCGCGACGGAGGTGACGCCGGGCCCGACCGCCAGGACGACGCCCGAGCCCTCGTGACCGCCGACGATCGGGTACCGCCCACCGGGGTTGGAGTGCCGCAGGTGCTCGTCGGAGTGGCACAGCCCGGCGTAGGCCATCTCGACGAGGACCTCGCCGGGACCCGGGTCCACGACCTCGAGGTCGACGATCTCGTACTCGGTGCCCGCCTCGCGCAGCACCGCTCCCCTGGTCCTCACCGGTCCCGGCCCTCCTCTGGCCCGGCGCCCGCCCGCGCGGCCGCCGTCGTGCAGCCAACCCCACGGGACGACGATCCCCGACGGCGGGGTGGCACCCGGTGCCACGTGCGGTTCCCCGCACCGTCCCCGGCCGGGGTGCGGCAGGATCGCCGGGTGCCCGCTCTCCGGCCCGCCGCCCCGCCCGCCCCCGGCACGGGGACCGGCACCCCCCGGCCCACCACCCGCTGCCCCGGCTGCGGGTCGGTCCTCGTGCCGCTGCCCGGCGAGCCCGCCGCGCGGCCGGGCGCCTCGGCCGCCTGCACCCGGCTGTTCGAGGAGACCGTCCGTGGCCTCCGGGACGACCCGGCCCCCGACGGGGCGCCGGCCCCGGCGCTCGTCCTGGCCGAGGCGGCCTACGCCGCCCAGCACCCCGACCCGGCCGATCCGCCCGCGCTGCGCGCCGCCCTGGCGGCCCTCGGCGCCGGGCCGGCCGGCCCGCTCCCGGCCCGCCCGCGGGAGTGGACGACGACGATCGCGGACGTCGCCGCCGACCTCGACGTCATCGACCTGACCGTGCTGGTGGAGACGTGGGCGGGGGCGGTGGCCGACGACTGGCGGCACGCCCCGACCGGATGATGTCGTTCCGTTTCGGCGAGACCGGCAACGCAGCGTTGCTACCCTTCGCACCGTGAGTGATCAGTCCCGTCGGGCCCAGAAGAAGGCCCTCACCCGCGCGCACGTGCGCGAGACGGCGCAGCGACTGTTCTCCGAGCGCGGCTTCGACGCCGTGACCATCGCCGACGTCGCGGCCGCGGCCGACGTCGCGGTGCAGACCGTCTTCAACCACTTCACGACGAAGGAAGAGCTCTACTGGGCCGACCGGACGCCGTGGGTGGACGGGCCCGCGGCCGCGGTGCGGCAGCGGCCCGCCGGGGTGCCGGCGCTGACCGCGCTGCGCGAGCACCTGGTCGACTCGGTGGGGCACTTCGTCGAGCGGCTGGCCGACCCGACCGGGCGCTGCACCGTCGCCGACCTCGACCGCTCCCCCGCGCTGCAGGCCTCCGAGCGGGAGCTGCACCACACGGCCGAGGCCCGGCTGAGCGAGGCCCTGGTCGAGGCCTGGACCGGCCCGTGCGCCGAGCGCCCGGCCCCCGCCGACCCGCGGACGACGGCCGCGGTGGTCGCGGCCACCTGGCTGGCGGTCACGCGCATCCTGATCACCCAGCCACGCTCGCCGATGCCCGCGCCCGAGCAGGCGGCGGAGGTCGCCGGTACCGCGCGCGAGCTGGCCGCTCGGCTGCTCACCGGCTACGAGGCGGGCGTGGTGGGCTCGATGATGGCGGACGACGCCGCCCGGGCCCTGCGCGCCGTCTGACCCGCTCCCCGGACCGTCCGCCCCGCCTCAGCGGCGGGCGGGCTCCGCGGCCGGGACCACGATCGGCAGCAGCACGTCGTCGACGACCTGCTCGACGCGGTCGGCGACCATCCCGCCGTCGCCGGCCACGGTGAGCCGCTGCCACCAGAAGGCCTCGAGCACCGAGCGCAGCAGCGCCAGCCGGTCGGCCGGCACCTCGTCGCCCCGCGCGGCCCAGCGCTCGCCGAGCACGTCGACGGCCTCGGTCAGCGGGCGTACCAGGGCGGCCTCGAGCCCGGCGCGCAGATCCTCGTCGTGCCGGGCGGCACCGACGAGGCTGGCCACGGCCCGCTCCTCGCGGGACAGCGGCCGACGCCAGGAGGCGACCAGGGCGACCAGGTCGGCCCGCAGGGAGCCCTCGTCCTCGGGGGCGTGGACCAGCGTGAAGCGGCTGACCGCCGACCTCGCCAGCGCCGCCATCGACGGCCAGCGGCGGTAGATGCCGGCCTTGCCCGCGCGCGCCCGGGCCGCCACCCGGTCGCTGTTGAGCCGGCCCCAGCCCTCGTCGGCGAGGATGTCGACCGCAACGGCGACCAGTTGCTCGGACAGCTCGGCGCTCAGCGGGCGGCCGGGGGTGCCGCTCACGAGCGAACTCGTTCGCACGACATCAGGTTGCGCACGGTCACATCCTGGCCTGTCAGTGGAGTGACCACAACGACCGGGGCCGTATCGTCACCCGACCGGACCGCCGGGATCCGTCTCTCACGCGCCCGCGGCGCCCTCGACGTGGACCTGGAGGGTGGCGCCGTCGTCGCTCACCCAGCCGTGCTCGCGGGCCTGCTCGACCATCCGGTCGAAGCGCTCGCCCCAGTCGGCGACGTCCGCGTCGGGCTCGGCGGCGGCCCGCAGCGCGGCGGCGTCGAGGAGGCCGGTCCCGTCGTCCTGCAGCCGCCCGAGGCCCGCCTCGCGCAGCACCTCGTCGGCCTCCTCGTCGGTCACCTGACCGAGAGCCAGGTGCAGCTTGGTCAGGTCGTCGGTGTCGACGACCCGCACCTCGGGGCGCTCGTCGGCGCCGCCCACCACCTCGACGATCACGGGTCCTCCGTTCAGACGTGCCAGGGGAAGCGGGAGAAGTCGGGGTCGCGCTTCTCCAGGAAGGCGTCGCGGCCCTCGACGGCCTCCTCGGCCGTGTAGGCCAGCCGGGTCGTCTCCCCGGCGAACAGCTGCTGGCCGACCAGGCCGTCGTCGATCAGGTTGAACGAGTACTTGAGCATCCGCTGCGCGGTCGGGCTCTTGGCCACGATCCGCCGGCCCCAGTCCAGCGCGGTGCGCTCCAGCTCGGCGTGCGGGACGACGCGGTTGACCATCCCCATCGCGTGCGCGTCCTCGGCGGAGTACTCCTCGCCGAGGAAGAAGACCTCGCGGGCGAACTTCTGGCCCACCTGGCGGGCCAGGTACGCCGAGCCGAAGCCGCCGTCGAAGCTGCCGACGTCGGCGTCGGTCTGCTTGAACCGCGCGTGCTCGGCGCTGGCGAGGGTGAGGTCGCTGACGACGTGCAGGCTGTGCCCGCCGCCGGCCGCCCAGCCGGGGACGACGCAGACGACGACCTTCGGCATGAACCGGATGAGCCGCTGTGCCTCCAGGACGTGCAGCCGGCCGCTGCTGCGGCCCACCTCGTGCTCGTAGCCGTAGCGCCCGCGCACCCGCTGGTCACCGCCGGAGCAGAACGCCCAGCCGCCGTCCTTCGGGCTCGGGCCGTTGCCGGTGAGCAGCACGCAGCCGACGTCGGTGGTCAGCCGGGCGTGTTCCAGCGCGGTGATCAGCTCGTCGACGGTCTGCGGGCGGAACGCGTTGCGCACCTCGGGCCGGTCGAAGGCGATCCGGACGACGCCGGCGTCGACGGCGCGGTGGTAGGTGACGTCGGCGAAGTCGAACCCGTCGACCGGCTGCCACGCGGCGCTGTCGAAGATCTCCGAGACGTCGTCGCGGGCGCTCATGACAGGAACTTATCCGGGCGCCCGCGGCCCCGCCTCAGCCGCCGACCAGACCGCCCACGCCGCCGGTGACGCCGCCGACGACCCCGCCCACGGCACCCGTGGCGCCGCCGACCGCGTCGCCGACCGCGTCGGTGGCGCCGCCGACCACGCCGCCCACCGTGTCGGTCACCCCGCCGACCACGCCGCCCACGGCGTCACCGACGGGGTCCGTGGGCGCCGGGGCGGGCGCCGTCGGGACGGGGGCCGGGGCGGGTGCTGGGGACGTCGGGACCGTGGGCGCCGGGGCACCGGCGGAGGGGGCCGGGGCGGCGGACGAGCCGGAGCCGGCGGGGGTGCCGCCCGCGGCGCCGGCCGGGGCCGGAGCGGCGGGCGCCGGGGCGGCCGGGGCGGCGGGCGCGGGGGCGGCGGGGGCGGTGGCCGCGGTCGTCGCGGCCGCGACCGAGCCGGCGATGCCGGTCAGCCCGGCCGGGGACGCGGAGCCGCCGCCGGCGCGCTGCGACGAGGCGGCCGGGGTCCCGAAGCCCGGGAAGAGGAAGCCGTCGGGCGTGCCGGGGACGCCGAAGGACGGCGTCAGCCGGGCGTAGGTCGAGGGCTGCGCGACCCCGGGGTCGCCGGAGTAGACGCCCGTGCCGCCGTCGCCGGCCACGGCCCCGGAGGCGTCCGTGCCGGCCGTGGCCATCAGCGGGGCGACGACGATCCCGGTGACGGCGAAGGACATGAGCGCGCGCCACCAGAAGCGCTGCCCCGCGGTCTCGGGAGCCGGCCCGGCGGCCGCGGCGCTATCCCCTGCGACGACGTCCTCCGTTGCGCGGTGCCGCGCGCCCATGGGTCGACCCCTCTCCGTCGAGGTGGTGAGACTGCCCTCACACCTCCCGGTACAACGAAGTACCAGCCCCGGGGTTGCGCGGCCAGCCGAGTCCCGCGCACGGGCGACCCGCCGCCGCTAGCGTCGGACCCGTGCCCGACGGCGCCGCCCTGCGCGTGGGCACCCTCAACCTCGCCTCCGGCCGCGGCGCCGACGGCCGCGTGCTGGCCCCGGCCGCGCTCGCCGCGGCGGTCGCCGGGCTCGACGTCGACGTGCTCGCCGTCCAGGAGGTCGACGCCGGCCAGCCCCGCTCCGGCGGCACCGACCAGGCCGCGGTGCTCGCCGGCGCGCTGGACGCCGTCGACTGGCGGCACGCGGCCACCCTCACCGGGACGCCGAGCCCGTTCCGCGGCACCTGGGCCGCCGCCGACCCGCCCGGGCTGCGCGGGCCGGAGAGCGCGGCGGACGGCCCCGCGTACGGCGTCGCGCTGCTGGTCCGCCGCCCGGTGCGGGACTGGGCGGTGCTCGGGCTCGGGTCCGGCCGCGCCCGGCTGCCGCTGCGGGCGCCGGACCCGGCCACCGGCCGGCCGCGGCTGTGGTGGGTGCCCGACGAGCCGCGGGTCGCCGTCGCCGCCTGCCTGGACGGGCTGACCGTGGTCGCCACCCACCTGTCGTTCTCGCCGCCGACGGCGGTGCGGCAGCTGCGGCGGCTGCGCCGCTGGGTGGCGTCCCTGCCCGGCCCGGTGGTCGTCGCGGGCGACCTCAACCTGCCCGGCGGGCTGCCGGCGCGGCTGCTCGGCGCGACCGCGCTGGTGCAGGAGGCGAGCTTCCCGGCGCACGGGCCGCGCCTGCAGCTGGACCACCTGCTCGCGCTGGGCCGGGTGACCGCCCGGGACGCCGCCGCCCGCCGGCTGGGCGTGGGCGACCACCGGGCGCTGACCGTGACGGTCGGCTGAGCTCAGGCGGCGAGCAGCGGCCGCAGCCGGTCCATCGAGGCGGCGAGCCCCGGGTGCAGCGTGACCTGGTTCAGCGCGGTCAGCGCCACCCACGCGACGCCGGTGCTCTCGCCGTCGAGCCGCAGCCGGGACGGGTCGAGGTCGCCGACCGGACGGGCCAGGACGGTCGTGTAGGCCCAGCCGCCGTGGTCGTCGACCGAGCGCGCGCCGAGCACGAGGTCGGCGGCGCCCAGCCCGAGCTCCTCCTCGACCTCGCGCAGCGCGCCCTGCTCGGGCGTCTCGTCCAGGTGCAGTGCCCCGCCCGGCGTCCCCCAGGTCCCGCCGTGGTGCGACCACAGCGCGCGGTGCTGCAGCAGCAGCTCGGGACCGTCGTCGCCGTCGCGGTGCACCAGCAGGCCGGCCGCACCGGCCCGCCCCCAGTGCCGGTGCCCCAGCGAGCAGGTGGTCCAGCCGTCGGTGGGGGTCAGACGGATGGTCGCCACCCGGACAAGTGAACCGCAGCCGGCGCGGGGACCGGGAAGCCGCACTGGCAGGATCGGGAGGACGACCGGCGACGACGACGGAGGCACCCCGCATGGCGACCACGACGACGATGGCCGAGGTCTCCGGCCTCCTCGGCCGGGAGCTGGGCACCAGCGACTGGTTCGAGGTGACCCAGGACCGGGTGGACACCTTCGCCGACGCGACCGGTGACCACCAGTGGATCCACGTCGACGTCGAGCGGGCGGAGGCCGAGAGCCCGTACGGCGGGCCGATCGCGCACGGCTACCTCACGCTGTCGCTGCTGGTGCCGCTGTTCGCGCAGGTCCTCGTGGTCACCGACACCGCGATGGGCGTCAACTACGGCCTGAACAAGGTGCGCTTCCCCGCGCCGGTGCCGGTCGGCTCCCGCGTGCGGCTGACCGCGACCCTCACCGACGTCACGCCGTTCACCGGCGGCCTGCAGCTCACCTTCTCCGCCGTCGTCGAGCGCGAGGGCGGCGAGAAGCCGGTCTGCATCGCCGAGCCGGTCTACCGCTACTACGGCGGCTGACGACCGCGTGCGCGTCGCCGTCTTCACCGGCAGCCGGCCCGGGCCGGAGTCGCACCGGAAGGCCGCCGCGGACCTGGCCACGGGCCTGGCCGAGGCCGGCGTCGGGGTGGTCTACGGGGGCGGGCACGTCGGGCTGATGGGCGTCGTCGCCGACGCCGCCCTGGCCGCCGGCGGCGAGGTGGTCGGGGTGATCCCGCAGCACCTGGTCGACGACGAGCTGGCCCACCCCGGCCTGCCGCGGCTGGAGGTGGTGACCTCCATGCACGAGCGCAAGGCGCGGATGGCCGAGCTGGCCGACGCCTTCGTCGCGCTGCCCGGGGCCGCCGGCACGCTCGAGGAGCTGTTCGAGGCCTGGACCTGGGGGATGCTCGGCCTGCACGCCAAGCCGGTGGTGCTGCTCGACGTCGACGGGTTCTGGGCACCGCTGCTGGCCCAGCTGGGCCGCATGGCCGACGACGGCTACCTCGAGCGGCGCCGGCTCGACGCGCTCGGCGTGGTGACCGACGCGGCCGGGCTGCTCGCCTTCGTCGAGGGCTACGAGCACCCGCCGCGGAAGTGGGCCCCCACCCCGACCTAGGTCCAGGTCGGGGCGGCGATGCCCTGGGCCTCCGCCTCCAGCTGCCAGGCGCCCTTGCCGTCGATCGACTCGCGGATGACGTCGGCGTGGCCGGCGTGCCGGGCCTGCTCCTCGATCTGGTGCAGCAGCAGCCAGCGGACGGTGAACACGGTGCCCTCGGGCAGCCAGCGCGCCACGCCGTCGGGGACCGCGACCACCCGGTCCAGGTCGCGCTCGGCGCGCACGACCTCCTCGGTCTCGCGCGCCACCTCCGCCTGACGGTGCAGCAGGACCTCCACGGTCTCGCCGGGGGCGACGGTGAACCCGGCCATCCACTCGGCCTGCGGATCGCCCTCCACCGCGTGCGGACGGCTCCCGACCCGGCCGGCAAGGTTCGCCCGCTCGCCCTGGGTCACGTGCTTGAGCAGCGCGGACAGCGACAGCTCGCTGGCGGTCGGGGTCGCCCGCGCCTGCTCCTCGGTGAGCCCGTACAGGGTGTTGCGCAGCGCGGTGCGCTGGTTGGCCAGCAGGCGCAGCAGCAGCTCGCGCTCGTCGGGTGCGGTCACGCGGGCCATCCTGCGCCGGTCGAGCCGGACGGGACAGCGCCGGCTGGCCGCCGGCCGCGGCGCTGCCTAGCGTCGCCCCCGTGGAGCGCTGGGACGTCGTCGTGGTCGGGGGCGGCCCGGCGGGCGCGGCGGCGGCGCTGGCCGCGCGGCGCGACGGCGCCTCGGTGCTCGTCCTCGACCGGGCCGACTTCCCCCGCGACAAGGTCTGCGGCGACGGCATCGCCCCCGAGGCACTCGACGTGCTCGCCGGGCTGGGCGCCGACGTCGCCGCGCTGACCGCCGGCTACGCCCCCGCGCCGCGGCTGTCCCTGCGCTCGCCCGGCGGCGCGGCGGTGGAGCGGGCCACGCACCGGCCGTCGTCGGTGGTGCCGCGGGAGGTGTTCGACGCCCGGCTGCTCGCCGCGGCCCTCGACGCGGGGGCGGGGTTCCGGCGGCACACCGTCCGCCGGGTGACGCCGGGGCGCGACGGCGTCGACGTCGACGGGGTGCTCACCGCCGGGGTGCTGGTCGGCGCGGACGGCGCGGAGTCCGTCGTCCGGCGGACGCTGGGCCTGCCGCGCAACGCCGACGACCGGATGGCGGTGGCGCTGCGCGGCTACGCGCCCGAGCTGCCCGGCCAGGGCGGCACCCAGGTGCTGGTGACGACCGAGCAGCGCTGGCCGGCCTACGCGTGGTCGTTCCCGCTCGGGGACGGGCGGGCCAACGTCGGCTACGGCGAGCTGGTCTCCGGCGGGGCCACCCGGGCGGCGCTGGTGGAGGGGCTGCACCGGATGCTGCCCGGGGTCGAGCCCGCGGGGCTGCGGGCACACCGGCTGCCGCTGTCCACCGGCCGGCCGCGGCAGCCCGACGGGCGGGTGCTGCTGGCCGGCGACGCGGCGTCGCTGGTCAACCCGATGACCGGCGAGGGGATCTTCTACGCGGTGCTGTCCGGGGCGCTGGCCGGCGCGGCCGCGTCGGCGGGGGCGGCCGCGGGCGCGGTGCACCGGCGGGCGCTGCGGCGGCGGCTGGGCGCGCACCACCGGGCGGCGTCGGCGGCGTCGTGGGTCAGCCGGTGGCCGCAGGTGATGGACGCGGCGTTCCGCGCGGCGGCGGCCGACCAGCGGGTGTTCGACGACGTCGTGGCGCTGGGCCTGGCCGACGGCCGGCTCACCGCCCGCACCCTGGCGGCCGCGGCCCGGCACCTGCGCTGAGCCGTCCCGCCTCCCGCGCGCGGGAGACGGGCCCCTCAGGCGGGGGCGACCTCGACGCGGCCGCGGCCGGCGCGCTTGGCGCGGTACAGGGCGCGGTCGGCGGCGGCGTAGAACTCGCGCATCCCGACCGCCGCGCCGCGGGCGTGCGCCACCCCGACGCTCACCGACATCGCCAGCAGGCTGCCGTCGGGGAGCGTGAGCGGCGTGGACAGCACCGTCCCGAGCACCGACTCGGCGCGGGCGACGGCGACCTCGGCGGTGCAGCCGGGCAGCAGCACGGCGAGCTCGTCCCCGCCGAGCCGGGACAGGACGGCGTCGCCGGCGCGGATCTGCCGCCGGATGATCCCGGCGAGGTGGACCAGCGCGTCGTCGCCGACGGGGTGACCGTGCTGGTCGTTGATCTGCTTGAACGAGTCGACGTCGAGCAGGAGCAGGGCGGTGCCGTCGGCGACGGCCGGGCCGGTGAGCGCGACGGCGAGCGCGTCGTCGAAGACCCGGCGGTTGACCAGGCCGGTGAGGGTGTCCACGGTGGCCTGCTGCTCGAGCGCCTCGACCAGCCGCTCCTGCACCGCGCCGGCCCGTTCCAGCATCACGGCGACCACGGCGAGCACGGTGCCGAGGAGGAGGGCGTCGCTGACCGCGTTCTCGACCGGCGCCAGGTGCAGCAGCACGGTGGCGTTCGCCGCCACGGCCAGGGCCGTGACCACGGTGACGGCCGCCCGTCGGAGGTGGGCGGCCGCCCACAGCACCGGGAAGGCGAGGAAGGCCTGGGCGCCGGCCGACGGGTCCTCGGTCACGAGGTTCAACCCGGCGACCAGCAGGACCCCGGTCACCCCGAGCAGGGGGAACACGCCCCAGCGGTCGAGCCGCTCGGGCGCGACACGACGGCACGCGACGGCGCTCGCGACGAGGACGGCGACGACGGTCCAGCACGCCGCCAGGGTCAGCGGAGACGCGGCGTTCGCGCCGAAGCCGTTGACCGCGGCGAGGGCGCCCGCGGAGATGCCCAGCACGAGGACCAGCGAGCGGGCGGCGGCGCGCGGCTGCCGGGCTCGCAGTCCCCGGGGGATGGCCACACCCCGTCTTCGGCAGCACGGGCCCCCGGGATGAGCCGACCCACCCGCAGGAGTGAGGGCCTCCCCGGCGTGTCCCGGGGGACACGCCGGGGACCGCTGCGGGGTCAGTCGCGCCGGCGGGCCTCGCCGGCCGCCGTCCGCACCGCCGCGCGGAGCCGCTCGGCCAGGCCGGGCGGGCAGCAGCCGGGGTCGACGAGGACGTCGTCGGCGCCGGCGGCGAGGAGCCGCGCCCGGGTGGCCCGGTCGGCGTCGTCGCAGAGCACGAGGACGGCGGTCCCCGGCGCGGCGCCCAGCCCGGCCACCCGGTCGACGGCGTCCGCGCCCCGGCCGGTCACGAGCAGGACGGCGTCGGCCTCCCGCGCCGCCACCCCCGGCGCGGCGACGGAGAGGCCGTCGCGCAGCAGGACGCCGCGCAGCGCCCGGCTGCGGGCGTCGTCGGGCGCGACGAGCAGCGCGACCGGCTCCCGGCCCGGCCCCGCGGACCGGTCGCCGGCGGCCTGCAGGACGACGCCGGCGGCGGCGACCGCGCCGGCCAGGTCCTCGGGCGGCACCGGACGGGCGAGGTGGTGGCCCTGCAGGTGGTCCACGCCGAGCTCGACCAGCCGGGCCGCCTGCACGCGGGTCTCCACGCCCTCGGCGGTGACCTCCAGCCCGAGGCAGTGCGCCAGCGTGACCAGCGCCGTGAGGATCGGCTGGTCGTCGGCGCCGTCGCCGATCTGCTGCACGAACGAGCGGTCGATCTTGACGCCGTCGACGGGCAGCGCCTGCAGCCGGCCCAGGGAGGAGTAGCCGGTCCCGAAGTCGTCGATCGCCACCCGGACGCCGGCGGCGCGCAGCTCGTCGAGCTGGCCGACCACCCGGGGCCCGGCCTCGAGGAACACCGTCTCGGTCACCTCGAGCAGCACCTGCCCGGGGCGCACGCCGGTGCCGGCGAGGACGCCGAGGACCGCCGTCGCGAAGTCCGGCTCGCGCAGCTGCACCGGCGAGACGTTGACCGAGAGCGACCGGCGCCGGTCCGCCGCCAGCCAGCCGGACGTGCGCAGGCACGCGGTGCGCAGCACCTTCTGACCGAGCTCGTGCACGAGCCCGCTGCGCTCGGCGACGGGCAGGAAGTCCGCCGGCAGCGCCAGGCCACCGGGACGCGGCCAGCGCACCAGCGCCTCGACCCGGGTGGCCGCGCGGGCGCGGACGTCGACCAGCGGCTGCAGGTGGACCACGAGCCCGTCGTCCTCGAGCGCCCGGCGGAGGCCGCTCTCCACGTCCGCGCGGGCGAGGACCGCCGTCGACATGGCCGGGTCGAAGACCGCGTGCCGCCCCTTGCCGGCCTGCTTGGCGGCGTACATCGCGATGTCGGCCTGCTGCAGCAGCACCTCGGCGGGCACGTGCTCGCCCCCGGTGCTGCGGGCCAGGCCGATGCTGCCGCTGGGCACCACCTGCCGGTCACCGAACCGGACGGGCGCGTCGAGGGCGGCGCCGATGCGCCGGGCGACCTGCTCACCGTGGTCGGCCTCGGCCAGGACGACGGCGAACTCGTCCCCGCCGAGGCGGGCGACCGTGTCCTCGGGCCGGACGCACCGGGTGAGCCGCTCGGCGACCTCGACCAGCAGCCGGTCGCCGGCCTGGTGGCCCAGCACGTCGTTGACGTCCTTGAAGTCGTCCAGGTCGACCAGCAGGACGCTCACGCCGGCGGGCGAGCGCGCCTCCAGGGCGTGGGCCAGCCGGTCGGCGAACAGCGCCCGGTTGGCCAGTCCGGTGAGCGGGTCGGTGAACGCGAGCCGGCGCAGCTGCTCGGCCTGCCCGGCCAGCTCCGCGGTGGCCCGGGCGGCCGCCAGCTCGGCCGCCTTGCGCTCGGTGACGTCGGTGGCGGTGCCGTGGACGCGCACCTCCGCGCCGCTCCCGTCCCGCTCGACGGCGGCGCGGCAGGCCACCCAGCCGGTGCTGCCGTCGGCGCGCAGCACCCGGTGCTCGAGGCCGTACTCCTCCCGGCCCGCGCGGACGTCGGCGAGCAGCTGCAGCAGCTCGGCCCGGTCGTCGGGGTGCACCCGCGCCAGGTAGCCCTCGACCGTGGGCACCAGCGCGTCCGGCGGCACGCCGAAGATGCGGTACATCTCGTCGGACCAGGTGACCGTGTCGGTGACGGCGTCCCAGTCCCACCGGCCCAGCCGCGCCACCCGCTGCGCCTCCAGCAGCCGCCGCTCGCTCTCCTGCAGGCGCGCCTCGATCGCCACCCGCTCGCTGATGTCCTGCGCCGTGCCGACCAGCAGCACGGCGTTGCCGGCCTCGTCCCGGGTGACCGACCCGCGGGCGCGCACCCAGATGAGCGCGCCGTCGCCGCAGACGACCCGGTGGTCGAAGTCGAACACCCCGCCCGCCCCGAGCGCGGCGAGGATGGCCTGCTCGGCGCGGCCCCGGTCGTCGGGGTGGACCATCTGCATGCAGATCTCGAAGGTCGGCGTCACCACGGCGGGGTCGAGCCGGTAGACGGCGAACAGCTCGTCGCTGAAGGTCACCGAGCCGGTGCGGACGTCCCACTCCCAGCTGCCCATCGCGGCCAGCCGCTGCGCCTCGGCGAGCCAGCGTCGACTGCGGGCCAGCGCGAGGACCGGGTCCTCGGACGCGGGGTCCTCCAGCGCGGGCTCCTCCGGCGCCGCACCTGCGCTCATGCCACTCCCCGGACCGGTCCGACTCGGATCTCCGTGCGGAGGGGCACGTTAGGGGACGGGAGGGGTGCGCAGCACCGATCGGCGCACGAGCGGAGGGCGTGGGATTCGAACCCACGATGGGTTTGACCCCATAGCGGTTTTCAAGACCGCCGCCATCGGCCACTAGGCGAGCCCTCCCGGCAGGTCGAGGCTAACCCGGCCTCCCGGGAGGACCCACCCGGCCGCGCCGCGGGGCGTCAGCAGCGGGGCGGCGGGTCGACGGGCACCGGCGCCGGGCTCGCGCCCTCGGGCACGAGGTAGGTGATGACGAGGACGGCGGGCTCCGCGCCGCGGTTGGCGAAGGTGTGCGGCCCCGACGGGTGCGGGAACGCGCTGCCGGCCCGGTACGTCTCCTGCGTGCAGCGGCCGCCGCCGTGGTGGGCGGGCTCGATCATCTGCAGGGTGCCGCTGACCACGACCACCACCGACGGCCCGGGGTGCCGGTGGAAGCCGGTGGACGAGCGTGGCGCCAGGGTGGCCCGGACCACCGCCACGTCCGACGGCTCCGTGACGTCCAGGCTGATCCCGGCCTCGGCGTCCTCGAGCCGGAACTCCCCCGCGGACCCGCGGGCCAGCAGCTCCGAGGTCACCGCCGAGGGACTGGCCGGGGGGATCCGCCCGGCCGGGTCGAGCGCGGCGGCAGTGTCGGGGTCCGCCGCGGCCGTGCCCGACGCCAGCACCGGCGCGAGCAGCGCGCCGAGCCCGATCGCCGCCACCCTCGTCCTCCTCGCGACCGTCCGTGGCATCTCGGCCTCCCTGGTGCGCCGGGGTCCCGCCGGTCGGCGGGAGGGCGACGCTAGGGCGGCGCGCGGCGGCCTGGATGAGAGGCCGATGAGACTCCGGTGAGGCGCCGCCGGGCATGATCCGGGACCGGAGGGTGTTGTCCTCCCGACCCGGTCCGCGAGCACGTCGCGTCGACCCCGCCCCCGCACGTCGATCGAAGGACACCCCCTGCCCGAGACCGCTCCCCCGCCGTCCACCCGCCGCCGGGTGCGGCGCCCCGCCGGCGAGCGCCCCGTCCCGATGACGGCCGACCGCGCCGCCGAGCGGGACGCCGCCCGTGAGGCCGCCCGCGCCGAGCGGCGCGCCCAGCAGCTGTGGGTCGAGGACGCCGCGCCGGAACTGCCCGTCCGCGCGACCCCGCCGCAGCGGGTCGTCTTCCACCTCGGCCCGACCAACTCGGGCAAGACCCACGAGTCGCTGCAGGCGCTGGCCGCCACCGGCTCGGGCGTCTACGCCGCGCCGCTGCGCCAGCTCGCCCACGAGGCCTACGCCAAACTCGCCGCCGGCCTGCCCGAGGGCGCCGTCGGCCTGTCCACCGGCGAGGAGGAGATCCACCCGCAGGCGGAGATCCTCTGCTGCACGGTGGAGAAGGCGCCGATGCGCGGCGAGCTGCTCGTCCTCGACGAGTCGCACTGGATCACCGACGCCGACCGCGGGCACCACTGGGCCCGGCTGCTGCTCACCGGCGAGTACCGCGAGATGCACCTGATCTCGGCCGCCGAGGCCCACCCGCAGCTGGCGCCGCTGGTGTCCGACGCCGACGACGTCGAGGTCGTCCACCACCGGCGGCTGTCCCGGCTCGACGTCCTGCACGCGCCGGTGCGCACCCCGCGCGTCCGCCCGCAGACCCTCGTCGTCGCCTTCTCCCGCAAGACCGTCTACGCCGTCGCCGCCGAGCTCGACCGGCACCGGCCCGGGAAGGTGGGCGTCCTCTACGGCGCGCTGCCCCCGGCCACCCGGCGCGAGGTCATCGAGCGGTTCACCACCGGCGAGCTCGACGTCCTCGTCACCACCGACGTCATCGGTCACGGCATCAACGTCCCGGCCACGACCGTGCTGTTCGCCGAGACGACGAAGTTCGACGGCACCGAGCTGCGGCCGCTGCGCAGCTGGGAGGCCGCCCAGATCGCCGGGCGGGCCGGCCGCTACGGCCTGACCGGGCACGGGACGGTCGGCGTCCTGGCCGGCGTGCCCGGGCTCCGGGCGTCGGCGGCGCTCGTGACCGTCGCCGCCGAGGTGGCCCGCGGCGAGCGGGTCAGCGACCTGCCGGCCCGCGGGGCGCGGCTGCGCCCGGAGCTCGAGGACCTCGGCGCCACGGAGGCGGCCGACCTGCCCGAGGCCCTGGTCCGCTGGGAGTCCTGGGCCCGGACGGCCACCCACGACCGGGCGATGACCCCGGACGACGTCGGCGAGCTGGTGCTGCGGGTGCGGGCCCTGCTGCCGCTGCTGCGCGGGCCGCTCGGCGCCGTCGGCGACCTGCGCACCGTCTGGCGCCTGGTGCAGCTGCCCGTCGACTACGAGCCGCCGCGGCGCACCCGCTGGCTCGTGCTCGCCCGCGCCGCGCTGCGGCACGCCGCGGGCCTGCCGGTACGGCCGGAGCTGGTGCTGCCCGACGTCCCGGTCGGCGGCAGCGTCGAGGAGTTCGAGCAGGCCGCCGCGGCCGCGCGCGACGCCCAGGCGCTGCTGCGGCAGTTCCCCGGCGTCGCGGACCTGGACGCCGACGACGCCGCCTGGGTCGAGGAGGAGTGCGCCGAGGCGATCAGCGAGCTCCTGCCCGACGCCATCGCGGTCAGCCGCTCCAGCGCCTGCGTCGAGTGCGGCACCGCGATCGCCCCGTGGTTCTCCACCTGCCGCCCGTGCAGCGCACCCCGCGGGCGGAGCCGCGACGGCCACCCCCGCGCCGGCGGCCGGGACGGGCGGCGGACTCCCCGCTCGGGCTCCCGTCAGGGCCGGCGCCCCACCCGCACCGGCCGCGGCTGACGAACACGCACCGGGCGCACCCTCCGCCGTCCGGAGGGGGCGCCCGGCGCGTTCTCGGCCCGGTCAGGTCGCCGGGTCGCCCGCGGTGACCGGCTGGTCGGGCCGCTCGCGCTCCACGGGCTCCCCCACGACGCCGTGCAGGTGGCAGGCGGCGACGTGCCCCGGCGCGGAGCCGACCGGCTGCAGCGCCGGGTCGACGTCGGGGCAGGGCTCGAACACGTCGGGGCAGCGGGTGCGGAACCGGCAGCCGCTGGGCACCCGCGCCGGCGAGGGGACGTCGCCGCGCAGCACGATCCGCTGCCGGGACCGCTCCAGCGCCGGGTGCGGCAGCGGCACCGCCGACAGCAGCGCCCGCGTGTAGGGCATCTGCGGCTCCGCGGCGACGGCGGCCGCGGGCCCGACCTCGACCACCCGGCCCAGGTACATCACCGCGATCCGGTCGGACACGTGCCGCACCGCCGACAGGTCGTGCGAGACGAACAGCAGCGTGAGGCCGAGCTGCCGCTGCAGCCGGCGCAGCAGGTTGAGCACCTGCGCCTGCACGCTGACGTCGAGGGAGGCGATCGCCTCGTCGCAGACCAGGAAGTCCGGCTCGCCGGCCAGCGCGCGGGCGATGCCGACCCGCTGCCGCTGACCGCCGGAGAACTCGTGCGGGTAGCGGGCGGCCACCGCCGGGTCCAGGCCGACCAGCTCCAGCAGCTCGCGCACCCGCGCGGCCCGCGCCTGCCGCCCCGGGTGCAGGCCGTGCACCTCCAGCGGCTCGGCCACCGTCTGCGCCACCGTGCGCCGCGGGTCGAGGGAGGCGAACGGGTCCTGGAACACCATCCCGGCCCGGCGCCGCAGCTCGCGCAGCTCCCTCCTCCCCATCGCGGTGACGTCGGTGCCGTCGAAGGTGACCGTGCCGCCGGTCGGCGGGACCAGCCGCAGCAGCGCGTTGCCCAGCGTGGACTTCCCGCAGCCGGACTCCCCCACCAGGCCCAGCGTCTCGCCGCGGTACACGTCGAGGTCCACGCCGTCGACGGCGCGCAGCACGCCGATGGTGCGGCGCAGCAGCCCGCCCGAGCGGACCGGGAAGTGCACCTCCAGGCCGCGGGCGGAGACCAGGACCTCCCGCTCCGTCGTCGAGGTCACGACGCCTCCCCCTCCGCGCACCAGGTCGCCGCCCGGTGCGGCAGTACCCGGTCCCCGCGGTCGACGACCGTCAGCGGCGGCTGCCGGGTCTCGCAGCGGGCGTCGCCGCGCACCGGGCAGCGCGGCCAGAACACGCAGCCCGCGGGCAGGTCGGTGGGCGCGGGCGGCGTCCCGGGGATGGTGGCCAGGTCGCCGCCGTCGTCGGCGGCGAGGTCGGGCAGCGCGCCGAGCAGGCCGCGGGTGTAGGGGTGCACCGGCCGCTCGAGGACGTCGTCGACCGTGCCGTCCTCCACGCAGCGCCCGCCGTACATGACCAGCACCCGGTCGGCGATGCCGGCGACGACGCCGAGGTCGTGGGTGATCCAGATGACGCCGGTGCCGTGGTCGGCCTGCAGCCGCTCGACCAGGTCGAGGATCTGCGCCTGCACGGTGACGTCGAGCGCCGTCGTCGCCTCGTCGGCGACGAGCAGCGCCGGCGAGTTGGCCAGCGCGATCGCGATGACCACCCGCTGCCGCATGCCGCCGGAGAGCTCGTGCGGGTAGCGGTCCACCGCGCGGCCGGGGTCGGGCAGGCCCACCTCGCCGAGCAGCTCCACCGCGCGCGCCCGGGCCGCGGCCTTCGACACCGCCCCGTGCGCGCGGATGCCCTCGGTGAGCTGGCGGCCCACGGTGAGCACCGGGTTGAGCGAGGTCATCGGGTCCTGGAAGACCATGCCGACGCCGGGCCCGCGGACCTGCCGCAGCCGGTCGGGGGACATGGTGAGCAGGTCCTCGCCCTGCAGCAGGGCCCGCCCGGTCACCGTCGCCGTCCGCGCCGGCAGCAGCCCCATCAGCGCGAGCACCGACACGCTCTTGCCGCTGCCGGACTCCCCGACGACGGCGACCGTCTCGCCCGGCCCGACGGTGTAGCTCAGCCCGTTGACCACGTGCGCCGTCCCGCGCGGGGTGCGCAGGTCCACCCGCAGGTCCTCGACCTCCAGGACCCGTCCCACCGCGGGCTCGGGCAGCGCGCTCACCGCCCGCCCCCGGCCATGAGGGTGCGCTGCCGCGGGTCGAGGACGTCGCGCAGCCCGTCGCCGAGCAGGTTGAAGCACAGCACCGTGATCACGATCGCCAGGCCCGGGAACACCGTGTACCACCAGGCCTGCTCGATGAAGCCGCGGCCGTCGGCGAGCATCAGCCCCCACGACGGGTTGGGCCGGCGCGGGCCCAGGCCGAGGAAGGACAGCGCCGCCTCGGCCAGCACCGCGAAGGCCAGGCTGATCGAGGTCTGGACGATGATCGGCGGCGCGGCGTTGGGCAGCACGTGCCGGGTGATCAGCCGCCAGTCCGAGGCGCCGACCGAGCGCGAGGCCCGCACGTACACCTCCTCGCGCACGCCGAGCACGCTGGCGCGGGTGACCCGGGCGAAGATCGGCACGTAGACGATGCCGATCGCGAGGATCGCGTTGGCCGGCCCGGCGCCGCGGATGGCCACGATGGCGATGGCCAGCAGCACCGCCGGGAAGGCGAACAGCACGTCCATCAGCCGCATCAGCGTGTCGTCGACCCACCGGCCGTAGAAGCCGGCGAGCAGGCCGATCAGCGTGCCGACGACCAGGGCGAACGCGACGGAGAGGAAACCGACGCGCAGCGACGTCGCCGCGCCCAGGATGACCCGGCTGAGGATGTCGCGGCCGAACTCGTCGGTGCCGAACGGGTGGTCCCAGCTCGGCGGCTGCAGCTGGAGCGACGGGTCCTGCTCGTTGGGGCCGTCGGGGGCGAGCGACTCGTCGAAGACCGCCATGAGCACGATCAGGAGCAGGACCACCGCCGAGACCGCGGCGGTCGGGTTGCGGGCGAGCAGGCCGAGCGTCTCCCGCCAGCGGGGGCGCGGCGGGGCCGCCGTCGGCAGGGGCTCGGCGGGCGGGGGGACGGCCGGGGTGGCGCCCGGCGTCGGCAGCTGCGTCATCGGCGGGTGATCCTCGGGTCGATGCGGCTGTAGAGCAGGTCCACCAGCAGGTTGACGACCAGGAAGACCAGGGCGAACAGCAGGACGGCGCCCTGCAGCACCGGGAAGTCGCGGTCGCGCACCGCCTGGTAGGCCAGCTGACCCAGCCCCGGCCACGAGAAGACGATCTCCACGACGACGACGCCGGACAGCAGGTAGGCCAGCTGCACGCCGGTGACCGTGACCAGCGGCAGGAGGGCGTTGCGCAGCACGTGCCAGGTCAGCACCTGGCGGGTCGCGACGCCCTTGGCCTGCGCCGTCCGCACGTGGTCGGAGCCCAGTGCCTCGAGCGTGCTCGACCGGACGAACCTCGTGATCACCGAGCCCGAGACGACGCCGGTGGCGATCGCGGGCAGCACCAGCCGCTGCGCCCAGCCCAGCGGGTCCTCGGTCAGTGGCACGTAGCCGCCCGAGGGCAGCCAGCCGAGCGTCCCGGCGAAGACCAGGATCAGCATGATCGACAGCCAGAAGTCGGGCACCGAGATGCCGAACTGGCTGACCACGGTGGCCAGCCGGTCGACGAACGACCGCGGGTGCAGCGCCGAGAGCATGCCCAGCGGCAGCGCGATGACCAGCGCCACCAGCAGCGCGGCGAACGCCAGCGTCAGCGTCGCCGGCAGCCGCTCGGCGATCAGCGCGGTCACCGTGTCGCCGCTGCGGAAGCTCACCCCGAGGTCGCCGGTCACCGCCCGCCCGGCCCAGAGGAAGTACTGCTGGACCAGGGGGAGGTCCAGCCCGCTGCGCTCCCGCAGGGCGTCGTAGGTCTCCTGGGAGTACCTCGTGCCGAGGGCCAGGCGGATCGGGTCGCCCCGCACGAGGTGGATCAGGGAGAAGACGAGGACGCTCACACCGGCCAGGACGACGATCGCCTGGCCGGCCCGCCGGAGCAGGTAGCCGCTCAGGGCAGCTCCACGTTCTCGAACTCGATCGCCGAGTCGGCCCGCACCTGGTAGCCGGTCAGCCCCGGCACCCAGGCCTGCACCTCGTCGGGGTTGTAGAGGTACAGGTAGCTGACGTCGTCGACGATGATCCGCGCGGCCTCGTCGTAGAGGCCCTTGCGGGTGGCCTGGTCCGGCTCGGTGGCGGCGCGGGTCAGCAGCTCGTCCACCTGCGGGTTGCTGTAGCCCTGGTAGTTGCTGCCGCCGGTGGACAGGTGCTGGTTCTCGTAGAAGTCGGCCGGGTCGATGTTGCCGATCCACTCGAGCATGAAGGCGTCGAAGTCGCCCTGGGACTGCCGGTCCAGCCAGGTGGCGAAGTCCTCCTCCTGGATCTCCACCTGGATGCCGATCGGCTCGAGCTCGCTGGCGATCACCTGGGCGGCGGCCACCGTCTCGGGGTACTCGTCGGTGACCATCAGGCCCATCGTCAGCGGCGTCTGCACGCCGGCCTGCGCCAGCAGCTGCCGGGCGGCCTCCTCGTCCGGGGTGAACGGCGCGTAGTCCAGGTACCAGGGGCTGCCCTGCGGGATCGCCGTCTGGTTGGGCTGCGCGGTGCCGAAGCGGGCGGCCTGGGTGATCTCGTCGCGGTCCAGCGCGGTCGCGATGGCCCGGCGCACGTCCCGGTTGTCGAACGGCGGGACGGCGTAGTTCATCGACAGGTAGAAGTACTCGACGCTGGTGACCGAGCCGAGCTCGACCGCCTCGTCGTCCTCGAGGTCCGCCACGTTCTGCGGCGGGACGTTGTCGGTCCACTGGACCTCGCCGTTGCGCAGCGCGGTCAGCGCGGAGCTGGGCTCGGAGATGTAGCGGAACTCGACGCCGTCGATGCCCGGTGCCCCGCCCCAGTAGTCGTCGAAGGTGGTGAGGGTGGTGGCGTTGGCGTCGGAGCTCTCCAGCCGGAACGGGCCGGTGCCGTTGGCCTCGCTCTGCAGGTCGAACTCCTCGGCGGCGTTCTCCGAGACGATCGCCATGCCCTTGAACGACCCGATGAGCTCGAGCAGGTTCGGCGTCGGCCGGGTCAGGGTGATGACGACGGTCCGCGGGTCGGGCGCCTGCACGTCGGCGACCGTGGCGAAGCGGTAGGCGTTGGACAGGTCCTCGTCGATGATCCGCCGGTAGCTGTAGACGACGTCGGCGGAGTCGAACTCGCTGCCGTCGTGGAAGGTGACGCCGTCCTGGAGGGTGAAGGTCCAGGTCAGCCCGTCGGGGCTGGTCGTCCACGACTCGGCCAGGCTCGGCTGCATCGTGAGGTCCTCGGCGCTGGGGACGACGAGCGTGTCGTACACGTTCTCCAGCACCTGGAAGCTCGCGTAGGCGTTGGTGACGTGCGGGTCGAACTGGTCCGGCTCGGCGCTGACCGCGGCGACGAGCACGTCGTCCCCTCCGCCCCCGCCTCCCCCTCCGCCGGTGTCGACGCTCTCCCCGCCGCCGCAGGCGGAGAGGACGAGGGCCGCCGCGGCGGCGAGGGGCAGGAGCCGGTTCGTGCGCACGGGGACCTCCGCGGGGCTCGGTGTCGTCTCCGCCCCCGACACTGGCCCTGTCCCGCCGTCCCCGCAGTTCGAGACCGTGATCGTTACGGTTCCTCGACCCGGCCGTCACCCGGCGCCGGTGGTGGCCCGGCGGATCGCCTCGACGTCGCACTTGGGCACCCGGCCGGCGGTCAGCAGGCCGTTGACCTCCTGGTAGGTGTCGGTGAGCTGGGTCCAGCAGGCCCCGGCCAGGGCGGTGCTCGCGTGCACCGCGGCCCACTGGTCGCGGTAGCGGGCGAGCAGGTCCTCCGGGGAGCGGGCGTCGGCGTAGCCCCACGGCTCGGTGCGGTCGGGGTCGGAGCGCCCGGCGTTCAGCGCGATCCCGCCGAACTCGGACAGGACGACGGCGCGGCCGGCGACGCCCGCGCGGTCGAGGTCGGTCAGCCGGCCGTCGGGCCGCCGCCCGCCGGCCAGGCGCTCGAGGTCGGCGGCGGTGGCGTAGCGGGCGGCGAGCACCGCCGGGTCCTGCTCGTAGTCGTGGACGCCGAGGATGCTCCCGCCGAGGGCCTCCCAGCCGTCGTTCGCCGAGACCGGGCGGGTGCCGTCGAGCGCGTCGGCCGTGGCCGCCAGGGCGGTGACCAGGCCGCGCTGGGTGCGGTCGGCGGCCGCCTCCTGCACGCCCCACGACTCGTTGAGCGGCACCCACGCGACCACGCTCGGGTGCCCGCGGTGGGCGACCACCACCTCGGTCCACTCGCGCAGCAGCCGGGCGGCCGACGTCGGGCCGGGGCGGTACGCCGCGGGCATCTCCGTCCACACCAGCAGGCCCGTGCGGTCGGCGAGGGCGAGGTACCGCGGGTCCTCGGTCTTCTGGTGCTTGCGGGCGCCGGTGAAACCCAGCGCGCGGGTGAGCTCCAGGTCGCGGCGGAGCGCGGCGACGTCGGGCGGGGTGGCGCCGGTGTGCGGCCAGTAGCCCTGGTCGAGCACCAGGCGCAGCGGCACCGGCCGGCCGTTGACCAGTAAGCGCCCGTCGTCGACCTCGACCGAGCGCAGCGCGGTGTAGCTCGCGACCTCGTCGAGGACCTCGCCGTCGTCGCGGACCAGCGCGATCTCGGCGTCGAGGAGCACCGGGTCCGGGCCGGGCTCCCAGGTCAGGTGCCAGCGGTCGTCGGTGCCGCCGTCGCCGACCCGCAGCGTCCGCTCGACCACCGTGCCGTCGACCCGGACCGCGTCGTCGGCGAGCAGCCGCTCCCCGGCCCACAGGCGCAGGTGCAGCCGGGCGCGGGTGACGGGGACCGACAGCTCCACCCGGACGTCGACCCGCAGGGTGCGCGGGTCACCGCGCCAGACGACGTCGGTGACGTGCTCCCGCGCCACGGACTCCAGCCACGGCGTGCGCCAGATGCCGGTGGTGCGCGGGTAGAAGATCGCGTGCGGCTCGTCGCGCCAGTCCTGCTTGCCGCGCGGCGCCTCGAGGTCGCGGGGGTCGTCGTCGGCCCGGACGAGGAGGTCGGCGCCGTCGCCGAGGGAGTCGGTGACGTCGACCCGGAAGGGCGTGTAGCCGCCCTCGTGCCGCGTGACGTGCGCGCCGCCCACCCAGACGTCGCACACGCGGTCCACTGCGCCGAGGTTCAGCACCGTGCGGCGGTCGCCCTGCCGGCCGGGCAGCGGGCGGCGGTACCAGGCGCGGTGCAGCGGGCCGGTCCACCCGATGCCGCTGGCCGGGGTCTCCGGGGCGAAGGGGACGCGGATCGTGCGGTCGAACCGCACGGTGCCGGGCGTGGCGGCGAGGTCGGGGTCCGCCGCGAACTGCCAGTCCCCGTCGAGCGAGCGCCAGGGCCGGCGCAGCAGCGGGCGGGGGTGGGCGGTCGGGTCGTCGCGGCGGTCCACGCCTCCCACCTCACCGGACCCGGGCGGGCCCCGCACGGCCCCGCGGCCGCCGGGTGTCGACCTGCGGCCGCCTCGGGCCGCGCGAGACGACCGCAGGTCGACGACGGGCGCGCAGGCGCGCACGCCGCCGGCCGCACCGTGTGGAGGAGGATCCCGGTGTGCTGCTGACCGGCGTCCGGCTGCTCGACGCCGGCGGGGTCGCCGACGACGGCTGGGTGCTGATCGACGGGGACACGATCGCCGCCACCGGCACCGGCCCGTCGCCCGGGCACGCCGGCGAGACCCTCGACCTGGCCGGCGCGGAGCTCACCCCGGGCTTCGTCGACCTGCACGCGCACGGCGGCGGGGGCGCGGCCTTCGACGACGGCCCCGACGCGATCCGCACCGCGCTGGCCGTGCACCGCGCCGCGGGCACCACCCGCTCGGTGCTCAGCCTGGTGGCCGCGCCGCTGGCCGGGCTGGAGGCGTCCCTGGCGGGCATCGCCGAGGTGGCCGCCGCGGACCCCACCGTGCTCGGCGCGCACCTCGAGGGCCCGTTCCTCGCACCCGCCCGCTGCGGCGCGCACGACCCCCGCCACCTGCGCGCCCCCACCGCGGACGCCGTCGACCGGCTGCTCACCGCCGCCCGCGGCACGCTGCGCCAGGTGACCGTCGCCCCCGAGCTGCCCGGCGCGCTGGAGGCGGTGCGCGACCTCACCGCCGCCGGCGTCGTCGTCGCCGTCGGGCACACCGAGGCCGACGCCGCGCTCGCCGCGGCCGCGTTCGACGCCGGCGCCCGGCTGCTCACCCACGCGCTCAACGCCATGCCGGGCCTGCACCACCGCGAGCCCGGCCCGGTCGGCGCCGCGCTGGCCGACCCGCGGGTCACCCTGGAGCTCGTCCTCGACGGCGTGCACGTGCACCCCGTCGTCGCGCGGTTGCTGGTGGCCGGCGCGCCCGGCCGGGTCGCGCTGGTCACCGACGCGACGGCCGCCGCCGGCGCCGGGGACGGCGACCACCGGCTGGGCGGGCGGGCGGTCACCGTGCGCGGCGGCCGGGCGGTGCTGGCCGGCACCGGCACCATCGCCGGGTCCACGCTCACCCAGGACGCCGCGCTGCGCACCGCCCTCGCCGCCGGCGTCGGCCCGGTCGCCGCGGTGACCGCGCTGACCGCCACCCCGGCGCGGGTCCTCGGCCTCGGCGACCGGCTGGGCCTGCTGGCGCCCGGCGCCGCCGCGGACCTCGTCGCCCTCGACGCGGACCGGTCCGTCAGGGCCGTCTGGGCGGCCGGGCGCCGGGTCCGCTAGGGCCGCTGCCGGTGCGGCTGGGCCGCGTGGGTGTGCCGGTGGCGGCCGAGCAGGGTCAGCCGCGCCGCGGCGGCCTCGTCGACGACGACGGTCGCCCGCCGGTGCAGTTGCAGCGCCGAGGCCGGGCAGACGGTGGTCAGCGGCCCCTCGACGGCGGCCGCGACCGCCTCGGCCTTGGCGCCCCCCTGCGCGACCAGCAGCAGCCGCCGCGCCTCGAGGATCGTGCCGAGTCCCTGGGTGAGGCAGTGCAGCGGCACCTCGTCGGGCGAGGCGAAGAAGCGGGCGTTGTCCGCGCGGGTGCGCGGGGCGAGGGTCGTCAGCCGGGTGCGCGAGCCGAACGACGACGTCGGCTCGTTGAACCCGACGTGCCCGTTGGCGCCGATCCCCAGCAGCTGGAGGTCCACGCCGCCGGCCGCGGCGATCGCCCGCTCGTACTCCTCCGCCGCCGCCTCCAGGTCGGCCGCGCCGCCGTCGGGGACGTGCACCCGCGCCGGGTCCAGGCCCAGCGGGCCGGTGACGTCGCGGGCGATCACCGCCGCGTAGCCCTGCGGGTGCCCGGGCGGCAGCCCCACGTACTCGTCGAGCGCGAACCCGCTGACGCCGGAGAGGTCGAGTTCCCCGGCGGCGACCCGGCGGGCCAGCTCGGCGTAGACGCCGACCGGCGAGGACCCGGTGGCCAGGCCCAGCACCGCCCGGGGCCGGTGCCGGACGACGTCGGCGACCACGTCGGCGGCGACCCGGGCGACGTCGTCCGGGCCGGGCAGGACGACCACCTCCACCCGGCCACTGTCCCACCCCGCCCACGGGGCGAGCGGGAGCGCCGGGGCCGCGCGGACCGGCCGCGGGTCCAGACCGGAGTCGCGGACGAACGTGGGCCGGATCACACTGGGTGCGCCGTCCGCATCCGAGCCGAGGTGCCCTGATGACCGACACCGCCCACCGCACCCGCATCCCCCGGGACCGCGAGCACGACTACACCCGTGAGATGGCCGACAAGCGCCAGGCCTTCGTCGCCGAGCGCACCGGCGCGGGCCTCGACCACGTCCGCCAGTACTCCTTCGACCCCGCCGTCCTGCCCGGCAACATCGAGAACTTCACCGGCGTCGCCCAGGTGCCCATCGGGCTGGCCGGCCCGCTGACCCTGCGCGGCGAGCACGCGCAGGGCGACTTCTTCGTCCCGCTGGCCACGACCGAGGGCACGCTGGTGGCCAGTTACAACCGCGGGATGCGGGTGCTCGGCGAGAGCGGCGGCATCCGCACCACCGTCGTCGACGACCACATGCAGCGGGCCCCCGCCTTCATGTTCGACGACGCCCTGCAGGCCCGGGAGTTCGGCCGCTGGGTCGACGAGCACCTCGACGACATCCGCGCCGCCGCCGAGGCCACCACCCGCTCGGGCCGGCTGACCTACATCGGCCAGCACCAGATCGGGCCGCTGCGGTACCTGCGGGTCAACTACACGACCGGCGACGCCGCGGGCCAGAACATGACCGGCAAGGCGACGCTGGCCGCCTGCGAGTGGATCCGGGAGAACCACCCCGACCACCCGCGCTACGTGCTGTCCGGGGCCATCGACACCGACAAGAAGCACTCGCAGATCAACATGCTCATGACCCGCGGCAAGCGCGTCGTCGCCGAGGCCACCATCCCCCGGGAGGTGCTGCAGCGGCTGACCGGCGTCGACACCCGGGACCTGTTCGAGTACCGGCAGATCGGCATGGCCGGCTCGTTCATGTCGGGCGCGGCCTACAACGGCGCGCACGCGGCGAACGGGCTGACCGCGCTGTTCATCGCGACCGGCCAGGACGTGGCCAACGTCAGCGAGTCGCACTCCGGGGTCACCTACACCCAGCTGCTGGAGAACGGCGACTACTACTGGTCGACCACGCTGACCTCGCTGATCGTGGCCACCTACGGCGGCGGCACCGGGCTGCCCACCCAGCGCGAGTGCCTGGAGCTGCTCGGCTGCTACGGCTCGGGCAAGGTGCAGAAGTTCGCCGAGATCTGCGCCGGCGTGGTGCTGGCCGGCGACGTGTCACTGACCTCGGCGATCCTCGCCGGCGACTGGGTCACCAGCCACGACGCGCTGGGTCGCAACCGGTGACCCGGCCCGGCGCACCCCGGCTCAGCGGATCTGGACGCCGGAGATCGTCCGCGCGATGACCAGTCGCTGGATCTCCGAGGTGCCCTCGAAGATCGTGTAGATCTTGGCGTCGCGGGCCATGCGCTCGACGGGGTAGTCGCGCGTGTAGCCGTTGCCGCCCAGGATCTGCATGGCCTGCTCGGTCACCCGCACCGCCGTCTCGCCCGCGACCAGCTTGCTCATCGAGCCCTCGGCGGAGGTGAACTGCTGGCCGGTGCGCGCCATCCACGCGGCCCGCCAGACCAGCAGCCGGGCGGCGTCGATGGAGGTCTTCATGTCGGCGAGCATGAAGGCGATCGCCTGGTTCTCCACGATCGGCCGGCCGAACTGCACCCGCTGCCTCGCGTAGTCCAGCGCGTACTCGTAGGCCGCCCGCGCCACCCCGACCGCCTGGGCGCCGACGCCGGGCCGGGTGCGCTCGAAGGTGGCCATCGACGGCTGGGTGCGGCCGCTGCGCAGGCCCTCCCGCGCCCGGGCCAGCCGCTCCTCGAGCCGCTCGCGGCCGCCGAGCAGGCAGTCGCCGGGGACCCGGCACCCGTCGAGGACGACCTCGGCGGTGTGCGAGGCGCGGATGCCGTGCTTGAGGAACTTCTGCCCCTGGGCGAGCCCCTTGGTGCCCGGCGGGACGACGAAGCTGGCGTGCCCGCGCGCCTTCAGCTCCGGGTCGACGACGGCGGTGACGACGTGGACGTCGGCGATGCCGCCGTTGGTGGCCCAGGTCTTGGTGCCGGTGAGCACCCACTCGTCGGTCGCCTCGTCGTAGACCGCGCGGGTGCGCATCGCCCCGACGTCGGAGCCGGCGTCGGGCTCCGACGAGCAGAACGCGGCCACCTTCGGCTCCGCCTCGGTGCCGAACATGGCGGGGATCCACTGCCCGACCTGCTCGTCGGTGCCGTTGGCGCGCACCGAGGCGGCCGCCAGCGTGGTGCCGACGATCGCCAGGCCGATCCCGGCGTCACCCCAGAAGAGCTCCTCCATGGTGAGCGGGATGCCGAGGCCGGACTCGTCGAACCACTGGGTGGCGAAGAAGTCGAGCGAGTAGAGCCCGATCTTCGCCGCCTCCTGCAGCACCTCCCACGGGAACGCCTCGCGCTCGTCGTACTCGGCGGCCACCGGGCGGACGACGTCCGCGGCGAACTCGTGCAGCCACTTCTGCAGCTCGACCTGGTCCTCGGTGAGCTGGAACGACACGGCCACGGTGCATCTCCTCCGGTCAGAGCGGGCGGACGGTGCCCACGAGGTGGTCGGACCCGTCCCGGGGGTCGCGTACCGCGAGGTCCCACCCGCCGTCCACCGGCGCGCTGGCCAGGGCGACCGTCGAGGGGAGCAGCAGCGGCCGGCGGAAGCCGACGTCGGCGGTGAGCGCCCCGGGCAGCCGGCCCGACAGCGCGGCCAGCGCCCGCGCCTTGGCCCACATCCCGTGCGCGATCGCCCGCGGGAAGCCGAAGGCCTTAGCGGTCAGCGCCGAGAGGTGGATCGGGTTCACGTCGCCGGAGACCCGGGCGTAGCGGCGGCCGGCGTCGGCCGGGACGCGCCAGCGGACGGTCCCCGGGGGCAGGTCGCCGACGGTCACGTCGACGTCGGATGCGGGCGCGCCCTCCGGCGCCCGCGCCCCGCGGGCCAGGTAGGTGGAGCGGCCGCGCCAGACCTCGGCGCCGCCGGCCGACACGGACCCGCACAGGTCGACGGTCGCGCCGCGCGGGTGGACGGCGAACCGCTCGGCCCACACCTCGAGGTCGAGGCCCTCCCCCAGCCCGACCGGCCGCAGCACGTCGATCCGGTTGCGGACGTGCACCAGGCCCGGCAGCGCCAGCGGGAAGGCGCGGTCGCTCATCAGCGCGACCTGCAGCGGGAAGGTCAGCACGTGCGGGAAGGTCACCGGCAGCGCGTCGGCCAGCGGGAACCGGCAGACCCGGGCGTAGGCGGCCACCTCGGCCGGGTCCACGGTCACGCCGCGGCGGGCCAGCCGGGTGGCCGGCAGGTCGCCGCCGCGGCCCCGCGCGGTGAGCGCGGCCCGCACGAACAGCGGCGCCATCGCCGGCGCCGACTCCAGCACGGTGACCATCAGGCGCCCAGCACCGACTGGCCGCACACGCGCACGACCTGCCCGTTCACGCCGGCGGCCGTGGGCGAGGACAGCCAGGCGATCGTCTCGGCGACGTCGACCGGCAGGCCGCCCTGCTGCAGCGAGTTGATCCGGGCGCCGACCTCGCGGGTGCCGAAGGGCATCCTCGCCGTCATCTCGGTGACGATGAAGCCCGGCGCGACGGCGTTGATCGTGGCCCCGCGCCCGGCGAACTCCGGGGCCCAGGCGCGCACCATGCCGATGACGCCGGCCTTGCTCGCCGCGTAGTTGGTCTGCCCGCGGTTGCCGGCGATGCCCGACTGCGAGCTCACCGCGACCACGCGGGCACCGGGCCGGAGCAGGCCGTCGGCGTCGAGCAGCGCGCGGGTGAGGTCCAGCTGCGCCTGCAGGTTGACCGCCATGACCGACTCCCAGCGGGCGGCGTCCATGTTGACCAGCAGCTTGTCCCGGGTGATCCCGGCGTTGTGCACGACGACGTCGACCCCGCCGTGCCGCTCGCGCAGGTGGGCGACCAATCGCCCGGCGGCGTCGGGGGCGGTGATGTCGAGCTGGAACGCCGTCCCGCGGACCTCGTTGGCCACCGCGGCCAGCGCCTCCCCGGCCGCCGGGACGTCGACGGCGACCACGTGCGCGCCGTCGCGGGCCACGACCCGGGCGATCGCCGCGCCGATGCCGCGCGCGGCCCCGGTGACGACGGCGACCTTCCCCGCGAGCGGGCGCACCGGGTCCTCGTCCGCGGGCACGTCGGCCGCCGACACGGTGAGCACCTGCCCGTCCACGTAGGCGGACCGGCCGGAGAGGAAGAACCGCACGGCGCTGCCGACCGACGCCTCGGCGCCCTCCGGCACGACCACGAGGTTCGCCGTCGACCCGGCGCGCAGCTCCTTGGCCACCGACCGGACCAGCCCCTCCAGGGCCTGCCGGGCCGCGGCCTGCGCCGGGGAGCCGGCGTCGGCGGGCGGGTCGGCGAGCACGAGCACCCGGCCGGTGGGCCGCAGCCGCGTGACCGCCGGGGCGAGGAAGGCGTGCGCCGCGGCCAGCTGCCCGGGCCCGGTCAGGCCGGTGGCGTCGAGCAGGACGGCGGCGGGCCGCTCGCCCTCGTCGTCGGCGGCCGGGACGGTCACGCCGGCGTCGCGGAGGACGGCGGCCAGCGTGCCGCCCAGCCGGCCCTCCCCCGCCGTCCCGACGACGGCCGGGCCGGGCAGCAGGGGCTGCCCGGGCTCGTACCGGCGCAGCACGGCCGGCCGGGGCAGGCCGAGCTGCCTGACGACGCCGGACCCGACGCCGGAGTTGGCGAAGGTCGTGTACCAGTCGCTCACGGGTGTTCCTCTCCGAGACGTGGGGGGGGGGGGGGGGGGGGGGGGGGGGGGGGGGGCGGGGGGGGGGGGGGGGCCGCGGGGGGGGCCGGCGCGCGCGGGGGGCGCGGGGGGGGCGGGGCGGGGGGGGGG